>CAZFIH010000029.1:0-12254 GCA_964519445.1 uncultured Bdellovibrionales bacterium | reverse complement strand
GCGGCTTCGCCGTGTTTTTCGTATTCAATTTTCAATGAACTTTATTTTTTCAAAGCCGAACTATCGGCTTCGCCCAGAGTTCGACTTTTCTTCTTTTCTCGAATGAGGCAAGCCCCGCACTAATCCTATCCAACCACTTTGATTATCTTCAGCCTAAAGGCGAAGCCGTTTCTCCCTATGTGCGTGGTTTATTAAATAAGTCGGTTGGGATTAGTGCGGGGCAAGCTGGATATTATTTATCTTTGACGGAAATGTGGATTATGGTATATTTCAGGTATGAATAAAGAAGAAGTCAAAAAGATAATAAGAGAAACCATCGAACTTGACCCGCACAAGAGTGAAATCAAAAGAGTCTCTCTTTTTGGATCTTATCTTCACGAAAACGCCAGATCCGACAGCGATGTGGACATTCTGATTGAATTCAAGCCAAAAGCCAGCGTCGGATTTTTCAAGCTGGCTGAAATATACCGCCATTTCAAGGAACGACTTGAAAGAGATGTTGATCTCGTTACCCCTCCCGCCTTGAGCAAGTATTTTCGCGATGAGGTAATCCGTAGCGCTGAGACCGTATATGAAGGATAAAGTCTATCTCAATCACATTAGAGATGCGATTGTCGCCATACGGGAATATATGGGAGATGTTGACTATGCAGTTTTCTCTCAAAATAATATGATGGCTGATGCCGTAGTTCGTCAGCTTGCGATCATCGGAGAAGCGGCTAATAATCTTGATCCTGAACTTCGCGCGAAATATCCGGATATTCCATGGAGGAATATGATCGACATGCGAAACTTTCTTATCCATGAATACTTCGGCGTGAATCCGGAAACCGTCTGGAGCACCTGTAAAGACGATCTTCCGGAGCTTGAGAAGATAGTCGACAAAATTCTTGCGCAATAACTTCCAATTTGCCTCATTCGAGATTCTGCACCAGTTTACTGATGCAGTTTTTTTATTCGGTTTTCAAGGAGCTTATTTATCCAAAGCTCGGCTTTTCCATTAAAACCAAACTTATTTCAAAGCCGAACTATCGGCTTCGCCTAGAGTTCGACTTTTCTTTATTGTCTCCACAAAAATGCCAGTGAGTCGGGGATTGTGAGAGAAGAGAGTAAAAATCACAATCACTTGCCAAACTCACTGGCACTTTTCAACTCTCTTCTCGTATTGAATTTTTAATTAGGCCTGTAACCCCGCACCAACTCCATTCATGTTTTTTCTACTGCTATGCCTCTTTTGCGAAACGGCTGCGCCTTTCTATTTGCTATATTGACGCAAATGCCTAGAGTTGGTGCGGGGTAAATAAGCCTGACCATCGGTCCGACGGATCGGGCCGATGAACCACTTATTACTATTAGCATGGCTACCAATAGGTGAAGCAGTTTTGTTTTCCCTTTCCTGAAACCTCTCTCTTCTTTCTTTATGGATATTCACAGGACTTTGGTATTCCCTCTGCTTCGTGGCCATTTAAAGCCCTAGACGCGAATTCCCTAATATTCGCGGTTTCGGGACTTTTTCTTTAACTCAATCAAAGAACTCTCTTCTGTTTCGTTGGCCAAGCCGTTTCTTCAGCTTGACGGGTGAGTATAGCATTTTCGGAACAATATGTCAATAAATGGGTCAATATAAATTGCATGAAACGCCGTAAATATTAAAATTATAGCTTATAAATTGACAAAATATAGTTTTCCTGCTAGACTATAAATGATGACCTAAAGACCGACATATACCCCGCACTTTTATCTAATCGAACCCATGTATTATGTTTATCTAATCCATGCTCCTAAAATCAATAGTTTTTACTATGGCTATACAAACGACCTAAAAAGACGCATGAAAGAGCATAATTTGAGAAAATGCTACTCAACTCGAAAAGCTAAGTATTGGCAATTAGTTTGCTACGAGGCTTATTTATCGAATAAAGACGCAACAAATAGAGAAAAGCAACTAAAACAATTCGGTGCTGCCTATGGACATCTAAAAAAGCGATGCCAGTACTCAATAATAGCGGCGAAAAGTGCGGGGTGAAAATCCTATGATACTCAACGACCTCCAAAAACTAGGGCTTTCCGGCAAAGAAGCCAAAGTGTATCTGGCTGTTTTGGAGCTGGGAGAGGGAAATATTCAGCAAATTTCTAAGAAATCCGGAGTGAAAAGGACAACTGTTTACGATATTATCGATTCCCTGAAGGAAAAAAAGCTGTTGCTCGAATTGGCCAAAAACAAAAAAGTTGTTTTTTCGGCTGAAGATCCACGAAAGATAGAAGGCCAGCTCGATGAAAGGAAGGAAACACTTAAAAAAATTCTTCCGGAGCTTTTGTCAATTACGAATCTTCTCGACAAAAAACCGACCATCAGATTTTATGAAGGGGATGAGGGAATCAAAGAGGTTTATAAAGATACTTTGAATTATCCGGATCAGGAGCTTCTGGCCTGGGTTTCGCAGGAGGCGATTACCGGTTTTGACGTTGACTGGCTGGAAAAATACTATGTCCCCAAAAGGCGGGAGAAGAAAATTTGGGTGCGGGTTATCGCGCCGGGAACGGAAGAAATAACGAATCAATACAAAAGCGTTGACGAGAAATCTCTCCGCAAGACAAAGATTGTTTCGGCTCAAGAATTTCCCTTTGAGGTGGAGATCAATCTCTATGGGAAAAACCGCGTTGCCGTGATGTCGTTTGCGGAGAAAATCGGTTTCATCATTGAGAGTCCGAAGCTCTTCCGGACGCTCAAAAGCATCTTCGAGCTCAACTGGAAATCTTTGCCTGGATATGATAAAATGGGCGAGTAAAGCAGGCATATGAGGATATCACCCAAGCAAAAAAGAGAAGTGGCCAGAATCGCCAGAAAACACGATCTCAAGCTCGTGGTGCTTTTTGGTTCTTTCGCGACCGGTGAAAATCGTCCGGAAAGCGATATGGATATAGCTGTTCTCGGCAAGAGGGACGTTTCCTTTGAGGTATCGGTGGATCTCATAAACGATTTCATGAAAGTTTTTCACGAAAATGTGGATTTGTCCGTCATTAACAAGGCCAATCCTCTCCTGCTTCAACAGATTAGCCAAAGCGCCGTCTTGCTTTTTGGAAAAGAAAAGGAATTTTTCAGCTTCAAACTTCTGGCCTTTCGCCGTTATCATGATTATGCTCCGTATTTTGAGATTGAAAAACAGCTCAATAGCAACATCATCAAAACGTATGGCAATTGATGAAAATATGGTGACAAGAAAGATCACTTTCATTAATCGGGATCTCAAATTTCTCTCGATATTGAGTCGTTTGTCTATGGAGGAATATCTGAAAAAATTCGAACACGAAGCCTTGGCGGAAAGATACCTGGAAAGAATCATCGGCAGGATGATCGATATCAACTACCATATCTTGGCAATTGAAAAAGATCATTCTCCAACTGATTTGCATGCGTCTTTCGTCGACATGGGAGAAATGGGATATCTCGAAAAAGGTTTTGCCCAAAGATTGGCAAAATCCGCGGGCTTGCGGAACCGCCTGACGCATGAATATGACGAAATTGACGAAAAAAAAGTATACGAAGCCATGAAAGACTGTCTCAAAGACGTACCAAAATATCTTGCCCAAATCGACAAATTGATTGGAAAAAAATCAAAGCAAAAGAGAATATTATAGATCCCAATGGCACGACGCAAAAAGAAAAAAAACAAAGAAAACGGCAACGGCAACGGGAATGGTCGGGGGAGGCCGTCCAAGAGAAGGGGCATCAGCTCCGACACCAAGCGCTCGATCACGGCTGTTTTTTTGATTGCGCTCGCCGTCCTTTCCGTGTTCAGCCTATTCGGCGGAGCCGGAACGTTCGGAACCTATCTCGATGAAGGGCTGTCGCTCGCTTTCGGAATGGGGAGATATTTGCTTCCTGTTCTCATGATCATTGTCGGCTTCATGTATTTCCGCCGCGACACGGAATCATATTACGTTTTTGTGGCGGCTGGCTTCACTTTATTTTTTGCCAGTGTGCTGGGGATAGTACACATATTTTATCCCCTTGATAAAATGCTTGAGATTGCCGGGGCGGGCTTCGGCGGCGGTTATTTGGGCGCGGCGGCGGCCTATCCGGCTTCCAAATTTTTCGGATTCTCGGCGGGGATAATCGTGCTTCTTGCGGTTGCGCTGGCATCAATCCTCCTTGCCCTGAATGTTCCCTTGCGGGCTCTGTTGAAGCCGGTTGAATGGATGAAAGAGGGCGCGGAAGAAGCGGATGAGGAAATAGCCGATCAAAAAATGCCAGCCGACGCCGAGGCCATGGCGGGTAAATCCACGGCGGCAAAGATCAGCGAAATACTCAAAAGAAAACCGCAGGAACCGAAACCAGCTCCGGAGAAAAGAATAGCGTCCAAAAATCAGCCTTCCGCGCTTGGCTGGAAGTTTCCCCCGCTTGATCTTTTGGAGAAAACCACGGGAAAAGCCAAAGCCGGCGACATTGAAACGAACGCCAAGACAATTCAAGAAACTTTCAAGAATTTCGGAATCGATGTCGAAATTGGAGATATCAGCGTCGGGCCGTCCGTAACGCAATATTGCTTCAAGCCGGCTGCCGGAATCAAGCTCTCGAAAATCACTACTCTCAACAACGATCTGTCGCTTGCGCTGGCTCAACACCCGATACGGATCGAAGCTCCCATTCCGGGAAAATCGCTCATTGGCATCGAAGTGCCCAACAAAGTCCCGTATCTTGTTCGGCTTCGCGATATATTGGAAAGCCAGGTATTTTCTGAGAGAAAATCCAACCTCACGATCGCTTTGGGGCAAGATGTCGCCGGAAGCTATAACATGAGCGACATCGCCACGATGCCGCACCTCATGATCGCCGGCGCAACGGGAACCGGAAAAAGCGTCTGCATCAACACGGTCATTGCCTCATTGCTTTATCAGAATTCTCCCGACGACTTGAAACTAATTCTCATTGACCCGAAGCGGGTGGAGCTCACCGCCTTCAACGGCATACCGCATCTTCTGACGCCGACCGTGGTAGACAACGGGAAAGTGGCCAACGCCCTCAAATGGGCCATTGGAGAGATGGAAAAGAGATATAAACTGCTTCAGGACAGCGGGTCGCGGGACATCTTTTCCTATAACAGCAAGCTCAAGGTGGGCGAGAAAAAGGAAATCATTGACGAAGAAACAGGAGAAGTGATCGGCGAAGAGGAAGTGAAGCGCCTGCCGTTCATTGTGATCATTATCGATGAGTTGGCCGACATTATGGCGAGCCATTCCAAGGATGTGGAAGCGGCGATTGTCAGGATTGCCCAGATGGCGCGGGCGGTGGGCATACATCTAATCGTTTCGACCCAGCGGCCGTCCGTTGAAGTTCTCACCGGCCTCATCAAGGCCAACATCACGACGCGAATCGCGTTTCAAGTGGCCACTCAAATCGATTCACGCACCATTCTTGATATGTCCGGGGCGGAAAAATTACTCGGAAACGGGGATATGCTTTTTCTTTCGGCTCGATCCCCCAAACCGAAAAGAATCCAAGGCGTGTTTGTTTCGGAGTCTGAAGTAAAGAGAGTCGTCAAATCGATAAAATCCCAAGTCAAAGGCGAAGTGGAATATAATGAAGAAGTGACCGCCCCGCAAAAGATTAGCCTCGGCGGCAAATTTACCGGTGCCGGCACTCTGGGCGAAAGCGACGAGGGGGATGAGCTGTATGAAGAAGCCAAGGATACCGTGACGAAATCCGGAAAAGCCTCCGCTTCGCTGCTTCAAAGGCGCCTTCGAATCGGATATGCCCGGGCGGCCAGAATCCTTGATTTGCTCGAGGCCGACGGCGTTATTGGCCCGGCCGACGGATCAAAGGCGAGGGAAGTTCTTGTCGGTCAGGGAGGAAACGAAGGTTATCAGAAAGGGGATATTGAATACGAGGACGAACCCCAAGACCAAAAAGTCCGCGACCGTTGGCAAATGTAGAGTAAGTGCGATATAATACAAAAAACAAAAAATAATCTAGCAGGCTTGTTCTGATCCTGCTTTTATTGTGGATGTGATGCGAATCCGCTAATAAGTGCTAATCTGCGAATTGCGAATATTATATTTATTTGTTGATTAGCAATTCGTAGATTTGCATCAGATTCGTAGATTTGCATCATACATATGTTTCGCGGATTCACCAAAAAAAAGGTCAGTTCCTATACTCTCGGGGAGCAGCTCAAAAAAATCCGGAGCGAAGGGAGAATAACTCTCCACGAAGTTTCCCGGGACACGAGAATTCCAGTAAAGTATCTCGAAATGATAGAAGAAGGCAGATATGAGAGTCTCCCGCCTGACGTATATGTTAAGGGTTTCTTGCGCAGCTACGCGGAATATTTTGGCATTGATTCAAAGAAAATCATAAATATATATGAAAGAGAGCGCGAGATAAGAACCAATCTGAACGGGGGTGAAAAGAAAGCTGAAAAGAAAAAAGAAAAAGTTCCCCGCTTCGTCATAACCCCCAAAATTCTCACTGTTTCTTTTATAGTATTGGTGGTTCTCGGCGGATTTGGTTATCTTTACAAGGAAATTGGCCGCTTCGCAGCCGTTCCGAGACTTGTCCTCATCCAGCCGGAAAGCAATGAAATCAGCCTTGACGGGAATTCCCTGACCATTGTCGGTTTCACCGACAGGGACGCCAAGCTGTCCATCAACGATCAGCCGGTTGTAGTGAGCGACAGCGGAGAGTTCAGAGAAAATATTCTCCTGCAGGAAGGGATGAACAAAATCACCGTAAGCGCAACGAACCGATTCAACAAAATGGCTGCCCAGGAAGTCAATGTCCGGTCGGACTATGAATCTCCGAAAATAGCCGAAGAAAGCGGGCAAGGGAACCACGCCGGCGAAGTAAGCGGCGAGCAGGATGAAAAACAGGAAAGCGGAGTAAAAATCACGGTAAGAATTGGCGAATTTCCCACGTGGCTTTTCATTGAAGCAGACGGCAGTCTCGTATATACGGGAACTATGCTTCCCCGGGCCGAACAGGAGTTTAAAGGAGAAAAAGAGATTAGGATCACAAGCGGGAAGGCCAATCAAACTTTTATCAGGCTGAATGGAGGCGAAGAAAAGGTTTTGGCGGACGATCCGGGAATTGTGAGGGACGTGGTGTTTGGATCGAGTGAGTGATTGATAAACCCCAAATCCCAATATCTAAGCCTAAAATGAACACCAAAAACCGAATGATCGAAATTAAAAACGTTTTGAATTTAGGAAATTTACTTAGATTTGTTTTGGATTTTGTGCTTGGAATTTAGGATTTATAAAATGTAAAGTATTTTTATGGCCAAGGAAAAAGAAACCAAAGACAACAAAGAGGTTATTCTTGAAGAAACGGTCAAAGAAATCAAAGATCGTTTCGGAGAAGGTTCGATTATGAAACTGGGGGAAGTGAAAAGAGTGGATGTGGCGGCCATTCCCACCGGATCTCCTTCTCTTGATATCGCCCTCGGCATCGGCGGCGTTCCGCGGGGACGCGTTATTGAAATTTTTGGACCAGAAGCTTCAGGAAAGACGACTCTGGCTCTTCATATTGTCGCCAACGCCCAAAAAGAGGGAACAGCCGCTTTTGTGGATGCCGAGCACGCTCTGGACCCTGCTTACGCCAAGCGGATCGGTGTCAAAATGGATGATCTTCTCATTTCCCAGCCGGATACAGGAGAGCAAGCCCTTGATATCGTTGAAACGCTGGTTCGCTCGAACGCGATTGATGTCATCGTGGTTGATTCGGTGGCGGCGCTCACTCCCCAGGCGGAAATCGAAGGTGAAATGGGGGATACTCACGTCGGTCGCCAAGCCCGTCTTATGTCCCAAGCTCTTCGCAAACTCACCGCTCTCGTCGCCAAAGGAAACGTGACGGTCATTTTCATAAACCAGATCCGAATGAAGATAGGGGTAATGTTTGGCAATCCCGAGACGACTTCCGGCGGACAGGCTCTCAAATTCTATTCGTCGGTTCGCATCGAAGTTCGCCGGGCGGCTCAGATTAAGTTGGGCGACGCCGTCGTCGGGAATAGGGTGCGTTCAAAGGTGGTCAAAAACAAAGTAGCTCCCCCTTTTCAAACAGCCGAGTTTGACATAATGTATAACGAAGGGATTTCCAAGGAAGGAGATCTTCTTGATGCCGGGGTGAAATACGGCGTAGTTTCGAAAACCGGAAACTCGTTCTCTTTCGGCGAGACTAAGCTCGGAGTCGGCCGCGAGAAGGCAAAAGCGTTTCTCAAGGAAAACCCGAAAATTTTCACCGATATTCTGAAAGCGGTCAAGGGAAAAGTGAAGGAATGAGTTGTTTTTGCATAAAAAAACACACCGGTGTGCTAGATTCTGGTGTGTTTTCGTTTATCAAATTGAAAACATGAGACTATTTCGCTCTTTCCGCGTATTCTCCTGTTTCTGTATTTATGCGGATCAAGTCTCCCGCTTTTATGAAAAGCGGAGTGGAAATTTTTTCGCCGGTTTCAATGGTGACTTGCTTTGAACCGCCGTCGGCTGTGTTTCCGCGAATAGCGGGAGGAGCTTCTACTACCCGAAAAGCCATCTTGATGGGGAGCTCAATGTTGATAGGCTGGCCATTGTGGTTGAGAATGGAAACTTCAGTATTCTCAATCAAATATTTCGTTGAATCTCCCAGTATGGATTGAGGAAGAGAGAATTGTTCATAGTTCGAGCTGTCCATGAAAAAGAAGTCGCTTCCTTCCCGATAGAGAAACTGGGCTTTGGTTTTTTCAATTTCCGCCTCCTTGATTTTATCAGCGCCCTGAAAGGTCTTGCCGGAAATGGATCCTGTTCTCAAATTTCGCAATTTGGTTCGGAGTACCGCACCTGCCCGCCCGACTTTGGAATGCTGATGATTCAAGACGATATAAAGCTCATCATTTAAGGAAATAGTCTTGCCGGTTTTTATGTCGGATAGATTCAACATAAAAAATTCCAATAATCAAATCCCAAATAACAAATAAATTCCAACAGTCAATGACCACTTTTTGTCATTGAAATTTCGGTAATTAGAATTTATTTGGAATTTGGTTTTTGGTCATTGGTTATTTAATCGTATACGAAAGAAGCGCCATTGCCCGGGCGCGTTTGATCGTATTGGCAGCCATCCTCTGATGCTTGGCGCAGTTTCCGCTGCGGCGCGGCGATACGATTTTCGCCTGCGAATTCATGAATTTTCGCAGAAGCCGCGTATCTTTATAGTCAATGGCGTCAATGTTGTTTGAGCAAAAATAGCAAGTTTTTTTGATTGGAGACAGGGTTTGTTGATTCACAGATGTGATGCTAATCTACAAATTGCGAATATTTATATCTATTCGTAGATTAGCGATTAGTTGATTAGCATTATAATTCAAAACGGTATATCCTCAATCTTCACTTCGTCCTGATTTTCGTCTATCTGAATAGTGGGAATTTCTTCCGGTTGTTGGGATTCCGCCTGCTTAGGCGTGTTGGCTTGTTGGGATCTCGATTGAAACTGCTGGCCGCTTGGCTCACTCTGTCCGCCGCTTTGGGGCTTGCGGTCCAGCATCTGCATATTTTCAGCTACGATTTCGGTCATGTATCTCTTGTTTCCGGACTGATCCTGCCAGGAGCGGGTCTGAAGCCGGCCTTCGACGAAGATTTTACTGCCTTTTCTCAAATACTGGCCGGAAATTTCGGCTAATCTTCCCCACATCACAATATTATGGAATTCGACCGCTTCTTTTCGTTCGCCAGAGTTGGGATTTTTCCAGACCCGATTTGTTGCCAGGCCGAAATTGGAAACAGACTGCCCGGAGGAAGTCGATCTTAATTCTGGGTCGCGGGTCAGGTTTCCGATGAGAAGAACTTTGTTGAGAGCCATGAAGGTGTGATGCGAATCCGCGAGTAAATACAAATCCACGAATTGCGAATATTTATTCGCAGATTGGCGATTCGCTGATTAGCATTGGATTAGTTGATTAGTATCGAATTCAACTCGGTGTTTCTTTCAGTATTTCACTCAATTTATCGTCAAGTTCGCTTATGGCGGACTTGGATTTTTTCTCCACCTTTTTCTTTTTTTCGGTTTTGGCGACCAGCTCTTCAGTCTTCTCTGTCTGCAATTGAGAGAGAGGCTTTCCGATTTCGGAAGCGCGGACGACGATATGCCGGATAATTTTGTCGTTAAGCGAGATCCGCCGGTTGATTTCACCGATGTTGTTTCGATTTTCGTCCTCGAGGATGAAGCGGATAAAGCTGTAAAAAGCGTGGGTGTCGCGCTTGATAGGATAAGCCAACTTTCTTTTTCCGATGTCCTGAAAATCTCCCGTAAACTTGGCTCCGAGACTTTCCAATATTTCAGTCAGTTCTTTTTTTATTGCGTCAATTTGACTCTCATTGGCAGGAGAGGTGAAGAAAAGAAGTTCGTATTCCACAAGGTGTGATGCGAATCCGCGAATTGCGAATATTTATTCGTAGATTAGTAATTCGTTGATTGGCATGAGATTAGTTGATTAGCATCATGTTATAATAATAAATTCCGCCTAAGAAAAGTCCTCTTGAGCGGATGTATTCTCCCTGTCCACGCGGCGGGGAGAATCTGGACTTTCTTAATTGTCATAAAAACTCTAGCAGAAAATGGTTTTTTTGGCAAGATTATGATAGAATTGGACCATGTTCAACGAAGAGAAAGTAAAAAAAGATCTGGAGCGGATGAGGCGGGTCTATTTGAAAGCCATCAAGGACCTCAATGAGATCAAAGCTCGGCAGGACCAGATTGCCAAGCTGATTTATGAGAAAAAAGATAATCAATCTTGAAAAATATTATGAGCAAACTAGAGCAATTTGGAGAAGCAGGAAAAAAAGAAAAAGCTATTCCGAAGGGATACTTTAATCCCAGGGAAGATCTTGTTGAGAGCCCGGATCAGGAAGGCATCTTTCGCGATATATCGGGAAAGACAAGGGAATTACTAGATTTGAACCATGAGCTAGTCAGGGTGCTGAAGATGAAAAATTTTAGCCCTGATGAAGAAAAAAGGATTTTAAACGAGCTAAGGAAGTGCAGCGAAGATGCCGGGAAAGAAATGGTAAAAAAACTAAAGGAGCTGAAATATATCAGCGATAACTAGATCTTGAACTCAATCACATCACCGTCTTTTACAATATAGTCTCTTCCTTCCGTTCGCAACAAGCCTGATTCCCTCGCTTTCGACCAGGAACCGGCTTCAAGAAGCTTTTGCCAATTGATGACGTCGGCGCGGATAAATTTTTCTTTGAAATCCGTGTGAATGGCTCGACCAGCTTCGGGGGCAGTCGAGCCTTTTTTTATTGTCCAGGCCCGAGTTTCCTTTTCTCCGGTAGTGAGAAAAGTGATTAGATTTAAAACTTCATAAGACTTCAAGATAAGCCGATCCAGATTCGATTTCATTCCCAGTTCGTTTGCTTCCGCTTCCGGCATTTCAAGGAGCTCCTCCTCAATTTTGATGTCAATTTCCGCTGAATCAGGAAATTTCCGTGCCAGCTTTTCGGGCAAAGCTTTATTTGTATTAAAAATATATATTATTGGCTTCCAGGTGAGCAGCTGCATGTCTCTTACCGACTCGAAATCTTCATCTGACAATTTAAGCTCTCGCGCCAATTCGCCTTTTTCTAGCGTATTTTGTATTTTGCCGGCGATTTCTAAGGCAATCGCCGCTTCTTTATCCATCCCGCGGGCATCTTTCTCTAATTTAAGCATCCTGTTTTTTACGGTTTCAAGGTCGGCTAGAATTAATTCCGTATTTATTATATCAATGTCGTGTTCAGGATCGATTTTTTCATGAACATGAGTAATGTTTTTATCTTCGAAAACCCTTACAACCTGCGCGATCGCGTCCACCTCCCGGATATGGGAGAGAAATTTGTTTCCCAGACCTTCGCCTTCCGCGGCGCCTTTGACAAGCCCCGCGATATCCACAAATTCAATAACGGTCGGAATGATCTGCGCCGATTTGGAAATTTTTGCCAATTTTTCAAGCCGCTCGTCCGGGATCTTGACTATCCCGACATTGGGTTCAATGGTGCAAAATGGGTAGTTGGCGATGTCCACCGGATTTTTGGTGAGGGCTTTGAAGAGAGTCGACTTCCCGACATTAGGAAGCCCGACAATTCCGACTTTCATAAGGATTCGCGGATTAAGAACGAATTAAAGCGAATTGGAGCGAATAGGTTTCCTTTTAACTCTGTGGCAAAAAACAAGAGGTTGAAGACGCTAAATATTCTAAGGTAATCCACTAGTTCTACTAGTGAGACTGGAAAAGGTTTGA
>CAZFIH010000028.1:0-12374 GCA_964519445.1 uncultured Bdellovibrionales bacterium | reverse complement strand
AAGCGGGTGACCGGAATCGAACCGGCGTATCTTGCTTGGAAGGCAAGCGCTCTACCATTGAGCTACACCCGCGTATTCGCTTAATAAAATTTCTCTGATTATTTCGGAGTGCTGGGAATTGAACCCAGGCTACGCGCTCCCAAAGCGCGCGTACTACCGTTATACTACACTCCGGCAAGTAGCCCGGGGATTATTCTCCTGGACAAATCGCCCTACGCGCGACCCGCACCAATTACACCAATAGACGGAAACTGAAACCACAAAAAACGAGATTGCTTTACTCCTTTTATTGCAGCCAGGAATATTCCCAGAATTGGTGCGGGGCAAAAAGACATAGAGCGGAAAAGCATCTTAAGACAAAAACTATTGCATTGGGGATTGGGGGTCTTGCATTTCGGGTTCGGAAGTTTCCATTTGCGGTGTTTTCTGCGACCTCACCGCTTCCTTGAGCCTCTTCCCGGCCGTGAACTTCGGCGTATTCACTGCCGGAATGGTTATTCTCTGTTTCGTCTGAGGATTAATTCCCTCTCGCGCATCCCGATGCGTCACTTTGAAGGTTCCAAAGCCGGCGATAGTCACCTTCCGGTCCTGATGAAGGGCATCTGTTATCACATCAACCACGGCATCGACTACCACTTCCACTTCTTTTTTAGTTTGTCCTATTTTGTTGGCCGCCATTTCGACCAATATTTCCTTGTTGATATCTGTTGCCATATTTCACCCCGCTTTCTAACCAATATTTAAGCTTATATAAAGGTAAATATATATTATAACCTTTGTGATCGTTATGCAAATGCATTCTAAAGCCTCAAGAATCAAACATCAATAATCAAATAATAACCAATAATCAAAACTCAACAACCAAACTTTTTAACATTGATTATTGAAATATAAAATTTATTTGACATTTGGAATTTGATAAATGGAATTTCACCTTGCCACTTCCACCGCCCTCGTCTCCCGGAGCACGTTCACTTTGATTTCCCCGGGGTATTTCAGCTCCTGTTCGATCTTATCTGCAATTGATCGAGCGATTTTGACCGCGCCCAAGTCATCTATCTCCTCCGCTTTGACAAAAACCCTGATTTCTCTTCCTGCCTGAATGGCATAGGATTTTTCCACTCCCCGGAAAGATTGAGCGACATTTTCAAGATCAGTCAAGCGCTTCAGATAATCCTCCAGTGTGTCCTTCCTGGCTCCGGGCCGCGAAGCGGAAAGAGCATCCGCCGCCGCGACAATCAAAGACTCGTTTGTTTCAAAAGGATAATCTTCATGATGCGATTTCAGCGCATCGATGACTTTTTTCTCGATTCCGAATTTTTTCAAAATGTTTATCCCTATTTCGATGTGTGTTCCCTGCACTTCGTGATCAACTGCCTTACCGATATCATGCAGAAGGCCTGCCTTTTTAGCCACACTGACATCCGCTCCCAGCTCTGCCGCCAGAGCCCCCGATAGATGGGCTACTTCCAGTGAATGCAAAAGCGCGTTCTGACCGTAACTCGTCCGGAAGCGCAGTCTCCCGAGAATCTGAATCAGTTTCGGATCGAGTCCGGCGACCCCAACGTCATAAGCGGCCGACTCTCCCGCTTCCTTAATTTTGTTGTTTACTTCGGTTTTGGCAAAATTAACGGCTTCCTCAATTCTCGTCGGATGAATTCTCCCGTCTTCCACCAGCTTTTCCAGCGCCAGGCGGGCAATTTCACGCCGGATGGGATTGAAACCCGAAATAACTATGGCTTCGGGAGTATCGTCGACAATTATTTCTATCCCCGTAAGCCTCTCAAGCGTCTTGATATTCCGCCCCTCGCGGCCGATTATTCTTCCTTTTAGTTCATCAGACGGGATAGTGACCGTGGAAGTTGTCGTTTCGGAGGCGTGGCTTCCCGCGTATTTTTGAACCGCCTGACTCATTATGTCCCGGGCAACTCTTTCCAGTCCTTCTCTTCCGCTTTGTTCTATTTTCTGTATCTTTTCCGCTATGAGTTTCTTGTTCTGGTCTTCCGTAAGCTGCAGAAGAACTTTTTTTGCTTCCTCCCTTGAGAGTCTGGCAATTTTTTCCAATCTTTTAAGCTGCTCTTGGCGGGCATTTTCTGCTGCTTTTCTGATTTTTTTAATCTCCTCGACTTTTCCAACTAATAGCTTTTTTTCCTCTTCCACTTCCCCTAATTTCCTGTCAAGCGTTTCTTCTCGATTCTCCAGTCTTTTTTCAAATCTAAATATTTGCTCCTGTCTTTTTTTTTCTTCTTCCTTTGTTTCTTCCAGAATTTCAACCGATTTCTTTTTGGACGCCAAAAGAGCAGCCTCGGCTTTCTCCTTGGCTTCTTCAATCATTTTATTTGCTTTTCCCTCCGCGGTCCCAAGTTGTTTTTTAGCAATTGACTGACGGGCGAAATACCCAAGGACCGAGCCAATTGCTAAACCTAAAATTCCAATAAAAAGAAACCCTATGCTTAGTTCCATATTTTTCGCTTCTATTCAGTTGATAACATCCCGAAGGATAAGCCATATTTTTTCTTTAAGAAAAATCAATTTAATTTTAAAATTTCAAATTTTAAAACAAAGATTTAATCTTTATGTTACCAATGAATCAAATAATTTATTACCGAAAACAATAATAGATCATTACGCCGACTTTGTCAAAGAGGCGCACTCTGTGATAAAATTTGCAAAAGAGACAGCCGGTAAAGAAAATAATTTCTATTTCCAATAATGAAACCAACAATTCTCGTCGTTCTGGACGGATGGGGCGAAAATCCCAGCTTTGAAGGAAACGCCATAGCCCAGGCCAAGACACCGACGATAAACAAAATAATCCGAAGTTACCCGCAAACTCTTCTTCAGGCTTCGGGTATTTCTGTCGGTCTCCCCTGGGGAGAAATGGGCAACTCGGAGGTAGGGCACATGACTTTGGGGGCCGGAAGGGTTATCTACCAAAATCTTCCCCGCATCACACTCTCCATTCAGGACGGTAGTTTTTTTCAAAACTCAGCCTTGCTCGCGGGAGTGGAAAACGCCTTGAAGAACAACGCCGCCCTCCACATCATGGGACTTGCCTCGAGCGGAGGCGTTCACAGTTCGCTTGACCACCTCTATGCTATTCTCGAACTCGCCAGAAACAAAAACCTAAAGAAAATATTTCTTCATCTATTCACTGATGGCAGAGACGCATCGCCCCAAGGCGGGGAAAAGGTGGTTGAAGAAATCGAATCGCGGCTCAAGGAAACCGGAATAGGGAGAATTTCTTCGCTTTGCGGCCGCTATTTTGCCATGGACCGAAACGAAAACTGGGATCGGACAAAAAAAGCATATGACCTCCTTACTCAAGGAACCGGAAAAAAGGAAAATAGCGCTCTCGAGGCACTCCGGAATTCGTATCAAGAAAACATAACGGATGAATTCGTCGAGCCGACCTTCATCGCAAATGCGGAAAAGATGGCCGATATCGTGAGAGAAAAAGATTCAGTAATCTTTTTCAACTACAGAGAGGACCGGGCCCGTCAGCTGACGAAGGCTTTTGTCCTTCCGACGTTTGCCAAATTTCAAAGAGGAAAACATTTGCCCGAAATAGAATTTGTCTGCTTGACCCAATATGAGGATAGCATGCCTGCCAGAGTAGCTTTTTCCCCAGAAATTGCACAGAAGTGCCTGGGGGAAATAATCAGCCAGAGGGGATTGGCCCAGCTCCGAATTGCCGAGACGGAGAAATACGCCCACGTCACCTACTTTTTCAACGGAGGGAGAGAAGAACCGTTTCCCAACGAGGATCGAATTCTGGTTCCTTCCCCATCCGTTTCCACCTATGATAAAGTTCCGGAAATGAGCGCGCAAAAAATAACCGAAAAAGCAATTTCCGAGCTCTCGAAAGAAAAATATTCCTTTGTCCTCATCAATTATGCCAACGCCGATATGGTTGGCCATACCGGAAACCTGCCGGCTGCCATCCAGGCAATTGAAGTCATCGATGAATGCCTGGGGAAAGTGATCCCCGATGTCCTAAAAAGAAACGGGGTTCTTTTCATCACAGCCGATCATGGAAACGCGGAAGAAATGATAAACCAAAGAAGCAATGAAGCGGACACGGAGCATTCGGTCTTTCCGGTCCCCTTCTGGTGCATTTCAGCTCAGAATGATAGACAAAAATCGGAATCAGAAATCATGGAAGGGAAAAACAATCCCAAGGGAATTCTGGCCGACGTCGCTCCGACGGTCCTCACATCCATGGGCATCGAAATTCCGCCGGAGATGACGGGACAGAATCTGCTGGATATCCTCAAATAGATGTTCTATTCCAAAATAACTAGTACAGCCATAATAGCGATGCCGAGCATTAACGCAATCAGCTGCCCAATTGAAGCAGCTATTTTTGTTTCGTGTTTCAATTCCGGAATAAGGTCAGACCCGGCAATGTATAAAAATCCGCCGGCGGTAATCGGCAATAAGTAATAAACTCCTTCCCTGAAATAAGTGCCGAGCGCAAGTGCCATGACTGCCCCAAAGATTGCCGATGTAGCTGAAATGAAATTGAAAAGAAGGGCTCTTTTTCGCGTCAGCCCGCCGTAAATCAAAACCCCAAAATCGCCGATCTCCTGCGGAATCTCGTGGAGTATCACGGCGATTGAAGTCGTGATGCCCAAGGGGACGCTGACAAGAAAACTTCCTGCGATGAGAATCCCGTCTATGAAATTGTGAACCAAATCCCCGATGATATTCATGAAAACCACGGGGTGGAGATGCTTCTCTGAACCGAGCACGTGGCAATGCCGCCAGTGAATGAACTTTTCGAGGATAAAAAAGAAAATAATTCCGGAAAGAACAAGAAGCGAAACAGTAAGTCCGGAGCTGATATTCTCAAACGATTCCGGAAGAAGGTGGATAATGGCGTCACCGAAAAGCGCCCCGGCGGCGAAACTAACCAAAAAAACAACGATTCTTCTTAGTTTTTCTTTACTGATGGATAAAGTAAAAACACCAATCAGCGAGACGAGGCTGATAATCGTGACGCTTATAAGCGCATAGATCCAAATTTTCATTTTTATTGCCCGCCAAATCCTTGGCATTGGCGGGTTATTTTATTTTTTACTTATAATCGCGGCAGGCTTCCTTAATTTTGCATTTTGCTTTTTTTGATATTTGATATATCAATGTGCCCGGGGTGGGACTCGAACCCACACGAGCTTTCGCTCACTCGATTTTAAGTCGAGCCTGTAAACCGATTCCAGCACCCGGGCAAGTCTATTGATAGGCCGCGACCGGAATTGAACCGGTGTACGGGGATTTGCAGTCCCCTGCGTAAGCCACTCCGCCACGCGGCCGAAATATTTTAACCGCAGCGCCTGTCCGCCAAGGCGCAGCGTCAGCCGGTTAGCTGCTTCGCCACCCGGCCAAATATAAATTTTAGAACTTGCATAATTTTACCGCCAACCTATCCGCCGCAGATTTATTATAGACGGACCACCCGGCCACGCAACCAAACATGCCTTAACTAAACTAAAAATTACCATTAAAAGCGTGGCGGGTCAATAAATTTCTGATAACTGCATTGTCTCGTTTCTATTCTGCATTAGTCGTCACTTATACCCATATAGGCAAAAATGACGACCGTGAAAAGTAAAACTATTTCTTGCTCTTCAAATTGAAAAAGTTTTTGACTTTTGACTCGTTCAGCAATCCTTCAACTATGAGTATTTCAATAAACTCCGACACGCCGAATATTTCTCCAACGAGAAGAATTTCGTCTTCACAAGGATAGGGATGAATCCAAACGCTTTTTTGAAGCTTATAAAAACCAAGTTCTTTTATTTTTTCCCGAAGAGCTTTTCGGGCTTGATCAAGCTTTTTTGGTTGGGTCGGTATGTCGAAAATAACGACCCGCCATTTTCGATCCCATTTTTTCGGCTTCTGAATAGTCAACCTGTTAAAAGTAAACTCTTTTACCCTCTTCATCCCCTTATTAGTGAGATTCACTTGAACGCGGCCGTCTTTTTCGGAAATTATTTCCACCAGTTTTCTGCGTTTCAAGTTATCAATCGCCTGCTTGATAGCCCTTTTATTATAATCTCGAGACTTTCTTGACCTTTCCGCAGCCTTCAGAATTCCTGGTAAAACTGCCCCTGCAAAAACGACTCCGCCTATAGCCAGCGTCATCAAAAGAAATTTTCCGGCTGTTGCCGTGAAGCTGTCATCTTCATATAGAAAATGTTCAATTTTTTCTCTAAGTTTTTTTGTTGCTTTTTCTCTTCTCACAAAAAGTTCTAATTAAACAAATCTCGAGTTCATTTTCAGTATACAATCAGTGTCAGATGGTCGTCAAATATACCCATATGGGATATTTTGACGACCGCAAAAGGCCGTCAAAAAAACTCGCTGCAACATATTGCAGTGAGTTTTAGAATAGAGTTGATTGTTTGTTTTCTTCCGGCTCAATCTTTTTCAAGCTTACTTCCTGCTCTCCCTTATTTTCCAAATCTTCCTGACTGTTTTTCTCTATCGCCTCCAGAACTTTCGGAATTTTTTTGAAGTCGGAAACAAGGACTTCCCGCAGGCTTCCTTGATAAAGCGCCGCCGCCGGGTGATAGAGGGCGTAAAACACCTTTTTGCCGATTTCCGGCAGTTCGCGCCTCAAAACCTTTCCGTGAATCTGAGAAATTTTCTGGTTTGGCAGAAAGCGTTCCATAGCATGCCGCCCGAGAAGCACGATCAATTTTGGGTTAATGCTTTTTATTTGCTCGACCAGCCACGGCCAGCAAGCCTCCACTTCCTCGGGAAGCGGATCACGATTCCCCGGCGGCCGGCACTTGAGAATATTGCCTATGAAAACATCTTTCCTTTTCATTCCGATCATTTCAATCATTTCATCCAGAAATTTCCCCGCCGCGCCGACAAAGGGACGGCCCTGCTTGTCCTCATTTTTCCCCGGTCCCTCGCCGATAAACATTATTTCAGCATCGGGGTTGCCCTCTCCCGGAACAACGTTGAGACAGGTCCCTCGCAAATGACACTGGCAACAGGCTTTTATTTTTTTCTCTAAGTTCTCATAGGAAGACATACCAATATTATATCAAAATAAATCGTCCCGCGCAGCGGGACTCCAAAATTTTGCATTTTACATTTTAAACTTTGAATTTTTCTACCCCACCATCCAGCCGTCTTCGTTTTTCACGAGCTTGCCCTTGATTTCAAATCCGCTGGCCAATCGATGGCCGCCTCCTCGGAGCTTTTGAGCGATTTCTGATACGTCAACATTTTTGTGTTCGTCGCTTCGAAGACTTCCCTTGATCCAATTGCCGCCTTTTTCCAAAAGTACCAGGGAAAATTTCGTGCCGGCTACCGTATTCAAGAGCTCCGCGATCTTCCCGACGTCTTCCTGGCCTATTTTCAGCTCCTTGAGATCTTCGCTTGTTATATAAGACAAAATAGCTCCCGTTTTCTTGTTGATTTGAGCCCGGTCCAAAGCTTTTCCCCACAACTTGAGCGTTTCCAGTTTTTTATTCTTGAAAGTTACTTGAACGATCTTGTCCATAGGCGCTCCTTTTCTCATGAGATCCGCCGCGATTTCCATCACTCGCGCGGAGGTATTGGCATGCTGGAAAAGCCCGGTGTCACCCAATATCCCTGTTAGGAGACAGGTGGCCATTTTTTTGCTGATTTCGACCCGATGGAAGTAGAAAAAATCATATAGAAGCTCGCATACAGATGAATATTTCTCTTCATTTATGACGAGATCCGCGGCAATATTCTTTACTTCCAACGTGGCGTGATGATCCAGAAAAATCACTTTCTGGTTCTTCTTCTTTTCGGTCACGATTCTTTCAAATCCTTTTCCTACCGCGTCGCACCCGACAAGGAGATTGAAATTTTCCATTTTCAGTTCGCGAAAATCTGAAAAATCCTCCTCCAGGAAGTTTTTGAGATAAAGAGGCATTTCATCGGGACAAACAGCCACGGCCTCCCTGGCTAAATCTTTCTTCATATATTCTTTCAACGCGAAAACCGACCCGACGGTATCGCCGTCCGGCCGGGAATGGGCAACCAGAAGAACTTTCTTACTGCCCTCCAGAATCTTTTTTATCTCGGTAAACTCTTTGGCGAATTTGAAGTTCATTGATTTCGATTTTATTTCTCTCGACTGATGTTTTTCAAAACTTTTTCGATTCTATCGGCCTCGGATTCGGTTTTGTCAACCACGAATTCAATTCTCGGGAGCGGTTTCATGTGGAGCTTCTTGTTGAACGTCCTCTGAATCGAATAAATTTTTTTCTTGAGCAATTCCATAGCTCGGGAAAATTTTTTTTCGGGAAAAACGCTCACAAACACTCTAGCGTAGCGAAGATCCGCCGAAGTGTCAACTCTGGTCACGGTTACAAAAACACCGAGGGGGAAATCGACTTCCTCGGATACAATTTCGGCTAAAGTTTCTTTTACGAGCTCGTTGACGCGAGCAATGCGGAAATTCGTCATTAGTTACATCGGTCATTGGCTGTTAGTTTGGTCATTGGTTTTTATTTATCAGTGAAAATTTCCAATGATCCATGACCAATGACTTGACCAACTGCTAATGACTTTTGTTGCTAAAGACCTAAAGCGTTTTCTTCACCACATCTTCATGAAAACAAATGAGAATATCGCCTTCTTTTATCTTTACATCCCCTTTAAAAGTGATTCCGCATTCCAGCCCCTGCTTTACCTCATCAACGTCCACTTTGTTCTGCTGAAGATTTACCAGTCTCCCGCGCCCCAGAGATTTTTCCTCTCGGATAACCTCAAGATTCTCCCCGCTGACCACTTTTCCGGAAACAACCCTGCCTCCTACTATCATATCCTGCTTTCCTGTTTTGAACACAGCCAGCACTTCCAGTCTTCCGAGATCCTTTCGGATTATTTCTTCTCCCAGCATATCGCCCAGCCGCTTCTTGATTTCTTCCACCAGTTCATAAATAACGTCATAAGTTTTTATCTCCACATTGCTTGCCTCCGCTAGCCTCTTGGCCACGGTCGTGGGTCGCCTATTGAAACCGAAAATCACCGCACCCGACGTCTGAGCAAGTTTGACATCCGACTCCGTAATGTCTCCCACTCCCTGGCTGATATAGTTGATGCCCACTTCTTCCGATTTTATGGTCTCCAAGATCTGATCAATCGCTTCCAGCGATCCCTGAACGTCCGTCTTGAGAATGATATTGATCCGGTTTACTCTTTGGTCTTCGATGCTCTTGAGAATTGTTTGGGAGTCAAATTTTTTCGCGGTATCGCCGCCGGCCCGGATGCCTTTTTGGATAGCCCGGGCGGACTTGAGATCGGCCACGCCCTGCAGGACGTCATTTACGTTGGGACCCTTGGGAAGGCCGATAACTGTCACCGGCATCGAAGGCAAAGATTCCTTCATTTGCCTCCCCTTGAAATCTTCCAGTCTTCTGGCCCGCCCGATTATTTCACCCGCGATCACATCTTGGCCCTCTTTGAGCGTTCCGGTTCGAATCAGGACTGTGGCGACGTTTCCTTTTTTTGGATCGAGACGGGATTCAATCACGACGCCGAGCGGCAGTCTCTTGTAATCAGCCCGCAGATCTTCGACTTCGGCCACCAGAAGAACCATATCAAGCAACTCGTCAATACCGATGTTCTGCTTGGCGGAAATCTCGGCGCTGACGACGTTTCCGCCCCACTCCTCGATTACTATTTCCCGATCCGCCAGTTCTTGTTTTATTTTTTGGACATTCGCATTGGGTTTGTCTATTTTGTTTATCGCCACCACCATGGGAATTTTCTTATCCTTGAGATAGTCTATAACCTCTTGCGTTTGAGGCTGCACGCCGTCGTCAGCCGCCACGACCAGAATGGCAATATCAGCCAGGCTGACGCCTCGCTCGCGCATTGCGGAAAAGGCTTCGTGTCCCGGCGTATCAACAAATGTAATCAACTGATCTTTTTTCTTGACCTGATAGGCGCTGATATGCTGGGTAATTCCGCCGGCTTCTTTTTCAACAACCGAGGTTTTGCGAATGGTGTCGAGAAGTGTTGTTTTCCCATGATCAACATGGCCCAAGATCGTCACTACCGGAGGACGGGGTCGCAGATTTTTTCCGGAATCTTTTTCTTTTTCTATTATCTCGTCCAGCTGCTCGAGAGTCATGGCCGATGTTCCGCCCGTCTCAAGATCTTCTTCAGTTTCGTGTCCCAGGTCTGACGCGATGATTGCCGCTGTTTCATAATCAATCTCGTCATTGATAGTCGCGAGTATTTTATTTTTCATGAGCTCTTTGATAACCTCCGTCACCGGCAATTCCAAAAGCTCCGCGAATTTTTTCACGGTCACAAGCGGAGGAATTTTAATTTTTTCTCTTGAGGTTTCTTTGGACATATCTCTTCGAAATTCCAATAACCAAGCATCAATAATCAAATAATAATCAATAATCAATTTTTCAATAGCCAAAAGTTTTGGTTATTGGAGCTTATTTGGAAATTGTGATTTGGTCATTGAGATTTCTTTGATTAGGCTTTCTTCCCGGTTCCTCCCGCTCCAGCCTCTGCCCTTTTAATAACTTCTTTTTCCTCGTCTGTCAGGGGATATTTCATGGGTTTGCCGTGCTCAACCGGCTTGGCATAGACACGGCTTCCATCCCGGGTGTGCAAGCTTGAAATAACAATCCCTGAATTCTCCCCGTCAAGCAGCGCGATCGAAAAACTTTGATCTCCTCCCAAATCCTTGAAAGGATTGAAGCGAACGACACCAACCTTGTGGACCGATTTGGTTGCCAGGTTCTGAATTTGATTCGATATTCCAAAAAGATCCTGAATATCCTGATCCAGCTCTTTCATGTTTTTGGTGTGTTCAAGTATCGTCTTTTCTAGATCCGCACCATTCTTCCCGGAAAAGAGCTGTTGCTGATTCTTTTTGATCCGGCTCACACTCGCCTGGAGAAAAATGTTCCAAGCAAGAAGCGCCACTGCGACGACAACCGCCGCGGCCACGCTCAATCCCAAATTGTCCTGGATGATATTCATCATAAGGCCTTATCTTAAATTAGCAGTGAATCAGCTGAATGTAAAGAAAAACGGCGCCAAAAACGGCGCCAAAGATTGCGCTTCAATTGGTCAATTCTTCTTCTCTCCCCAGTCAATTCTTTTTCCTTGTCGCTTCGCTTTTTTTATTTTGAAGCCCTCTGGATAGCGCTTGCTCAGCTTCTTCATATTCTCCTTGATTATTTCTTCCAGCTCCCAGCCGAAAAAATTGGAAATGGCGGTCACGTACCAGATAGTATCGCCGAGATTCTCCCGAACGCCTTTTTTCTGGTCGTTGTCGTGGGCGAATGTTTTTTTGATGCAACTCGCCACGTCTCCCGCTTCTCCCGAAATTCCCAGCCCCCAGACCATGATTTCTTCACTGGGGCTGTCGAATTTCTTGGCCGTTTTTTTTACGAATTTTTGATAGTCTTTGATGTTTATTTTTTGAGGCATAAATTTTTATATAAATATTTTTTCGGAAGAGGAGGGATTCGAACCCCCGAGGACATTGCTGCCCTACGGCTTTTCGAGAGCCGCGCCTTCGACCGCTCGGCCACTCTTCCTCAATTTGGACCGAATGGGAATCGAACCCACGACCCCTGCAACTTGCCCCGCACCATTTTTTTGGAGATACCGGGAGTCGAACCCGGGACTCAGCAATGCGAATGCTGCGTAATACCACTTTACTATATCCCCATATAAATTGGTGCGGGGTGAAAATGCAGTGCTCTACCGCTGAGCTATCGGCCCATTCACGAATTCAAAATTATAAACCGGAAATCAAGAAATGTTTTTCAGTCGTTCCAACTCTTCTTTCAGTAAATTGCTGTCGCCATACTCTCCGCTGTGCATACTCGTTCCTTCGTAGCTGACCCGCTTGTGGTCAATATGCATATTCACGTGAAACTTTCCTTCCAGGACTCGAGCAAAAAGATGAAACCGGGGAAACTCCTGGTCGGTCAGTTTTCGCACGAAAGCCATTTCTTCACCCTCACGTTTTTGAAATGAATACCCGGCTCGGCGGAAATAATTCGATACACTTGTGGTCGGTTTTTCGATAACGAATTTCATTTTTCAAAAGGATTAAAATTTTGTTTCAACAAGTTCCTAAATGGAAGAAATAATGGATCAGGCAGCTTGTCCCATTCAAACCATCCCCATTTTTCCCATTTATCCGGCTCCATCATTCGGACTTCCCCTGAAACGTACTCCGCCACTAGAGCGATTGTTATATAGTGCCTGTCTTCCCCGTGAAAGATATCTTCAGTGATTCCTCCGAATCGAACATTCTTTATTCTTATTCCGGCCTCTTCAAATGTTTCCCTTTTTGCGCCCTCTTCGAGAGTTTCTCCAAATTCAAGATGTCCGCC
>CAZFIH010000027.1:10426-12764 GCA_964519445.1 uncultured Bdellovibrionales bacterium | reverse complement strand
AAAAGCGAGGGCCTAGTCAGGAAATACCGAACGAGAAAATTAAGGTACAGATATAATAAATATCCCCGAGCTTACGCTCGGGGTTTTAAGTTTGGAAGGTTAAAAAATTCAATCTCGTTTTGCCTGAATATTTGAAATATTACAACACCGAAAGATTGCACATGGGGATTAATTTTCAAACGCCAAATCAGTTAATCAAATGTTTCCAAGCTATTGGATAGAAAACGCATCCGCCTCCTGCGGACATTTTTCAGACTCAGCTAAAATTATTACACGGATGAAAAGCATTTATTTATAATGAAAAAACAGCCAGTCGGGCCGTTTTCTTATTAGGGTCGATTTTTGGCGGGATTGTTTATCCGATTACCGCTTTTATCCTTCTCACGCCGGCGCTGGAAGACTCTTCTTTTTTTATCCTGAACTTTCCGAGCTCCCCGGTCGCGCCGGCATGCGGGCCGCCGCATATTTCCTTGGAGAAGACTTGCCCTGAGCCTGCCGAAGGGTCATATACGCTGTAAACTTTCACTTTGTCCCCGTATTTTTCGCCGAACACGCCCAGAGCGCCGGCCTTTTGGGCCTCTTCAAGTGTCATTTCCTCGCATTTGACGGGAATATTCTTGGATATGGCTTCGTTCACCGTATCTTCAACTTTCTTGATTTCTTCAGGCGTCATTTTCTTGTCGTGGGAAAAATCGAGCCGCAGCCGTGCGCCGGTGATGTTGGAACCCTTTTGCTCGACATGATCGCCGAGTACTTTTCTCAAAGCGGCAAGCAAAAGATGCGTCGCGGTATGGAGTTTGGCGGCATTCTCTCCCGCGTCGGCCAATCCTCCCTTGAACATTCCGGACGAGACCGTTCTCGAGAGCTCCTGATGCTTTTTGAACTCTTCGTAGTATTCCGCTTCGTCAACCTCCCGGCTGTGCTCGTCGGCGATTTCTTTGGTAAGTTCCAGTGGAAATCCGTAAGTTGAAAAAAGATAGAAAGCTTTTTCGCCGGAAATCTTTTCCTCCGCCCGGCTCTCGGCGATAATCTCCTTGATCTTTTTGAGGCCCTTTTCGAGCGTCGATCGGAACTTTACTTCTTCCTGATCGAGCTGCTCGACGATTTTTCCGCTTCCCTTTTCCAGTTCCGGATAAACGTCTTTGTATTCCCCAATCACTATTTCCGCGATTTTTGAGGCGAAATTTTCGTCGATACCCAGCAGTTTCCCCTGCCGGATAGCGCGGCGGATGAGCCGGCGCAGAATATATCCCCGCTCGACGTTTCCCGGCTCCACGCCGTCGGCAATCATGAAAGCGGCTGTCCGCAAATGGTCGGCGATTATTCTCATCGAATTTTGATATGCTTCTTCCCGGTATTCTTTGCTTGAAATCTCTTCTATTTTCCGGATAATAGGCTGGAATATTTCGGTGTCAAAAACGCTCTCGTTGCCCGTCAGCGTCACGAGCGTCCGTTCCAGCCCCATTCCGGTATCCACGTTCTGCTGGTCCATTTTGGCGAAAGTTCCGTCCGCTTTTTTGTTGAATTCCATAAAAACGTCGTTCCAAATTTCGAGAAGCCGCTGTTTTTTGGTGAGATTTTCAAAGTTCCCCTTCACTTCTCCCATTTCCGGAGATATGTCATAGAACATCTCCGTGCACGGTCCGCACGGTCCGGTTTCCCCCGCCGGGCCCCACCAGTTGTCGTCTTTTCCCAGCGGAATGATCCTTTTTTCATAAGTGGCCACTTTGTCTTCTCCGGCCGGTTCCGCTTTTATGTCGGCTTTGGCAAACTGCTCCTGCCAGATTCGGACGGATTCTTCGTCGCGGGGGGCGTTTTCGTCCCCTTCGAAAACGGTCACGTATATGCGCCGCGGGTCAAGCCCCAGCCATTTTTCGGAGGTCAGGAATTCAAAGCTCCATTCAATGGCTTCCCGCTTGAAATAATCTCCCAGCGACCAGTTGCCGAGCATCTCAAAAAAAGTGAGGTGGCTTTTGTCCCCGACATCGTCGATGTCCACCGTCCGGACGCATTTTTGGACATTGGCCAGTCTTTCCCCTTTGGGATGCTTTTCTCCCATAAGAAAAGGAACCAGGGGATGCATTCCGGCGGTGGTGAAAAGCACGGTCGGATCGTTTTCCGGCACCAGCGGCGCCGAAGGAATGATGGCGTGCCCTTTCTCTTTGAAAAAATCGAGATATTTTTGTCTTAACTCACGAGCTGTCATATGATCAAAACAACAACTAGTTATATGATAATAACTGAAGTATACTGGGTCTCGCCCGCCAAAGCTTTAGCGTCGGCGGGACGGAGTTCTTTGGCGGTCATAGTATTTTTCCAGTGATTATAAAAATAGCCT
>CAZFIH010000027.1:0-10326 GCA_964519445.1 uncultured Bdellovibrionales bacterium | reverse complement strand
CCTCCTTATTGCAATGTTTTCAATTTCTTTTTGAGGCTCCCGATTTCCTCCTCCAAAAGCCTCCCGTTATCTTCGATCTTTTTCAGCTTTTCGTCAAGAGCGTCCCTCTCGATTCGGATTCGCTCTTCTCGTTTTTTGAGCTCTCTTCTTTCGCTTTCAAAAGTTTGTTTTTCGCGCAAAACCTTTTTTAGATCCGATTCCGCGATCACAATCTGGCGCTCGAGTTGCGCCCTTTTTCGCCTTGAATCAGCCGGATCACTGGAAGATGAATCCTGCTCGTCCATTTCCTGGTTGTAGTCGTCGATTATAGACATGAAATTAATTTAATATGCAAATATCAAAATGTAAAATGACAATGTAATAATGTTAAAACTTGACTTGGAATATTTTGACATTCAAAACATTTTTACGCTTTTACTTGTCATTTTGATTTTTAAATTTTTAATTTTACATTATTATCAGGCCTCCGCCCAAAACCTCTTTTCTCTTGTAAAACACGGCTGATTGGCCGGGCGTCACGGCCCGCAAAGATTTTTCTGTTTTGACAACCAGCTTGGAGCCTTTGGTCGGTTTTATCATAGCATTGATTTTCGGCGCGCGATAGCGGATTTGGACTTTCGCGCGAAGCGGCAATTTGGGAACCCCGGCTATCCAATTTACATCGTGGACGAAAAAACTTTTCGCGAGCAAATCCCTCGTATTCTTCGTGACGACCAACTCGTTTTGATGAGTATTCTTTCTTAATACGAAATACGGACCGGTCCCCCCGATTCTGATTCCCTGCCGCTGGCCGATAGTATAAAGCGGCAAACCACTATGGCGCCCCAAAACTTTTCCGGACGTATCGACGATATTCCCCGGCTTCGGCTTGAGATACTTATTTAAATACGTATTAACATTTGCCCCTTGAAGAAAGCATATATCCTGCGACTCTTTATCGCCGGCGGGCATTTTCAATTTCTTCGCCATTCTTTTCACTTCAGCTTTGGTGCAATCACCGAGAGGAAATATTATTTTTGCCAAATCTTTCTGCGTCAGTCGGTGCAAAAAATAAGACTGGCCTTTGGATTTATCTGCTGCTTCAAGCAACTTGTAATAATATTTTTCCTTAATTTTGAATTTTGAATTTTGAATTTTGAATTTGCGCCTTAGGCGCACATAGTGTCCCGTTGCGATAAAATCGGCTTTGTATTTTTTAAGCAACTTAGATAATAGGCGGAACTTCATTTCCTGATTGCAAAAAACGCACGGATTCGGCGTCAGGCCTTTTTCATGATCCTTGATGAATCTTTCAATAATACACCTTTTGAATTCACCGCGCGCGTCGATTGTTTTGAGCGGTATCCCGATTTTTCCGGCAATTTTTCTCACCCTCACAATCTGCTTTTGGGGCGCGTCAAAAAACCGGAAATAGACACCGACTACATCGCGCCCTTTTCCCTTGAGCAAATGCGCCGCCACCGCCGAATCAACCCCGCCGGAAAGGGCGGCAACAATCTTTGGTTTCCTGCTTTTCTTCATTGCCAACAAACAATCCCCATAAAAACACGCCAGTAAACCGGTATACTGGAGCGCGCTCGATGAATTGTGAAGATCACGACTTATACTTGGCCACTATTTTGAAACTGCACTCGCAGGGAAGTTTGTGGCAGTCGTGGCAGTTTCTGGAGTAGAACTTCTCGAGTTCCCCGGCCACGTCAATTCTGGCGGAATTGGCAACCCCGAAAATACAGGAAATCACGTCCGCGATTTCCATCTCAATCTGCCTGAACTGACTCCTTTGGTGCTCTCCGAGAAAACAGTGAATAGCTTCGCTAAGTTCTCCCACTTCTTCCGCCAGATGCACTCCGGCCTCAAAAGGGCTGCGGAACTGGGGAGGATAAATTTGGCCGAACATTTTCTGATATCCCGCCAGCGTTCCCGGCCGATGAACAACGTTTCGGAAAAATTTGGCTTTCGCTTTGCTTTTCACCGCCCGGCACTGGCAGGGCGATTTTCCGCAATAGGAGCACCTGGCCGGAAAACGGGCCCAAACAGCGTCATCTGCATCAATATGGAGGCGGTTGGCGAGAGCTATCAGCCAGGAAAAAGAAATAAGAACGTTTTTCACCAGCTTTCTTTTGTCTTTTTTTCGCATGCCTTTCAGCGCCCGCATGGTGAATCTTTCCTGGTTGGACATCAGGTCCCACAGAGAAAAAAGCCGATCGTCCGGAAGGCTGTATATTTGACCGATCAATTCCTGAAACCGGCCCAGTGATTTTTTTCGGGTGAATTTCGCCGTCATGCCGATTTTTCAATTATTATCACTTTTCATCCAAACTCTCCTTTATTAACCGGCGAACTTCCCCCAAATCCACTCTTTTTCTCGTTTTTTCCCTTTTGAAGGGACGGGGCTGAACTCTGGCCGCCTCGCCCATGGAAATGTATCCCCTTGAAGATTCGCGCGATTCCGACGGTCTCCGATCGCTCTCTTTTTTCTGCTGTATTGTCTGCCGCATCGTCTGTTGAACATTGGATTGCTGACGCTGGTAGTCCTTGAGGCACTCTTTGCAGAAGGTCGGCCGGGATCCATCGGGCCTGAAAGGCACTTTGATGTCAATCCCGCAAGTGGCGCATACCGAGTCATGGGTTGTCCTGGCGTCACCGGTTCCTCCCGCCGTCCTGAGCCCCGTTTCGGGCCTCTTCACCGGCTGCTTTCTTTCCCTGCTTCTTTCCGGTTGTTCTTTGATTTTCGTTTTGGCTTCTGATATTTCTTTCTCCGTCACCATCCCGCTCCATCGGGATATTTTTTCTTCCACAATTTCTCTCTTCGTTCCGTATCTTTCGCGGGAAACTTTTATGACGTTTTCCATATTGGCTTCTGTTTTCGCAAGATCCATTTGATCAAGGGTCTCCGCGGAAAAGGCGCTTCCGGCAATTCCGTCAATCATCAGCTTCACATATATGTTGTAGTTCGGTAAATTGACCAGATCCTGGGCGTTGAAAACGGGCTCAAATTCCTTTTCCAGAAATTCGGCGTCAGCCGCCCCCACGCGGAAAGAAACTATTGTCCCCACGTTGCCGAAGACGGCCGCCCGCACCTTTTCGTCCAGCTGCTCAACATATTGATGGGCCAAAATGAGATCCAGCCGGTATTTTCTGGCCTCGGAAAGAATATTGGCGAAAGATTCCGTGGCGAAATTCTGGAATTCATCGACATATAGATAGAAATCCTTGCGCTCTTTTTCGGGCATATCGACTCTCGCCATGGCCGCGAGCTGTATCTTGGTGATCATCATCGCTCCGAGAAGAGCGCTGTTGTCTTCGCCGATTCTTCCTTTCGCGAGATTCATAATGAGAATTTTTTCATTGTCCATTAGTTCGCGAATATCAAACGCTGATTTCGTCTGGCCGACAATGTTTCTGATGAGAGCGCTCGAGAGAAACTGCCCGACTTTGTTTTGGATCGGGGCTATCGCGTCCGCCATGAGACGGTCGTGGTATTTGGTGAATTCATCCACCCAAAAAGAGCGCACCACCGGGTCAGTGACTTTTTCCATAACGCGGGATCGGTAATTTTTGTCCACCAGCATTCTGGTCACACCCAGAAGAGTGCTTCCCGGATATTCAAGAAGAGCCAGAATAGCGTTTCTTAATAGGTATTCAAGTCTCGGTCCCCAGGAGTCGGCCCAGATTTTTTTGAAAACGCCAACAAGCCCCGAAGCCACCAGATGGCGGTATTCAGGATCCACTTTTTCCATGACGTTCAAGGCAATCGGAAATTCCTGATCGGACGGATTGAAATAGACGACGTCGTTCACCCGGCTGGAGGGAATGGCGCGGAGCACCGTTTCGGCAAATTCTCCGTGCGGATCGACAATGGACACTCCGCGGCCGGATCGGACATCCTGAATAGCCATGTTTTGGATCATGGTCGTTTTCCCGGAGCCCGTTTTCCCAATCACGTAGAAATGCCTTCTCCGGTCGTCATACTTGATGCCGAAAACCCGCTCCTGTCCGCGGAAATTGGTCTTGGCAAAGGTTGTTATTGAGTCATTCATTATGTATTCTGCTTTCTTATTTACTAACTACGAAATTTTCGAAAATACGAAAAAGATATTTGAGTAATTACTTTATTTCAATCAATGATTATCAATATCATCCTAACCCTTTCGTATTTCGCTTCTTTCGTATTTCGTAAAATTACTCTACCGGCAGATTCTGCGGAGCGCCGCCCTTTCTGGCTTCGATGCGGGCTACGGCCGGAGACTTCACGGACATATCCGGCATATGGTAGACGGTTGCCAGCTCTTCCGAGTTGAGAATAAAGGTCGGTCCGTCGATATCGCGATCCAGATAGCGGTTGAAAATTTTCCTCTGCGCCCAATACATTCGGGGTTCAACGAAAATATAGTTGGCAAACGTTTTGGTCTCGTTGTCATGAGTGAAAGAATTGAGCAGGAGATCGTTGAACTGATGTATCGCTCCGTTGACGCCGGCCAAAAATCCTCGGTCAAATCCTTCCCGCCGGCCTACGTATATAAAACGCATTTTGGTGAGATAAGCTTTCTTGGCAAGGCTCAATTCCACCGCGTGAAGAGCCTCCTCCTCGCCGGGAGTGAGGTCAAAACGAAGCGGCTTCTCGTCTTTTTTTTCGTCATTCCCGACATCAACCGGGTTCCAGATGTATTGAAATGAAAGCTTGAGTATATCCCACGCCTCCTGAATCACATTGAGCGGAAACGGAGACGTCTTTTTTTCCTCTCTCTTGGCCAGCTTGTTGACCAGTTTTTGAACAGAGTCCGTCCATGTTTTGTCGTGAACCGGCGTCACGACGAACTGGAGCCAGATTTGCTGATCCGGCGGAAGAGCCGCTATCACGTCCGCGAGCTCCGACAACGGGTCAATCATCCCCTTGGTGACGTCTTCCTGAAAGTATTTGTAGGTTCTGATCGGATAGGCATCCTCTTTGGCCAATTTGAAATCAACGCCCCAGAGATCCCATTGAGAATTGGGAGCATTCTGGGGAACCGAAAGCGTGTAGTCCTCGACTTCCTCGATTTCCGCTTCCGGGTACTGGGAATAGATCAGCGATTCGATGAAATTGCGGAATTTCCTTTCACAGCGGACACAGAAATGCATCTCGCCGTTCACTCCCTGAATTTCGAAGCTGATAAGCGCCTGAACCCATTTTCCCCTCACAATCTTGTCAATCAGGTTGGGCGTCGTCCAGACCCCGTGAAGGGCGGCAAAAATCTGCTCCATCGTCCGCGGACTTTTCTCGATTTCCCGAGGAGGCTTGATCTCAAGAACAATATTGTCAAGCGAACTCAAATACGCGTTGAGGGTGTATTTCCTCCAAAGATATTTGAAAAGCAAAAATAAAACAATCGGACCGGCCCACCACCAAGTGAGAGAATAAACCAGCCCGACTGTTTCGAAATATTCTTGAAGAAATTCAATAAAGTCCATTTTGCGGATTTTTAATGCTTTTGTTTTGGATATCGATTGCCCGGAAATTCCGGCAAGGGGTTTATGCTTTCAGTTTATACCCTTTCTTGGTTTTTTCAAAGATTCTTTTGTCGGCCAGGTTGACAAAAATGGTCGCTTTCTTGACTTTCCTTTTTTTCAAAACCTCTTTCAGAATGTCGCTTTTTCGCATCGGTCCGCCGGCTGATTTCAAAATATCCGTGATCACTTCCCTCACTGTTCCTTCCTGAAAACCCCATGCGCGAAGGGCGTAAGTGCCCCGTCCGACGAGAACAAACCTTTTGTCCCTGATGAGTTCGTTGTGGACGGTTTGCGGATGCACTTTTTTCTTGCTCAAACCGTATTCTTCAATAAGTCGGCAAATTTGCCGAAAATGAAGCGGGACCTTTTTTTTCATGAGAACAAGAGTCGCCTTCTCGCGAACCCCTCTCGGACGTATGAGGGGCCAGCGGGCTTTCCCCCAGTCTCCGAAAATATTCTTTCCGAATTTTTTGGAAACATTTAGGTAGCTCAAGACGTGTTCCGGAGTCACGCCGGGATGCTTTTTCTGGAAATCGGAATAGTGAACTTTGGCCAAAATTGCTTCGGGGCTTTGGATATTTTTCCGTTCGTCAAAAATTTCTTCCAGATACGAAACTGCTTCAGTGAAATTTTTCTTGTTGAAATCGGCCGAAACCCAGGATTCGTCTATTTCGCGGTTGGATTTGATTCTCTTGAGTCCCGCCACTAAAAAGGCAATTTCCAGTATTCCGGCTTCCTCGTCCTGATACCGCTCTTTTCGAAAATGCCTATGGAATATTTCTTGCACCAGTTCGTCGGTCGCGCAAATTTCCCCCTTTTCCCTGACGATTGAGATAATCGATTCCTGCAGATCTTTCAGGCTGTTTTGATTGGAATATTTTCTGATTTCCGAAATGGCGTCGGTTTCTATCTGGCGCACCCTTTCCCGGGTTATGTTTAGTTTTTTTCCGATGGCTTCAAGGGTCTTTTTCTTTTCATTTCCTATGCCAAACCGGCTGGTCAAAACCAGTTTTTGCTTTGCGCTTAGCGATTCAAGCAGTTTCTCGACAATTTTCCGAATATCTATTTCGTGGACCTGAATTTTTTGAGAGACGCCTGAATTTTCCCTTAAATCCACAGTATTCTCGGATGCTTCCATGTGAAAAATTCCACTAATAATTTAGCATATTTTGAAATGACATTCAATCATAACACAGGGTTTTTGAAGTGTCAAGCCTGCGGCGCGAATTCTAAGGGAATTTTGAAAGAACGATAAAAAAATAACAATAATCAAATTACAAATCTCAAATAAGCTCCAATCTACGAAATTTCGAATATTTTTTTAGTTTCAATCATTGAAGATTGGCATTTAGCGTTTATTTGTCACCGCCGCGGCGGGATCCCGCTTCAGCGGGAGAATTTGGGATTTGTTATTTGGCATTTACACGATATTTCCAATAGTCAACGAGAAGCGCCGAGGCTACAAATATTGAGGAATAAGTTCCGAAAATAACACCAATGAGAAGCGCCAGAGTGAAATTTTTAATGGTAATCCCCCCAAAGAGAAAAACAGCCAAAAGCGTCACTATCACTGTCAGGGACGTATTGATGGAACGAGCCAGCGTTTCGTTGAGGCTGCGGTTGACAATTTCCCCAAAATCATCTCCGGCTCCGGACCGGGTGAGATTTTCCCGGGTCCGGTCATAAACAACGATCGTGTCGTGAACCGAAAATCCGAGAATCGTGAGGAGAGCGGCAATAAAGGCTGCGTCCACCTCCACGTTCAGAAAACGGCCAAGAACTGAAAAAATCCCGACGGTGATGAGGACGTCATGGACAAGGGCAATGACGGCTCCCGCTCCGTATTTCCAGGATTCCACGGGCCGGGAAACTTTCCGGAAGGCATAAGCGATGTACAGAGCGATACCGACGACCGCCACCAGAATTGCCCAGACGGCTTTTTTCTTGAGTTCCGAGGAAATGGACGGGCCTATGTAATCCAGTCTCGTGTTTTGGGATCCTGGAAATTCTTCCCTTAGTTTTTTCAGCACTTCCTGATTTTTTTCGTCGTCTGAATCGGCGTAGCGGATAAGGACCTTTTTTTCTTCCGATTGCTGGATAACCGCGCCCTCAACTCCCGTCTCTTCGAGGATAGCCTTTATTCGATTGTTTTCAGGAACTTTTTCCTCGAAACGTATCTCCATGAGAGTTCCTCCCGTGAAATCCAGTCCGTATTTGAGCCCCCAGACGGAAAGGCTGGCAATACTCAAGACAACGAGCACGGCCGAGGCAATGTAGGAATATTTTCTTTTTCCGATTATGTCGAACATAAATAATTCAAAATTCAAAAATCAAAGTGTAAAATGACAATGTAAAATTAAAAATGAAAGATTCGGGAATATTTTTGACATTTTTAATTGCCATTTTGATTTTCAATATTCGCTTTTTGCGTTTTATCCTTGGCGCCAGCGATGACAAGGCCTTTCCTCTCTTCCGCCCAATCACCGACGACAGTAGTGAGGATTATCCGGACCAAGACGATAGCCGTGAACATGCTTACCAAAACCCCGATAAGGAGCGTGATCGCGAACCCTTTCACGAAACCGGTTCCGAACCAGATGAGAATAAGAGAAGTGATAATCGAGGAGATGTTGCTGTCGCGGATGCTGGGCCAGGCCCGATGAAATCCTTCTTCAAGGGAACCTTTGAGCGACCGGCCCCTTCGGACTTCTTCCTTGGTCCGCTCGAAAATGAGAATATTGGCGTCAACGGCCATCCCGACGGAAAGAATGAATCCGGCTATTCCGGCGAGCGTCAGCGTGATCGACCAAGGCGTCACGGAAGAAAGTTTGAAAATCGTCACCATGAGAGAAGTATAAACAACCAGAGCCAGGGCGGCGATGAATCCGAGAAACCGGTAGTAGAAAATCATGAAAATCATGACCAGCAAAATACCTAAAAAGCCGGCTCGGAGACTCTTATCGAGCGATAAGGCGCCGAGAGACGCTTCCACGCTCTGCTGGCCGATGAGCGTGATGGGAACCGGAAGAGCCCCCTCATTGAGCCGCTGAACCAGTTTTTTGGCTTCCTCCAGGGTGAAATCCCCGGTGATGACCGCCCGGCCGTCCGTGATTTCCGTCTGAACGGTGGGAGCGCTGATCACGAATCCATCCAAAAATATGGCAATCTGCTGGCCGACACTCTCTTTTGTCAGCTGGGCGAATATTTGCGTCCCCTCGCCGTCAAATTCAATTCCTACTTCCGGTTTTCCGGATTGCGAAGCGAACTGCACTTCCGCCCGCTTCAAATTCTTCCCCGTCAGTCCCGTCTCCACGAAATTGGGCATTTGCTCTTCCGGAAGAGGAGGCGCCTTTTTGGAAAGCAAAATATGCCGAGCGTGAACTTCCTTTTCCTCGCCTTCTCCGCGTTCTTCAATTTTTTTGATGATATGATAGCCGAATTGCGTCTCCACGACTTCGGGATATACCGACCCGGATTGCAGGTCGCTTTCGAAGAGAACTTGGTCGAATTCGGGAACGAAAGTTCCTCTTTTCACGAAGCCCAGATCTCCGCCCTGCTCTTTGGATCCCGGATCTTCTGAATTCTCCCCGGCCAGTTCCGAGAAATCGGCTCCGCTTTGAATTTGCTTGAGCAAATCATCGGCCTTCTTTGTTTGGCCTTCGTTGAATTTGCGGTCTTCTTCGCTTAGTTCCGCGCTTTGCTCCGACTCCGAGTCCTCCGCCGGCAATACTTTTTTGAATTCCAGAAAAGGCGTCTCCTTGATCATTTCTTTGGCCTCTTCAATGTTTTTCACGCCGGCCAGCTCCACGATGAGTCGGTATTCTCCTCCCGATTGGGATATTTCCACCAACGGTTCGGCAACGCCAAAAGCGTTGACTCTGCGTTCAATGACGTCCTGCAGGCCGTCCAGCGCGTCGCCCACCTTTTCCGGTTCAACGCCTGAAACATCCGCTTTGTATATCAAGTGAATTCCGCCCTGAAGATCCAGCCCGAGATTAATCGTGAATTTATTCAAAAAACTCCCAAGCCAGGCGGGCTTGGAAATCTCTTTCGGATAGGCGACGAGAAGAGTCGCCAGAAAAAGAATAGCGACCAAAGCAAATTTTATCCAGATTTTTCTCTGATTGGACATAGCAAAAAGCACACTTTATGCGCTTATTTTATCACGTCTGTTGATTTATTTCAATTCGTGCTACTCGATCGGTAATTCTTTCGCGCTTTCCCGGACGTGTTCTTCCACTTCCGGCCAGCGCTGGACCAGCTTTTCGCGCATACCGACCGTGTCCTCGTCCTGGTCAAGCTCACCCCATTCCAGTTTTTCGGCAATCAAATCATCCACCAGTTCTTCATAGGCGGCTCCATTGGTGACCAGCTCATCTTTCGCCCGTCTCTTGAGGATTCGGAGCATATCTTGGGTTGAAGGCTCGATTGTGAATCGCATATTATCCGAAAGAATAATTATTTTCCTCTTTTGCTTTCCTTTGCAAGAAAATTGTAGGCTCTTTCGAGCACTTTCTTGCTGTTTGAAAATGTAATACGTCTCAAGGCGTCTTCGTATTCCAGCCAAGCGAAATTCGCGTGCTCGTGCGAAATACGGACTTTTACCTGCTTCGTTTCAGCCAAATAATACGTCACTATCTTGAAAATATTCGTTCCCCGGTTTTGTTTCTTTCGTTTTTGCTTTTCTTCGCCCTTGGCCCGGTAAAAATACTTGATCCAAGTATAAAAATCTGGAACAATCTCAAGCTTCGTTATGCCCGTTTCTTCTTTCACTTCCCTCTTGAGTGTTTCTTCCCATTTTTCCCCTTTTTCCATGTGACCTTTGGGAAAATCCCA
>CAZFIH010000026.1:0-13414 GCA_964519445.1 uncultured Bdellovibrionales bacterium | reverse complement strand
TTTGTATTTTTCCGCGAAAATAGCCAGAGCCCGCACCAGAGCCGGAATATTTTTTCTTGGCTGGAACGTTCCGACATAGAGCAGGAATTTTTCCGGCAGATTGTATTTTCGGCGAATGTTTTCTTTTTCTTCGGCTGAAAATTCCCGGCTGAATCTTTCATCGTCGACGCCGTTAAATGTGAATTCCACTTTTTCCGGCGGAAGTTCGCAGAAATCGATTATGTTTTTTCTCTCGCTTTCGGAAACGGTGATTACCTTTTCGGCCCGGCGGATGCTTCGCGGAACGAGGGTTTTCAGGAAAAACAGGTCGGATTTCTTGATATAGTGGGTGAATCGAGTAAAGGAGATATCGTGGACCGTGAGAACAAGCTTCGCGTTTCTTGGCAGGCCGATGGGAGCAATATATTGGGTGTGGAAAATATCAACCGGATTGTTCTTGAGGTGCTTTGGCAAATACCAGAAATTCCAGAAGAAACGGTTCGTTTTTGCAACAAATATGATTTTGAAATTGGAAGGGAGATTCAATTTTTCAATCTCTCTTCTCAAATACTCGTCTTCTGCCAACTGACGATCTGTGTAAAGAAAGTATTCATTCCTGTCGTCGAGTCGGGCCAGATTTTTCACCAAATTAAAGAAATACACCTCGTCGCCGGTGCGCCTTTTTCCAATAAGTCTTATGTCAATTCCAATTTTCATGGTTTTTCCGCGAATTATCCCGTCTTGGCGGGACCCCTTGCATGAAATTATTTTCCTGCTATTTTTTCCTTTGTCGAGGCAGTTATTGCCAGACCCAGCCAGAAAACGCCCATGAAAAGCCCGGCGTTGAAAAAGTTAGGAACGATCAGCGCCAGGACGGACAAAATGGAAAAAATATCGAGAAACCGGTCAAAATCGCTTCCCGGAACCGGACAACCGAGCCATCTTTGAAGCGGGCAGACCGGGGAGATTTTTCGAAAGGAGGATAAAAAAATATATATCAAAACGCCGGAAAAAGCAACCAGCCCCGGAATTCCACTGCCCGCCCAAACCTGGAGAAAAATGTTGCTCTCATTGAGTCCCGCTCCCCGATCGTCGGCGCCGAGCGTTTGCGTGATTGTTCCGAATCCCGCCCCAAGAATAGGCTTTTTTTTCAGTTCTTCCCAGCTAATTTTGTATATTTGACTTCTTGTGAGGACATTTGGGTCTTTTCGGAAAGTTTCGGCCACTATATAACCCTGGCTTTCGTATGTTTCAATCTCCTCCAGGTTGATATGCCGGCAGTTGTATTTTTCGAGCTGGCCAACCTCATCAAATTTATCGGGAATGTTTTCGGAACTCTCGCAAGCTATAGTTATCTTCTGTTCCCTTGTCGCGGTGGAACGGGCCCGGTCGAAAACGTCGAACTTGGTGAGTTTTCCGTTGTGTATCAAAGCGAAGGATGCCAAGAGCATCACTGCCAGAACCAGAACTTCACGGGAAAATCTCGGGAGCGTAAGCTTGACGCCTTCGCTTGTTTTTTTGAAGAGCGAAAACAAAAAATAGAAAAATGTTATCACCGCCGCTCCAAGCCAAGCCGATCGGGATACGGTTAGGATTATGAGAGTCAAATCAACAAAGATCAGTCCGTAGAGAGCGGCCAAGAAGATGTTTTTCAAGGCTCCGTTCAGCTCTGTTTCTGGATTCGAGTTTTTCCAGAAAACAAGAGAAAAGAAAACAGCCAGCATAAAAACCAGGTATATTCCCAGCCAGTCCGGTTCGGTGAAGGTGGAATTGGGCCGGCCGAACATTACTTCAAACGATTCAATTCCCAATTTCTCGGCGAAGACTTGATATAATCCGAAAGTCGCGACAGCAAGATACGATCCAATGAGGAAAAACAAGGTTTTCAAAAAATCTTTGCGGTCGCGGATAAAGTGGCGGGCCAGATAATAGAGGGCGATAAAAGAAACCAAGACGAGATTATTTTTCAAAACCAAAGTTTTGTCGGGAGCGCCAAGAAGAGGAAGAAAGCTCAACGGTATGAGAAGAAAAAGAGCCCGGTCAACCCAAGTCGGCTTCAAAATTCCGAATCCAAGGCGACGGAAAAAATAAAGCACTCCGACGGCTAATATAAGTATCAGAGCGAAAAACTGATAAGGCCGTGTTTGAAAAGGAAGAAAATCTCCCGAAAGGATTATGTTTTCGAGCGGCACCGCGCCGACAAGAAGAAAAAAAACCCACCGCGGGCGGTAGAGAGCGACGAGGAGCGTGAGGATAGCCCAAAATACAAAATCCCCCGCTCCGAGCGGAAGCTTGCCCGTGTTCGAGAAAAGAATCAGGGAAAAAAATATTACAATAGAAAAAATCCAAAGAATCGCCAGTTCTTTTTTGAATATTTTTTTCAGCTCTTCCGATATATTTGTCATATTCTCACTCCAGCATAACTGCCTATCCGGCCCGCCTGCCAGCCTCGCCGAGTCTGGGTGGGCCGAGCCGAGGCGGGCAGGCGGGCCGGAATACTGTAATCTCTATTTTCTATCCCTCGCCTTTTGCAATTCTGCTTTCCAGTTCACCCATGGTTTCGAGAAACGCTTTTTCGAGATCTACGCCGTAATTTCGGGCCAAAATAAAAATACTGAAAAGACAGTCCGCCAGCTCGTGTTTCATTTTTTCATCGGCGTTTTCAATTTCCCGAATTCCTTCTTTGGCCATCACAAGCTTCATCAGGTCTCCGACATCGCCGACAAACCCTTGGGCGATATGGGCGTTTGTCCATTTCCGGCCATATTTTTTCATTTCAAGCTCGGCGTATTTTCCCCTTACTTCCGTGGCTTTTTGGATTAGGTTTTTTAGCTCCATGGCTGTCATTATAGCTTTCAGCATACCAGTATACTGAAAGCTACGATAAATGATTACCCTTTATCCAATGAAATTTTCCGCGAATTTCTTCCAGCTGAATTTTTTGGCGCGTTCCTTTCCTTTTTCGGAAAGACGGTGCCGGAATTCAGGGTTCCGCATTATTTTTCCCATCACCCGAGTCATTTCTTCCGTGTCGTAGGGATTGAAATACAAAACGGCGTGTCCTCCCACCTCAAGAAGAGATGAAGATTTCGAAACGGCCGTCGGCGCGCCGCTCGCCATCGCCTCGAGAACCATGAGGCCGAATCCTTCATAGAGGGTCGGCAAGATATACATTTCCGCCTGACGGTAGAACGCGGGCAGATCCTCCTGCTTCACGAAACCGACGAGCTCCGTATTTTTTTCCAGTCCCAGCTTGCGAATTTCTTTTTTGACATCGGTAAATAGCGGGCTGTATTTGGATTTGTCTTCCCCCGCCAGGACCAAATTGATATTTTGGTTTCCCTGCTTATCAAGAAGGAACCCGAAAGCTTCCAGGAGCGAAGGGATGTTTTTTCGAAGATCGAACCCGCCGACATAAAATATGTACCGGCCCGTCACGCCGTATTTTTCCAAAATGACGTTGTCGCTCTCGGCTGATTTCTTTTTGAAAAATTCGTCCCCCACACTGGGGCTGGCAATCTTTATTTTTCGAGCGGGGATTTTCAAATATTTGCGAATGTCCCTTTTGGACCATTCGGAAACGGCGCGAATCCGGTCGGCCTTCCGGACAGCTCGATAGGTGAGATACGCATAGAGCTTTTTTCTCCAATTGTCCAGGTACTCGGGAAATATTTTCCAAATCATGTCATGGACCAGCATCGTATGCCTGATTTTCTCGGAAAACACGGAAGGGCACTGGTAGGGCGAGAGAAACGAATCGCATTTGTCGCGGGCGGCCATTCGGGGGAGAAGAAATTTTTCCCACCATATTTTCCGCACCAGATCATCTCTTCTCCAAAAGCTCGGCAGAAAAACGCGTTTTCTGAAATTTTTGGGAAGATTCAGGTCGATGTCTTTTTCCAAATACAGAAAATACGTATCTTCGGAAGATTTTGAGGAGACAAGTTCGTTTATAAATCCTCGAGTAACCTGACCGATTCCTGTGTCGGGTTTGCGCAGGAAAGAAGCGTTTATGCCAATTTTCATCGCGTAAAAATTACTAAAAAAAAGAAAAATCGATCACGTTTCGCCTTCAGTGATATTGTCCTTCCTATTAAATTAATTCTACAATAAGTAGTTGATAAAAACAAATGTTTCTGCTATGCTGATTTTGATTTTATAAGCGGATAATATCCCGTATTCGTGTCCGGTTTTACGGCATATAGGGCTTGGTTTGGAACTCGCCGGGCGTTCTAAAAAATAATCTAATCAACATCGGATTTGTGTAAATAATTCCGTGTTGTTCCAACCGGACATGCGTTTAATTGTAAATATCCCCGCCTACAACGAAGAAAAAACGATTGGAGAGGTGATCAAAAAAATTCCCCGAGACGTGGAGGGATTCCGCGAGGTTCTGGTTCAGGTAGTCGATGACGGATCAAGCGATGAGACGGTTCCTGCTTCGCGAGTTTCGGGGGCGGATATAGTCGTGAGTCACGCCAAGAATATGGGAGTCGGTGCCGCTTTCCGTACAGCCGTGGAAACCGCGCTGGAAAACAAGGCGGATGTCTTTGTGAATATCGACGCCGACGGACAATTTCCTCCCGCCGACATTCCCAAGTTCACGCACATGATACTAACCAACAAGGCGGACATGGTCGTCGCTTCCCGCTTTGGAGTGAAATCAGCGCGCAATATGCCTTGGCTCAAAAGCTTTCTGAATCGGGTCGCGGCAGGAATCATCGGCAAATTTTTGCGTCACCGGATTGACGATCTCACCTGCGGATTTCGGGCACTTAACCGGGAAACAATGCTTCGGCTCAATCTTTCCTATCGCTTTACCTACACTCAGGAAACGATCATCGACGCTATTTCCAAGAATTTGGTCGTCAAGTGGATTCCGGTTGAAGTAACCTATTTTGACGACCGTGATTCGAAAGTGGTTAAATCCGTCTCGAGATTCGTATTCCAGTCTTTCATGATAATTCTGCGCACAATCCGCGACGCCCGCCCGCTGGTTTTTTTTGGCGTTCCCGGAATAGTCCTTGCCGCTATTTCTTTTTCCATTGGAATTGTTTTTACCATCTACTATTTTTCAAATTTCAAAGTGACGCCCTTTCGGACTTGGCTGGTTTTGGCTGCCGTTCTTCTCATTGCGGGGCTCCAGTTGCTTGTATTTGCCCTGGTGGCTGACATGATCAAAACCAACCGGAAACTCACTGAAGAGCAGGCTTATTTTTTGAAAAAAGAAAAATACAGAAAATGAAAATTTTGCTTGTTTCTCATTCTTATCCCCCAACTTGGGGCGGGGTTGAAAGTCAGAATTTCAATTTGGCCCGGAATCTGAAAAAGATGGCCGAGGTCAGGGTCATCGCCAACGGCAAAGGAAAAAAGTGGCTCCCGGTGTTTTTGCCGGTCGCGTTTTTTCGGATGCTTTTTTTGATGTTTCGCTATGACGCCTGCCTTCTCGGGAATGGGGTTTTGGCGCCCCTCGGAGAAGGGGTAAAAATTTTCCACCGGAATAAAAAATTTTTTTGCGTAGTTCATGGTCTCGACGTCACTTTTGCCAGAAAGAAAGGATTGCTTTCAAGAGTATATAAGTCGGTGAATATCCCTGCCTTGAAAAAAATGAATAGGCTGTTTGTGGTTGGAACAGCCACGACAGAAGAAGCGGTTCGAGAAGGAATTCCCAGGGAAAAATGTCTTTTTATTCCAAATGGTGTTGAAATTGAAGGTCTTTGCCAAAAAATCGATCGCGACGAAGTGGCAAGGATTCTCAACGCTGACATAAGCGGAAAAAAAATAATTTTCAGACTGGGAAGATTCGTTCCTCACAAGGGAACAAGCTGGTTCATCGAAAATGTGATGCCCAAATTGCCCGAAGCTGTCATTTTTGTCGCGGCCGGAGCCAGAGTGGGAAAGAAAACTGCCGGGGACCGGGATGATTTCACCAATTGCCAAAAGGCTATCGACAAGCACGATTTGCGGGGAAGAGTATGGCTTCTTCCTTCCATATCAGAGCAAGACAAAAAAGTTCTTCTGAACTCGGCAGATTTGGTAGTTTCTCCCAACATCAAAATAGAGGGAACAATGGAGGGTTTCGGCATAAACGTTCTGGAGGCCGGCATCTGCGGACGGGTTGTGGTAGCCTCCGGAATTGAAGGGCTCCGGGACGCCGTGACGGACGGTGAAAACGGAATTCTCTTGGAAAGCGGGAATGCCGATGCCTGGGCCGGAAAAATCGCGGATCTTCTCGAAAAAGACCAATTTCGCATTGAGTTCGGCAAAAAAGCCAAACGGTTCGTCACGGAGCGTTACGGCTGGGACAAGATAGCCCGGGCTTATCTTGACGCCATAAAAAAAACACCCAAAGAATGATTTATTTATGATATTGGACCTGCTAAAATTGCTGATCACAATTCCCTTCGTCCTGGTTCTCCCCGGATTCTTTTTGATGTTAGCGATTTTTGGATGGAAGAGCCGGAAAATTTCCTTCTTCGAGCGGGCGGTTCTGACCGTCCCATTGAGCTTGGTTTCAGTGAATCTCATCGTTCTTGTGCTCGGAAGAGCCGGTATCCCGATTGAGGGACTGACTCTTATTGGATCCATTCTGATATTCGCTTTGCTCTCCTTTTCCGTTTTTCAGTTCAGATTCAAGAACAAACCGGACAAAGCCCCGGAAAAGGAAAATGACTCGGACGAGCTTTTCAATTTTTCGTTCTGGCAGACGATTTTTGCGCTTTTGGCGATCGGCCTTTCCATTTTTATCCGGACAGCCTATCTGACTGACACAATTGTTCCTTCCGCGACTGATTTGGGTCATCATATGTACTGGTCGCAATCGATTATTGACTCGGGAATGTTGCCGAATTACGGCATGCCGGATTTCATCATCGGGGAGCATATCATATTCGCGGTCATAAATCTCTTGAGCGGAGCAAGCGTCATATCGGCCATGCCTGTCTTGGTTCTGTTTTTTTTCAACGTTTTCAGTTTCTTCGCGCTGGCCATTTTACTGGGCAGACTTTTCAAAAACAGAAATATCGCGGTTGTTTCTCTTTTCGTCGTTGGAGTGCTCTACGCCATCAACGCGCCCCAGGGAAAATACGTGAGCGGCGGCGTGGTCGGAAACATAATCGGCAATTTGATAATCCCCGTATCCATCTATTTTCTGTATCGGGCTTTCAAAAAAAAGGACCAGATTTTCGCCGGTTTCTTCCTTTTTTCTCTTCTCGGGCTTCTCTATACCCATCATTTGAGTGCTCTTGTCCTCATTTTTTCCGTAGCGGCTATCTCGGCTCTCTACCTGATTTTCAATTATAGACGGGCTCTTATGGTTTTGGCTGATTGGATCAAGGTATTCTTGAAACCTTTTGCAATGACGGTTCTCGTTCTGGCGCTTTTTTTTCTGGTTTTTGCTTACACTCCTTCCTATTTCAACATCGAGGCCGTTGACGAAGCGACGGGCGCTCCTTCCAAATTGACGCGCACGGGGCTCAATCTGGACCAGATGGAATCAGCCGTCGGCAGCTCCCGGCTTATCCTTGGCTTACTGGGCTTTCTCATTATTTTTTCTAAATTTAAATTCAAGAAACTGAAACATGCCTTGGTTTTGGGATGGGCGGCGATACTTTTTTTGATGACCTACAAGCCCGGATTACTTTTCATTGACATCCCGAGCGGCAGAGTGGGAAATTATTTCTTTTTGCCGCTGGTTTTGCTTTCTTCCTACGCGCTGGTTATATATTTTCAACATTTTCGGTCCGCGGCAACCAAATTTTTCTCGACGGTTCTTCTTTTCACTTTGATATTTTTCATTATCACGGACGGGCTGGCCGACAGCGCGGAGGCGTTCAAGCAGAAAAACCGTTTTCCCGAAGCCGTTCAGACTTTTCATTCAGCTCGATATCTTGCCGACACGGTCGATCCGGAAAAAGACGTGATCCTCAAAGATCATGTCAATATATACGCCGATTCGTGGTTCAAGCTGTTTTTCATGAAGGACTATGACTATCCTTTGAGCCGCGGCTATCTCTTTCGATATGACGATCCGACAAAACCGCGCGAAACGTGCACGCGGGATATGATCGGGGAGCCCCAAAGCGAAATCGGCCGGGCTTGCTTCGACGAGACGGGAGTGAATTATGTCGTCCTTGATGCTCAACTCGAAGGAGACAGTTTTGAGAAGTATGAAAATTTTTCGAAAGTATATAGTTCGAATGCAATATCTATTTTCAAGAGAAACTAAAATCAAGGCCGGGCCTTAAGGCCCGGCCTTGGAAAGAACCATGTCCAGTAAGATTATAATTATTACAACTACCGTTCTCCTCGTCGCCAGCTTTTCCCTGCTTTTTGTCATTGAGGCCAAGAACCAGGATTACGACTACAAGAAAACCTGGAGCGTGGTCTATTTCGAGAATCCGCGCGACACTTCGCTTGATTTTGTGGTTGAAAATCATCAGGGAAAAAAAGCAGAATACAAATACGAGGTCTCCATCGGCGAAAAAAAGATGATTGACGAAGCTGTTGAAATCAAGGCTGGCGAGGAGAAAAAAATATCTCCGGTTCTGGAAAATAGTATTGAAAAGAACGGTCAGATCGAAATTGTTGTCGAATTCAACGACGCGGAGTATAGGATTTATAAGAATATATAATGAAAAAAGTATTACTCCTCACCCGCCCGATTTGCCCGCCGTGGGACGAAGCGTCGAAAAATTTCGCCCATACCTTGGCGAAGAACGTAAAAATCGTCGAGATTCATATTCTGACATGCGGGAAAATCAAAGACTTGCCGGAAAATGTTATTCAGCGTTCTATTTTTCCACTCCCAAAGCTAAGTTTTGGGAGTAAATTTCGGTTGTATAATTTTTTGAAGAAGGTTGAAAATATTGATATAGTTCACTCTCTTTTCACGCCGACGAAGGTGAATTCTTTCTTTATTAAACAGGCACTTCAAGGAAAGAATATGAAAGTCATTCAGACTGTAGCCACATTGCGCGAAGATATTTATACTGATTTGGATTTCAAGAAAATATTGTTTGGTGATCTAATAGTTACCTATTCTGATTACGCAAAAGAAAAACTGGAAAAATTCGGTTTTCAAAATGTTAGAAGAATCTATCCCGGAATTGATCTTGATCTTCATTCCCCCGCTTCCAAAAAGCCGGAAATGATGGAAAAGTTTAATATAAACGAAAATGATTTTGTTATAAATTTCACGGGTGAATTCGCGCGGCTCGGGGCAATTGACGACGTGGTAGATTCTTTCATGGATCTCGCAAAGGAGCATCCGAATTTCAAACTGTTTCTCGCTTGCCGGATCAAGAACGATCGTGACAAAACCAAAAAAGAGGAAATTGAAAGAAAAATCAAAGAAGCCGGATATGCTGACAGAGTCGCTTTCGCCTACGACCAAAGCTATGTGATGGCGGACGTGTATAATCTTGCCGACATTTCCGTTTTCCCTGTTCGTGATATGAAGGGGAAATTCGATATTCCCCTGGCTGTCATCGAAGCGATGGCCTGCGGAAAGCCCGTAATCGCCTCAAGCCTTGAACGGCTGAAGTATTTCTTGAACAGCGAAAACAGCATCCTCATCAATCCCGGCGACCAAGGGGCGCTCAAAGAAAAAATCCTGTATTTGCATAATAATCCTGAAGCTAGGCGAGAGCTCGGTGAAAGAGGCATGCGCTTCGCGCGGGAAAATTTCGATATAATGAAAATAGTGAAGGAATATGAGAAAATTTATGAGAACCTTGTCAGCTAAACTCACGACATACATTCTAGTTCACCGGAGAACTAGAATGTATGTCGTATACAATGGGAAAGTATATGGAGCATCAGGGATATAAAATAAATTCATTGTCTGAACACAAAAAGAAATTCCAGACCGAAAAAATGAAAGTTCCGGCGGTTTTTTTCATGAGCGAAGAGTTGCTTCCCAAAGACGAATCTTTTGCCAAATTGGAAGATGTGGCGTCCAATCAAGATACTTTTTTTCGAAGCCTCGCCGCCATGCCTGACGTCAGCTCAAAACCCGGCCGGAAAAACGCTTCCGGAACCGTGGTTGTTTCTGGGAGATATATCCTTCCCCAGGTTAATGATTCCGATCCCAATTGCGGCATGCGTCTTGTGAAGACAAATCTCACGGAAGACAATTTTCCCCTTGAAGAAATTGACAAACTTTTTCAGGAGTTGGTAAAAATGGTGCCTACTAAAAAATTTGTCGGCACCAAGGTTCCGTTTAATGTCGTGGTCGACATATGCCGGAAAGGAACGCGGGCCGTTATTGATTATTTGGGAATCAAAACTAAAAACGAACTTGAAAACACCCAAAACGGCGGAAATTTTTACGATCGCGATATGGAGCGCCAGGATATTTTTGACGTTATTCCAAAACTCTATCTCTTTTTTGCCAAATTCCGTTTGGGCATTCTTGGCGCGGCCGGAAATCATTTTCTGGATCTCATGAAAGTGACCGATATTGCCGATCCCGAAAAAGCGGAAATTTTAGGCCTCAAAAAAGGGCAATATCTTTTTATGGTCCACACGGGGTCCGGGATTTTGGGTCAGTACACGATGTACACCCATACCGCCAAAAAGCGGGAGCATTTGTCCCAGTCGCTGATGGTCAATTTGGGCAAATTGACTTTTAACTCGAGAAAAAAAGACGTTTATCGGAAGATGCAGGAGAAAATCAGAAAACATATGAACGGAGACGAGTCGCTTCTCAAATACGACGCCAACGGTCCCGACGGAGAGCTATACATGAGTGCCCGGGCCGCCGCATCGAACTTTGGAACGGCCAACAGGGCCGTTATCACCCACAATATTTCAGAAACGATTAAAAATATTTTTGAACGCGATCCCAAGATGGATTTGATTTACGACATGCCCCATATCTCGATATCCAAAGAAAATCATTTCGGGTGCGACGTTTTCGTTCATCGAAACAACACAACCCGTGCTTACGGGTCAGAAAGAATGACCAATCACCCGGTTTACCGAAAAACCGGCGAGCCGGCGTTTATCCCCTCTTCTATGTCCACTGATGCTTATATTTGCGTCGGGACGGACCGAAACGAGGACAGTTTCTTTTCCGCTCCCCACGGCACAGGAAAAGGGAAAAATGAAAAAGAAAAATCTGTTTCTGGTAAGGAAGAATTATTCTCCAAAATGAAGGACAGGGGCGTGCGGCTTTATAATGCCAAGTCATCTATAGTTGTCGATCAGGATTCGGCGCGGTACAAAGATATTGAAAAAGTGATTTCCGGCGTCGAAGCCAACGGCATCGCGCGCGTAGTGGCGAAAATGAAGCCGGTGGCGGTTTTAATGTATTAGAAATAATTGAGAATCATAACAATTTCCGGCCTTGACGGTTCCGGGAAATCAACTCAAATTGAACTCTTAAAAAAATATCTCAAAGAAAGTGAGAAATCTTTTTACTATTTCCACGGAACATCGTCCTCCATTTCCTCTTTGTACGAAATATTCCCAATATTTTCCTGGAAAAAAACAAAAGATAAAACTGGAAGCAATAGCGGTGTCACGAAAGCAAACTGGATTGAGATTCAGCTTCGTAAGATTGCGCTGCTCATCGACATTTTTCGCTTTCGGCGGCTGATGAAAAAACTTGATGCAGATTACATAATTTCGGACCGGTATTTCTATGATACGGTTGTGAATATAAATTTTTTATCAGAAAATGAAAGCAAATTATACGCTGAAAAATTCGTTCCGAAACCGGACTACGCTTTTTATCTCCGCGTTTCGCCGGAGAAAATTATGCAGCGCGAGCAAAAGCCGGATCAGGGAATAGAATATTTGAAAGCGAAAGAGAAATTATTTGACAGCAAAGCGAGAGATTGGGGGATAGTTGTGGTGGATGGAGGGAAAAATAAAGACGAAATACATTCTGAAATAACTCGTGAACTAAGAATAAATGGAGCGTTATAAAGAAAAAGAATTTCAAAAAATATTTAAAGGAAAAATTTCTAGTCTGTTCACCGAAATTGGAGGTATATTAAATATAAAGTTGGATATGCAAACTCGGGATCCGGATGAAAAGCCTATCGAAATCCGGCTTTCTCCCGAACAGCAGGATAGATTCAATGTCAAAGGGCGACTTCATGATGGAATGGTTTTAGTAATCACGACCGATATGGACGGGACCATTGAAAAAATCGACAGAATATTACACTAATAATATGTCCTCTTTCCTCGTAAAATCTTTTTTCTGGCTGACGCTCTCCGAAGTGGTCTACAACGCTTCTTCATACGTCATCCATGCCGGGATGGGACGGATTCTGGGTCCGGCCGATTACGGACGATTCGGCATCATTGTCACTCTCACCACGATGGTGATTGTTCTCGTTGGACAGGGAGTTCCAACAGCAATGGCCAAGTATTTGGGAGAAATATACGATACCAAGCTGGGGCTCATTCCGGTTATCAAGAGGAAAACGGCCAAAATTCAATTCGCGCTGGTTGGCTCAACCACGGTAGCTTTCTTTTTATTTTCCCCGGTTTTGGCCCGTATTCTCGGCGACCCTACTCTCACTCCCCTTTTCCGACTCTCTAGCTTCGTTATGCCCGCTTTCGCGCTGGCTTCATTCTATTTTTACTATTACACCGGAATTCATCGATTTAATATCCAGTCTTGGCTCAAGACGACCCGGGCCATCGCCCGGCTGGTTTTCATTCTCGGACTGGCATGGCTTTTGAACTCCCGTGGATACGCGCTTGAAGGAGCGATCGTCGGGTATATACTGGCGCCGTTGTCCGTTTTTTTCGAAGCCAATCTTCTCGATCCGCACAAAAAAGTGAAACCGGCCGGATTTTTCGACTGGCGCAAACTCTTCCAGTACGCTTGGCCAATGACTCTTTTTCTCGTGGCTTATGAATTTTTGATCACGATTGATCTTTATCTCGTCAAGGGAATTTTGAAAGATGATGTTTTGACCGGACTTTATAACGGAGCCATCACCGTCGGCAGGATCCCATATTTTCTTTTTTATGCACTCACCATCATCATGCTGCCGGCGGTTTCCAGGGCTACTTCGTCGGAAAATAAAAAAGAAACCAAGAAACTCATCAGCCAGTCTTTGCGGCTTTTGGTCATGTTTCTCGCGCCGATTTCCATTTTGATGGCGGTTTACGCGCTTCCTGTTCTCAAAATATTTTATACTTCAAAATTCGCCGGAGCGGCGGATCCGATGTCGGTTCTCATGCCGGGAGTGGCTTTTCTCACCATATTCTATGTTATGGCCTATGCGTTGAACGGTGCCGGAAAAGTGAAGGTGACGATGATTGTGGCTGCGCTGGGACTAGCGGTGAACATCGTTGCCAGCTATTTTTTGATTCAAAAATACGCTCTCATGGGAGCGGCACTCGCGACGACGCTCACTTCTTTTGTGGCAATGCTGGTTCTTATCGTCTATCTGTACCGCTTCTTCGG
>CAZFIH010000025.1:0-13422 GCA_964519445.1 uncultured Bdellovibrionales bacterium | reverse complement strand
ATTTTGAATGAGCTAACGAATCACATTATGGTCAGATATTTGGTGATCTAAGTCGCATGCTTTACTTGCTTGATTTTATAAAATATAATAACTTAGCATATTTCAGAAGACTGAAAAATAACGGTAATGCCGGGATAGCTCAATGGCAGAGCAACTGTTTTGTAAACAGTAGGTTGGAGGTTCGAATCCTCTTCCCGGCTCATTTCCCCAGCCTCATCCGCATTTCGATCTCCCGCAGGCTGGATTTGGCCTTGAGATCGCGCGGGCGGAGCTTCAGCACCATCTTGAAGGAATCTTTGGCGTCTTTTGTGTTTCCAACGGCCAGATAATAATCCCCCAGTTCGCGATAGGCCTCCGTGTCTTTTGGGTTTTCCGCGATCCGATGGATGAGGGCTTCTTCCCTTTCTTTGTCTTCTTCAGCGGGAACCGGCTCTTCAAGCCTCGGAACGCTTTCTTTCTTTCGTCTCGCCGCCAGACCGCTCGAAATCCAGCCTTTCTTCTCCTCCGCTTTCAGTTCATCTTGAGAATCCATATCTCTTTTGATCATATCCATCAAGCGATCGGATTCTTTAGGCTGATCATCACCCGTGAATGATTTTGATTTTTCCGAACTCGGCTTGTATAATTCCTTGAATGTTTTTTTGTCCGCTCTTCTGGCTCTTATGTTTGACACGAGCTTGGCCAGGCCATCTTCTGATTTTTTGATCAGCATTTTAGCCGAAAGAAGAATTTTTTCAAGAACCGGGAGGATCCGATTGCCAATCCGGGAAAACCGCTTTTTATTTTCTTCAGGCATTGATTGGGAAGCTGAAGAATCATTTTTTTCGAACATTTTTTCCTTTCCCGCCCTTTTTGATTTTCTACCCAATAAAATCAGGAGGCCTATAATCGAACCCACAAGAATCACAGGCGGCAGGTAAATCCATATTGTATTCATTGAAGATGAAATTAGTCGTTATTTATCAATGAAATCCTCCAAATTCGCCCGAAGGATGCTTTTGTCGGAAAGCTCAACTTCAACTTTACCAGAAAGAGCGTTCACGTCTTTCAAAATTCCTTTGGCTCCTTTTATGCTTATCTCGCTTCCGAGAGGAGGCATTTTTTCAAATATTTTTTGATAGAATTCCGCCTCAAAAGCCAAGCAGCACATCAGCCTTCCGCAACTTCCCGAGATTCTCTGGGATCCCCGGCGGATAATCTGCTGTATTTTGGCCATATCCGAGCTTATGCTCGGCAAATTGCCCTTGAATTTTATACAGCAAAGCTCTCTTCCGCAAATACCAACGCCGCCCTTTTCACGAGCTTCATCCCTGGCGCCAATCTGGTGCAGGCGAATAGACCGCTGAAAAATCTTCGAAAGATCTTTGACCAGACTTCGAAAGTCGACGCGTCCGTCGGCAATGAAGGCGAAAGTGATGCTTCCCCCTTCGACGGAATATTTGCATCCCACTATTTTCATCAGAAGATTGTATTTCCTGGCCTCCTTTCGGCACAACTCGATAGCATTTTTTTCCTTCTTGCAGTGTTCTTCAAGGAGCCGCAGATCGCGCAAATTGGCCTTTCTTAGGATTTTGACGGATTCAGCGGAAGCGGCGATTTCTTTTTCAGCATCGAATACATCTTCGACAATTGCCGACTCGGTTCCCTCCGTTGTTTCGACGATTATCACGTCGCCCTTGGACAGAGGAAAATTGCTTCTGACAGAATGGCTTGATTCCCAAGGACGTATTTTTAGAAGTAGCACCTTCATTGGCAAAAATTCAGATTTCGAAACGGGCAAAATCGCCCACCTGGATATTTTCTCCCACTTTAGCTATGTTCTCTTTGAGCAGATCCTCGATAGTGATATCAGGGTTTTTGACGAATTTTTGGCTCATGAGAGATATCTCGTCGAAGTGTTTTTTTACTTTTCCGTCAATCGCCCTTTTGGCTATTTCCGGAGATTTCCCCTCCAGCGCCATTTCCCTTTTTATGATTTCCTCGTATTCGGACACTTTCTCATGGGGCACCTTCTCAAAAGCGAGGTATTGAGGATTCATGGCGGCGATATGCATTGCCAAGTCATGGGCCAATTCTTGAAATTGAGAATTTCGCGCCACGAAATCAGTTTCGCAAAGCAGTTCCAAAAGAGAGCCGACTTTTTTATTTCCGTGGATATAGGAAGCAACCACGCCCTCCGATGTTTGCCGGTCAGTTTTTTTGGAAGCTTTTTCAAAACCTGTTTTCTGGAGATAAGATAGCGCGTCCCGCATGTTTCCCTCGCACTTTTCGAGAGCTTTTCGACAGTCCATTACGCTTACGCCCGTTGAATCGCGCAATTTCTTCACCTCTTCGGCGGAAATGTTTTTTTTATCATTCATGCCTTTTGCCGCTTAATTCTTTCATCCGCGCCAACTCCCTCGGAAGTTTCCTGCTTCTTTTGCGGTTTTGATTCCTTGATTGTCTTCACGATGAGCCCCAGGATATACTTAAGAGACGACAAAGCGTCGTTATTTCCCGGAACGCAAAAGTCGACTTCGCCGGGGTTGTTGTTGGAGTCAATAATGGCAATTACGGGAATTTTCATTTTGCGGGCTTCTTTGACGGCCAGTTCGTCCTGCTTTATGTCAGCCACGAATACGGCGTTGGGCAAGCTTTCCATTTGCTTGAGGCCTCCCATTTTTTCCTCCATTTTTTCAATTTCTTTTTTTATCTTTCCAATTTCATATTTCGTGTATCGGCTGAATTCCCCCGCTTCCAACTTTCTTTCCTGCTCGTTTAGATACTTTATTCTTTTTTTGATCTCGTTGAAGTTGGTGAATGTGCCGCCGAGCCACCGGTTGGAAACAAAAGGCATGCCAGTTTCTAATGCCGTCCATCGAATCACTTCTTGAGCTTGCGGTTTCGTCCCGGCAAAGAGAATTTTCCCGCCGTTTTTAACCGTAGAACCGATGAAATCCAGAGCCCCTTGGAACAAAATTAGGCTCTGATTGAGATCAATAATATGAATGCCGTTTCTCGAACCGAAAATATATGGCCGCATCGAGGGATGCCAACGCGAGGTTTTGTGACCGAAATGAACACCGCTCTTTAGCATTTCCTCGATCGACAGCAAAAGACCCTCATACTGAAAACCAGCCGGGGATCCCGGGCTGTTTGAAAGGCTTGGGTTGGCTGCAGACATTGTTTCTGCTGACTTTTCCTTTTTCATTGGAATCCTTTTATTATTAACACCTATCTCCTTCAACGCGGCGCTTTTTACCTGTTTTTATTACAGGACAAGGATACGCGCCTGCTCCAGAGATATGAATTGTATCAATATGTAACTTAGCACGCCAGGAAAGACTTGTCAATTTCGCTGCCTTATGATACTATCTAGCTTGAGTTCATGTTGTTTCTTTGCGAATTGCCCGCCTAACGGCAGGCGATCGAATCATATACGAACATACGAATTAATCAGATTTTCGCGCTTGTTGCTGATTTGAAGCAAAGTTGGCACAGTGTTGATTCGTGTATTCGTACGAAATTCGTAACGCGTAAAGAATTCCATGAAGAAAGACATTCACCCGAAATATTATGACGACGCCCGCATCATCTGCGCCTGCGGAAACGTTGTCACCGTTGGTTCCACGGTAAGGGAAATGAAAGTGGAAGTTTGTTCAGCTTGCCATCCTTTTTATACGGGAAAAAAGAAATTGGTTGATACTACCGGTCGCGTGGAGCGCTTCAAAAGACGAACAGAAAAAACGGCTAAGATCAAAGCCGAAGCGAAAAAGAAAAAGTCAACTGCAAAATACGCCAAAAAAACCGCCAAAAAGAAGACGGCAAAGAAAAAATAGTTTTGGCTAGAGCTCGGATTTAGGTGTTCATAAAAGGCCGCGGGTGTGCGGCCTTTTGGATTAGAATTGAATATTTTTCACAAGTATATTATCTTATTAAGTAGCCCATGAAAAGTCAAATAGATGCGGTCAAAAAAGAATATACCAGTCTCAAAGCCGAGCTCGAAAAGCCCAAAGTAGTTTCTGATCCCCGAAAAATGAAAGAGATGGGAAAAAAGATGAATCAGCTCGAAGAAACCATGGCAAAAATCAAAGAATTGGAGGAAATCGAGGTTCAGATGAAAGAGAACGCCCAAATCATAAATCAGGAAAAGGACGAGGAGTTGAAAGAGATGGCCCTCGAAGAGAACACGCGGCTTTCCAAAAGGAAAGAGTCGGATGAAAAAGAACTGCAAAAACTGCTCGTTTCGAACGATCCGAACGACAAAAAAGATGTAATCGTGGAGATCCGCGCCGGCGCCGGAGGAGACGAGTCGGCTCTTTTCGCGGCTGAACTTCTCAAGATGTATTCCCGGTTTGCCGAAAAAAAGGGCTGGAGGGTGAATCTTTTGAGTTCTCACCCCACTTCCATTGGCGGATTCAAAGAAGCAATAGCAGGAATCGAGGGAGCGGACGTTTTCGCCGAGATGAAATACGAATCCGGGGTTCATCGCGTTCAGAGGGTTCCGGAAACGGAAAAAACGGGGAGAATTCACACTTCAACGGTCACGGTGGCTGTTCTTCCGGAAGCAGAAGCTGTTGATGTCCGGATCGGCCCCAATGACTTGAGGATAGACACGTTTCGATCCTCGGGTCCGGGCGGCCAAAGCGTCAATGTGACGGCGAGCGCCGTTCGAGTGACGCATTTGCCGACAAACACAGTCGTCGTGTGTCAGGATGAGAAATCGCAGTTAAAAAACAAAGAAAAGGCCCTCAAGATTTTGCGGTCCAGGATATTGGCGGCCGAAGAAGAAAGAAGAATGAAGGAAGAAGGAGAAAAGAGAAAAAGCCAAATCGGCACCGGAGATCGCAGTGAAAAAATACGAACCTACAATTTTCCCCAGGACAGGATAACCGATCATCGAATAAAGAAAAGCTGGGGCAACATCCAAAGCGTTATCGACGGAAATTTGGAAAAAATAATCGAGGAACTGAAAGACGAGGATATCAGAAAAGAAATGGAATAAGATGACCATAAAAGAACTTTTACGAAATACCGATTTGCCTCCCTTGGAGCGGGAGCTTCTTTTGGCTCACGCTGTCAGCGGGAATCGTGAATACCTTTTTGCCCATCCGGAAAAGAAAATATCGGGAAGCGCCGTCAAAAAATATAAAAATCTTTCGAGAAAAAGAAGAAGGGGCGAGCCAATGGCCTACATTTTGGGACGAAAGGAATTTTTTGGACTGAATTTTTTCGTCAACGGAAACGTTCTTATTCCCCGGCCGGAAACGGAGCTTATGGTTGAACTCGCGCTGGAAAAAATCAATGAAAAAAAGCGCGCCGGGCAAGAAAAAGTGATCGCTGATATGGGAACGGGTTCGGGAAATGTATTGATAGCAATAGCTAAAAATATTTCGGAAGATCAAAAAAGATATTGCCGGCTTATCGGCCTGGATATTTCGCGAAAGGCTTTGTCGGTTGCCAAAATAAATTTGAAAAAACACCGGCTTGAAGGGAAAGTAAATCTCATTGAGTCGGATCTTTTCAAGAATTCAACCGCCAAAATACCCGATGGAGACATTTTGGTGGTCGTTGCCAATCTTCCATATGTTTCCTCTTCGGAATACAAAAAACTGGAAAAAGAAGTGAAAGACTTTGAGCCAAAAATATCTCTTTTTGCCCCTCAAAAAGGATTGGCTGCCTATAATGAATCCATAAGACAGCTGCGGCTGATAAAAGAGTCCAAAAAATATAAAGAAATGATTACTTTTTTTGAAGTCAGCCCTTGGCAAAAAGATTTCATAAAAGCAAAGATAAAAAATCATTTCAGGTTCCCCAGGATAAAAATTCACCGCGACTTGTCCGGTTCGTGCCGTGTCATTGAATTTTCAGTAAAAAAACAACCCGCCTTACTTCTTTGAACTTGAGAGCGATCAAGTCCAAGAAGTAAGGCGGGGTAAAAAGAAAACTAAATGAGTCTCTTTATCTTTTTTTCTTTTTCTTGGTAGCTTTCTTCTTTTTCTTTGCCTTCTTTCTTTTTGCCATTTTTTTCTTCACCTCCCTTCCTTTTTATCCTGATAGAATATTTTATTTTTTCAGCAGGATAATTTTTTAATTTTTATTTTCTTACCATACTAATTATATTTTCATTTTTTTTTGTTCTCTTGTCAAGGGCTAAAAGAAAAATTTACCTTCTAATTAAAAATTCCTTCTCCCTTGGGAAACTCGAAAAAGAAAATTCCGCGATCGATATTTTCTCCGTCGAGATAGTACAGAATCCTGTTGGCGGGATCGTAGGTGCTGAAAAAATCATCCGTCGTGAATTGAAAAATATCTGAAGAAATGCGGTGGTCGCGAGAATCGATTGAAATCAATTTCATACTTTTCGAATTGGCGAAGAAAACATGCTCATAGTCGCGGCACCAGGAAACATTGGATATTGGACTTGAGAAACGAATCAGCTGTTGAATTTCATTTTCCTTTCGCCGCGGTTGATCGTCCCAATCTCTCAAAAACATTACATTTATGTCGTAATCGCGCCAAAATAAAAGCTTTTTTCCGTCATTTGAAAACTGGGCGTCCTGAACGTTTCCTTCGAATTTTTTCACAATGTCCTCTTTGCCTTTGTTGTGGATCAGGAGATTTCCGCTGCCGTCAAGAATAATCTGGCGTTCCCTGTCATACGCGATGAGCCTGGAGCCCATCTTTTTTTCAACCGATAAATTTTCGGCGGCTATTTGCACAGCTCCTTTTCCCCCAAGATCGGTTTGGTGAAGCGTGTCGTTGTCCTTCAGGAGATACAAATGATTGGCGGATATATCATATGCGGCTACATCATCAGAAACCAGCTTCAGGCTTTCATAGTAAACATTGGCGAGATAAAGACTGTAGCTGTCTTTTCCTTCCGGTTTACTTAGAAAATAAAATTCGTATTCATTGCTCAAGCTCCAGCGGGCTTTTTCAATATTTTCAACTTCAAATTTTTGAGAAGCAAAAAATTCAGAATTTTTCCCGCCCAAATCAACAATTACGACGTCTTTCTTTTCTTCATTCATAACCGGGCAGAGAATCATATTTTCCCTCGTATTCCAGTCAACAGAGGAAAATTTTCTGTCAGAGAGGAAGAGCTCACTGTTTTTATGCAATAAAATATTTTTTTCATTTTCCAGGTCATAGTAGCGTATCTCCTTCGCTTCTCCTGTTTCAGCCAGATAAGCAATCTTCTTTTTTGAGGGCGAAAGAAATATTTTCTTGGCGTCTCCGGCGTCAATCTTTTCCGGAGCAATACTGTTTGGAACGAGAAGAACATTCCAGAATTCTGTGGATATGCCGCTGTGAACTTCGATATTTTTTTGCCATTCCCGATAGCCGTCGGCTCGAACGCGCAAGTCGTAATTTCCCGGCCGAAGGCCTCCGATGGTTATGGATCGGTTTATGATGTCAAGGCTGTTGCCTTCTGCCTTTTCACCGTTTATATAAATATCAACTGTTGACGGTAATGACTTGACGGTAATCGAGCCGCTGTGAATGAAAATATTTTTGTACCAGTCAAAACGGTAACCTTGCGAATAAAGAATTACTGACGGGCTAATAATCAAAAATGCGGCAAAAAAAACCCAGAATAGTATTTTGCGGACAGATTTTTTCATTATTGGAATAGTGTGTTCACTAACGCTTTAAAATTAAATCAATTTTACTTTTTTGTCTATACGATAAACCCGCGTTCAACCAAAAACCGGCATTTGCCGGCATTTGGTAGTATTATCTATAAAAGAGCAGGTTTTGTTTAGATAAGGAAAGAGATTGACTATTTCAATTCGGGGACTCTTTGGGAGTACTTCTCCAAATTCTTCAGTTGATTTTCGTTCAATCCCCTCGATTTTTCAATTGCTCCTGCGATCATGTCTTTGCTGAATTGTCTTGTCTCTCCGACTTTGATAAATCCGTCTTCAACTTGTCGCCTTAGGTAGTCCTCTATATACACCTTGTGTTCAGCCGTAAGCTGCGGTTCAGGGCTTTTTTCGAGGTAGTTAGCCAGAGCTCTTCGGGCTAACTTAGTGACACTGTCTCCGGCAACTGCCGTTTCAACGAAGGCGGTGTCTGTTTCCCGGCTGACTTCTTCCGGAGCAGGTGCCTCCTGTTGGGTTTCGGCGGGTTGGGGCGTCTCACCTTCTTCTCGAACTTGTTCTTCTTCAGCAGGTTCGGCCTCTTCTTTATCTTCGCCTCCGATTACGCTGATTTTTCCTTCAGCTTCTTCTTCGGTAGCGGCTGTTTCAGGTCCAGCCGAAGGAGCTTCTGTTCTTTTTGAATAGGAGTATATTCCTCCGGCTATTACGACCACAATGGCGATACTGACAATCATTCGAAGGTTTTCTTGAAACCAAACTTTGATTTTTTCCCTCCCATTATCCTCCGACGAAGTTTTCTTATCGTCTTCAGATTTAACGGGATCTTTTTCCACTTTTTACACCTTCCTTTCTAGAAATATATTTTATTATTAACGACCTGATTACCTAAAATATATCAATAACTGACTTATTGTCAATAAAATGAAAACAATGCCAGGAAGCCAACGCTTCTTCCGTTGCGGGTCGCTCCGCTCCTTGAAACCCTGTGGTTTCAATGCTTCCGCTCCGGGAAAACCCGGGTTTTCCCGACCCCTTTCCTGCCGCAATGTTAGAAGCTAGCGCTTCTTCCATTGCGGGGCTCGGCGGGCTTTTTTGAGGCCAGCTTTTTTGCGTTCAACCGCCCGGTCATCCCGGGTCAAATATCCCAAATCACGGAGGGGCTTTCTTAGCTCTATGTTGTGCGTCGCCAAGGCTCTAGAAATGGCCAACCTAATTGCTTCCGCTTGCCCCCTGATGCCTCCTCCGGAGACCTGAACGGTTACGCTAAAATTCTTTTTTTCTCCGGTAAGCCTCAAGGGAGACGAGGCAATATTTCTCAATTCATCGCGCGAGAAATAGTGCTCATACGGCTTTTTATTGACGATCAGATCTAGTTTTTTTTCAGAAGCCGTATCTTTCGAAGACGAAGAAAAAATCCTGACCCGAGCCACCGCTTCTTTTCTTCGGCCTAGTCCCGGAAAATAATCCGCGGACTTCGGGGTTTTTTCTGAAACTGCTTCTTCCGAGGTTTTTTTGTCGGACTTGGAGGGGGCAGTTTTCCTGGTTTTCGCTCTTTTTTTGTCTGTTGTCATGGTTTCACTCCTTCCAGTTTATGGCTGGTATTGTGCTTATCGTTTTTGAATACTCTCAATCTCTTCATCATTTTATCCCTAAGCTTATTCTTTGGAAGCATTCCGTATACGGCTCCCGCAATAACTTTCCGTGAATCATCCGCAAGCGCTTTTTCCAGTTTTTTCGAGGAAACTCCCCCCGGATATCCGGAATACTTGTAATATGTTTTCTTTTCTGTTTTTTTGCCGGTTGTTTTGATATCATCGCTGTTCACAACAATTACAAAATCACCATTGTCCGCTTCGGGCGAAAAGTCACGTTTTTGTTTTCCCCTAAGAAGAACAGCCGCTCTCGAAGCCGCTCTTCCGAGGGTGAAATCCCGGCAATCAATTACGTAATAATTTCTCTTCATTGCGGTATTATTTTTTATCCTCTATTTGTATAATTTCAAGAATGGCCATTGTCGCTCCATCAGATCTTCTCTGCCCGGCCTTGGAAATTTTTGTAAACCCGCTATTTTTTCGAGGTGGTATTTTTTTTGCGAGATTATCCAGCTTCTTCGCATTCAAATTCCTCGGCAAGCCAACTAGCAATTTCCGAACCAAATCAGAACGACTGGGGCGGTTTTTATCCCGCAGCTTTGCAATCCGGTAAATAGTTTTTTCCGCCATCGGCCGCAGTTCTTTGGCTTTGGCTTCAGTTGTCGCAATTCTTTTTTTGAGAATCAGGCTGCCTAACATGCTTTTGAGCATGGCAATTCGCTGCTTTTTTCCTCTTCCCAAAGTTCTTCTTTTTTTGAAATGTTTCATGGTTTTCTTTCCGGCAAGATATGCTCAAGACCTGAGAGTAAGGCCGAGATTACCGATGGCTTTTCTTATTTCTTTCATGCCCTTTTCCCCCATTCCCTCCAATTTTGCCAGCTCTTCTTCTGACAAAACAACAAGGTCGCCAATTGTTCCAATCTCGTTTTTTTCCAAAACATTCATTGTCCGCGTGGAAAAAGAAAGAGACTCGATTTTCGCGCCCAGCTTTTCCGCGCTCATCTCTTCAATCGCTTCCTCTGATGCCGAAGGCGGCGCTTCTTTTTTTTCCGGAGCGCTTTCCAGTTCTTTTTCGGTTTCAAAATTTTTGATAGCGCCGAATTGCTCGGAAACGATATCAATTGCTTTTTGGTAAGCTTCCTGGGGAGTCATCGATCCGTCAGTTTCAATTTCAAGGAATATTTTGTCGTAATCCGTTCTTTTTCCGACACGCGTGTTTTCAATGGTATAATTCACCCTTTTCACGGGAGTATAGATAGCGTCAATAGCGATTGCGCCGATTTCCTTGTTCTCGCGCTCCTGCTGTTCCACAGGAACGTATCCGAGTCCTCTTCGAATCTCAATTTCCATGTCAAGTTCCCCTTTTTTATCTGAAATTGTAGCGATGGGAGCATCTTTATTCACGACCTCGATATCAGCCGGACATTGAATTTGAGCAGCGGTTATTGTTTTTATCCCTTTTTCTTTGAGGGTGAGCCTCACGGGTTCTTCTTTATGCGCCCTGAATCTTATTTTTTTCAAGTTAAGGATAATTTGGATGACATCCTCCATAACGCCGGGAAGGGTGGAAAATTCATGAGATACTCCGCTGATTTTGACGGAAGTTACGGCAGAGCCCGAAAGAGACGACAGCAAAACCCGCCTCAAGGCATTGCCTAGTGTCGTTCCGTATCCGGGATAGCATCCGTCGATTTCAATTTTGCCCACGTGCGGCCTGATTTCGCTATAGCGCGGAGCGCTGGGAAGAGATACGCTTGGCATTTATTTTTGTGTTTCAGCGACAATCCTGGGTAATATCAAAATTGCCACTGAAAAAATAATAATTATTATCTCGAGTAAAATTCAACAATCGCTTGGGCATCAATCCCGATTCCGATATCGTCTTTCGAGGGCTTGCTCTTTATCTCAACCGTCAGCTTCCGGGGATCTACGCTTAGCCATGCTAAAGATACTTCCGCAGATTTCCTTTCTCCCATAATTTCCTGCAGCTCCTTGAAGTATGTTTTCTCCGTTTTTGTCTCCCGAAAACTCACAACGTCTCCAATCTTCAGTTCACAGGAGGGGATGTTTACTTTTTTGCCGTTCACATTGAAATAATTGTGTTTCACCAGCTGGCGAGCCTGGACGCGGCTTTTTGCGAATCCGGCGCGAAAAACAACATTGTCGAGCCGCATTTCCAGTTTTTGAAGGAGAAGATCGCCGGTGATGCCGGGCTTGTTCCTGACATCCTGAAAATACTTCTTAAGCTGCCGCTCCATTACGGAATATATTCGTTTCATTTTCTGTTTCATCGCCAGCTGACCGCCGAATTCGGATTGCGGTCTTTTTCTTTTGGCACCATGAGCGCCTGGCGGATAGGGCTTCCTGACTATCGCGCATTTTGGAGTCGCGCAGCGGTCACCCTTTAGAAAGAGTTTTTCTCCCGCCCTTCGGCACAATTTGCATTGTGGAGATAAATTCCTCGACATAAAATACTATGCTATTATTGCGAATATATGCTAATCAGCGAATTGAGAACTTGCTGGCCAAGAGAGTTAAATCTGGAATTTATTATTTTCATCACCTTTACACCCGTCTTGGTTTTTTAGGTCGGCATCCGTTGTGCGGAATGGGCGTAATATCCTTAATAAGCGATATCTCAAAATCATTGTTTACGAGAGCCCTTATGGAAGCTTCTCTCCCCGAGCCGACTCCTTTCACGAAAACTTCGATTTCGCGCAACCCGTGCCTGGAAACTTTTTCAGCCGCCGCGTTGACAATCTGCGTGGCGGCATATGGAGTGGCTTTTTTAGCTCCCTTGAATCCCAGTGTTCCGGCACTGCACCAAGCCAGCACTTTCCCTCCCAAATCCGAAAAAGTGATGATGGTGTTGTTGTAGGTACACTGAATGTGAGCCTGCCCCTTTACCACTTGGCGGCGCATTTTCTTCTTTTTTGTCGTTTTTTTGTCGGCTGCCTCGCTTGCTTCCTTCACTGCCGGTTCTTTTTCGAAACCAGCTGTTTTTTTTTCGTTCTCGTCCTGCTTTTTTTCAGCTTCCCCGCTTTTGATATTATCTGATTTTTTCTCAGATTTCGCGCCTTTGTTATTTTCTTTTTCAACTGTTTTCTCTTCGGTCATATTGCAAAATTATTTAAAAATACTGTGTGATTTCCAGAATTTGAATAAATTTTTATTGCTTATCGCGGCAGTAGCCTTATTTACTATTCGCCGCCGCCTCTTGCGGTGTTCCGCTGCGGGTGATAGCTCGAAAACACTACGTTTTTTCCGCCGAAGGCTTCCTTCCGCTTCCCGCTGTTCTTCTCACGTTTCCTCGAACCGTGCGCGTATTGGTTCGCGTCTTCTGGCCGCGCGCCGGCAACCCTAGCGAATGGCGCGTTCCACGGTAAGAGTTCGTGTCTTTTAATCTTCTGATATTCATTTGTATCTGGTGCTTGAGCTCTCCTTCGATCGTAAAATTCTTTTCAATGTATTCTCTCAATTTTCCTATTTCGGCTTCTCCCATCGCTTTTGTGCGTATATTCGAATTCAATCCCAAATCAGACAGGATTTTTTGGCTCCGCGAGTGCCCAATCCCATAAATATAAGTCAAAGCAATAGCTATTCTCTTGTCATTGGGTATATTTACACCGGCTATTCTCGCCATAATGCGCTTACGCTAAAATTAAAATGAAAAAATCAAAAATCAAAACCATGGAGTCCCGCTTCGCGGGTATAATAGGTCACGATCGAAGCGAGTACAGCAAATTTTACATTTTGATATTTGCATTTTGAATTTCATTATTACCCCTGCCGCTGTTTGTGCTTCGCAACGGCACAAACAACCCGAAGCTTCCCTTTTCTCCTGATTATTTTGCATTTTTTACAGATTTTTTTTACCGATGCTCTTACTTTCATAATTTATATTCTTTGGACTATTCTTCCCTTGGTTAAATCATACGGACTCATCTCCACGATAACTTTATCGCCGGGAAGAAGACGAATATAGTTCACTCGCATGCGGCCGGATATATGAGCCAGAATCTCATGGCCATTCTCGAGTTCCACTCTGAAGGTCGTGCTGGGAAGGGTTTCCCGTATGACCCCGTTGAGCTTAATAATTTCCTTTTCTTTCGGCATTTTTATTTATTAGCAAGATATTTTTTCCAACCACAAAAAGAAGGCTATTGCCCCTATCGTAGCCTTTTCTGAACAAGGGGCATTTCTTTCCAAGAGCTTGATTGGCAGTCTTTTCTTTCTGTTGTTAT
>CAZFIH010000024.1:0-13617 GCA_964519445.1 uncultured Bdellovibrionales bacterium | reverse complement strand
CAGACACCCATGAAATTCAGTGATTTGTCACCTATGTACTCATCTTGTACAAAAAATTGACAAAGGGAGGTAAATATGCTAATTTTCCCGGTCAGTGTTTTTTGACAAAGCGCAAGCGATTTCGCTTGTTTATAGTCAATTCAAAGAAAGGATCATGCCTTATGTTAGAAAAAATCTACGGTCTTCGTCCGGGCATGATCAAATTCATGCTCGTACTGGTTTTCATCTTCAACGTCATCGGTTGGGCGGGACTGAAAAAAATTGTGTCAGAAATACCTCCACTAACTGAAAACACCAAATTTTCGCGGGAGGAAGAACTTCAAAGGCAAATGCAGGTCCTTCGCTATGCGGAAGACTTGGTTAAGATTGCCCAAGAAAGGCGTTCTCGCGGAGAAATATACTCACCCTATAGCTACTTCCATGATCTAAAACTGATCTACTTGAAAGAAAAAGAACTTGGAGTCGGAGGTAGCTCCGATATTCACTTCGAACTAGATAAAGTCCGGGTTCTGCTTGATGAAAGTCTTAAACACGGTTATACGGAAAATGACATCGACATAGCCCGGGAAGATTACAAGGCTTTCATAGAACCCGGTCGAGAAGACCTTGAAAAAGCTCGTGAACAACTTCGACAAACGGCGTGGTCAACGATTTTAAACTGGGTTTTTTGGCTTTACCTCAAAACCCTTCCACTTGTTTTTATCCTCTATCTCCTCTGGGCCAGGGAAGAACAGGACTACCGCGAAAAGTTTCGAATCCCAAGACCTTTTCGATTCATGGTTCTGCTAGCTTTCTATCCATTGGTGCTCGGTTTCTATATCCTCCGAGCTTTCAAAGATAACGGGAGATATGTTTACGCCGAAGCCGAACTTCGACGGACAAAAAGGTTGTTTTCATACATGTCCGAAGAAGAACTTGAGAGAATAAAAAAGTTTGCGAAGAGCAATCTCTCTCTTTCGGAATGGCAAGAGCAACTTCGGGAATTGGGGCTCAAGCCACGACACAGCCTCGCTTCCGCTCTTATGGTCACGCTGGCCTTTGCCTTCTTGATCCGGCCGGCGGATGCCGGTATGAAGTCTGTGAAAAATTTGGCCGGAAAGGCTGTGGCTCTCGAGCAAATCGCGGAAACAAAAAATTTGGCAAGGGCGAACATCGCAGATGAGACGATTCAGGAAAAAGACGGCGAGAGCCAAGATCGCTCTAATGTGAAAGTTATCGCGCTTATTGCCCTTAGTGAGAAATTATTCATCACCAGCATCCCGTTTCTCATGCGAAAAATGGCCTTTCCCGTATATCGATGGGTCTTCAAAATCCTCCACATCCCGATTCCGGCTGTTCGTTTTGAGTTGAGCACGCAAATCACTCACTGCTGAACAGCCGGAGGAGCTTGAATGTTTCTTCTCCGGCAACAAGGAGAAGGAAATGAAAAAGAAAATCTCCCTGATCGGGATTGTGGCTATAGTTGTGATAATCTCCCTTCAGTTTGCTGTGCTGGCTGAAGAAAAGAAGGAAGACAAGATCTCGACCTTCGTCGTTCTCAAAAACGACTTTGTGTCGCCGCAGCATGGAGAGAGTTACTTTTCCCATACCACTATATACAGCTTCTACAGGCAATTTGGTGGCGGTATGGACATCACTTACGCGCCCAAAAACAACTATCACTGCTTCCAGCCATTTATAACCCTGAATAAGGGTCCTTTCTACGCTTTGGCTGGCTACTCCGGTGATAGTTTGGGAGGAAAGCATTTCCAGGCTGGCGCTTGGTTCGCAAAGACTCATAAGAAGTTGTCATTCTTTGTAGATTTGAGGAACTTCTGGGCTGTCAGCGAAGAAGGCATCGGCTATCTGGACCTCTGGGTCTATATCTCACATCCTATTGGAAAACGTGAGCGCTTCTTCGTCGGCTTGGAAACCGAATACATCCATTGGTGGGAAAAACAACCCCACAACTGGTATATGATTGGCCCCGTAGTCGGCGTGAACATAACGAAAAATATTTCGCTCTATGTGAGACCCTCCATGGAGTGGGATATTGCCGAAGGAACCAACCGGACCTTCAAAATCAGAACGGGGATAAAGTTCTCGTTCTGAAAATTCTTGACCCTACACGGGCAGGCTTCACGGAGCCTGCCCGTTTTTCATTTGCTATACTCGCCCTTGCCAAATTTTCTCACCTGTTGTACACTTCACAAATGCTAAATCTTAGCTTAATTACTAACCTAAATATTAATTTAAATGACTAACGATATTTACGACGCTCTGGCTCAAGAGGTCGACAAGATTTCCGATGATAAAACGCCTTCTAAGAAATTAAAAAAAGAAGCAACTAAGGAAAAAGAGGAAAAAGATTCTGAACCAGTCAGTCAATCTTCCGCGATGGCTGATTTTTTGAATCAAAACAAAGTCATTTTCCCAAGAGAAGGCGATGTTATCGAGGGAACGGTTATCGCTATCGAATCCAACGCCATCTATTTGGATCTCGGCAATTTCGGCACCGGCGTTGTCATGGGCCGGGAAATAAAAGACGGTCTCGGCGCCACTGACAAACTCAAAGTCGGAAGCAAAGTTTCCGCCACCGTCATTGATCTTGAAAACGAAGATGGCTATATCGAACTCTCCATCCGCGAGGCCTCAATTGGAAAGGCTTGGCAGGATCTTGAAGAGAAACAGCTCAATCAAGAACCCGTGACCACAAAAATCATCGATGCCAATAGGGGCGGATTAATTATAGAAATAAACGGGATCTCCGGATTTCTCCCGGTCTCCCAGCTCACCAACGAGCACTATCCTCGTGTTGAAGAAGGCGAGAAAAGCAAGATACTGGAGAAGCTGCGCAATTTTATCGGGACAGACATGAAAGTTTGCGTCATCGACACCGACCGCGAGGCCCAAAAACTGATCGTGAGTGAAAAAGCCGCCCACGCCGACGAAGAGAAAAAAGCCATTTCGGAGCTCAAGACGGGAGACATCATTGAGGGAGAAGCGAGCGGAGTCGTTGATTTCGGGGCTTTCGTGAAATTCCTTCCTCCCAGCAAGTCCGATTCCAAAAGGGAAGAAGACAGGCTGGAGGGCCTGGTTCATATTTCCGAAATGGCCTGGCAGCTCATCGACAATCCCCGTGAAATCGTGAAAACAGGCGACCGGGTGAAAGCTCGAATCATCGGCATTGACGATACAAGGGTCTCTCTTTCCATCAAAGCCCTTCAAAAGGACCCATGGTCGGAAGTCGAAAAGAAATACAAAGCGGGAGAGGTCTATGAAGGGCAAGTGAAAAAAATCAACCACTTCGGAGCTTTTGTTTATCTTGACGAGGACATCCATGGTTTGGCCCATGTGGGCGAGCTTTTGGAAAAATATCCGGGGAAAAATATCGAAGAAATTCTTCAAGTCGGAAAAACCTACAAATGGAAGATACTTTCCATTGAACCCAAGGAACATCGGATGGGGCTGGCCTTAGCCAAATAAATTCAACATTCAAAATGCGAAGTTCAAAAAGGGTTTTGATATTCGGCGGTCCGACAGGCGCCGGAGAAACGACAATAACCAAAAAACTCGTCGAAAAATTTTCTAATTTTAGAAAACTTGTAACAGCAACTTCGCGGCCGATGAGATCTGGTGAGCAAAACAAGATAGACTACTATTTTTTCAAAAAGAACGAATTTGAAGAGAATATAAAAAATGGAAATATAGTCGAACATACTTGCGTAAAAGGCCGAGATGCTTATTACGGCTCGTATAAACCAGACCTGGACAAGAAAATCCAAGCTGGACTAAACGTCATCGTTAACGTCGACATAGTTGGAGCGAAATTCTTCAAAGATAAATACAATGCCACCACAATATTTATTATGCCAAGATCCCTAAAAGATTTGCGAAATCGGTTGATTAAAAGAGATCCAAATATAACCAGCGAGGAATTGGAAATAAGAATGAAACATGCCCGGGAGGAAGTTGAGGCTGAAAAAGACTATTATGACTACGTTGTTATAAACGAAGATGGAAAGCTTGATAAGGCGGTCGAAAAAGTAGTGGAAATATTAAAAAAAGAAAAGTACGAACTTCTGTCGAAGTAAAATATAAATGCTAAAGCGCATTCAGGAAAATATTTTTCATCATAACCTCGCCGACCGCGGAGCGAAAATCGTGATCGGCTGCTCCGGCGGGCCGGATTCAGTTTGTCTCCTGGATATTTTTTCCAAGTTCGATAAAAAATACGACTTCAAAATCATCATTGCTCACGTGAATTACGGCTTGCGAGGAAAGGATTCCCAAAAAGATGAGAAGCTCGTGCGGCGTCTGGCCAAAAAATATTCCCTGCCAATCGAAATCAAAAAGATTCCGCGCTCCACACTCGGCACTTCGCGTTCAGAAGAAAAACTCCGTCAGATCCGCTACAAATTTTTTGAAAAAGCGAGAAAAAAACATCGGGCCGACACGATCGCTGTCGGGCACTCGCTGAATGATCAGGCGGAAACGGTCATGCTGCGAATCCTGCGCGGATCAGGACTGCGCGGTCTCGGGGCTATTCGCTTCAAAAGCGGCAACGTGATCCGCCCCCTCCTTAATATCGAAAAAAAAGATATTCTCTCCTACTTACGTAAAAATAAGATAGCCTTCCGGATCGACAAAACCAACCTCGGAAACGATTTCACGAGAAACAAAATCCGCAATCGGCTCTTTCCGTATCTCGAAAAAAATTTCAATCCAAATATTCAGGGGGTATTGTATAAACTGTCCCGCTCCGTCGCCGATGATTATGACTTCATAAAAAAATTCTCAACCGCTTGGCTCAATGGAAGAAAAATTTTGAGCGTGAACGACCTCAAAAATCTTCATCCCTCCATCCAGCGAGAAGCTATTCGAATTCATCTTGAAAAGTATTTACCGTGTTTCGGAGAGATCGAATCGGCTCACGTCGAAGAAGTTTTGAAACTCGCCAAAAGCACGAAAAGAAAACGGCAAAAAATGTCGCTCAAAGGATTGAAAATAGGGAGAAAAGGTGATAAGTTGGTTATGGGTAAATAGCAGTTGATTGGGTCATATGCCAGAGGCCGCAGCAAGCCCATCTAAAACCTACTGCTTGCCAATCTAGCTTACAGCCTAATCCATATTTCCCTACAGCTTCAAAAAACATATGCAAAATTTTTTGAAAAACTTGATAATCGTCCTTCTCGTATTTTTTGTAATATCCGGAATCGTGGTTGTTTTCAACACACCTGCCGAAGAAGTGAAGGAAATCAGCCTCAATGAGCTGGTAAATCAGATCAACGAAGGAAAAATAAAAGAAATTGAAGTTTCGGGAGATGAGCTCGGCATCACTCTCGAAGACGAGACGAAAGAAAAAACAAGAAAAGAAGCCGGCACAGCTCTCACTGAATCCCTGACAAATGTCGGCGTCGAACCGGAAAAGCTCCGTTCCGTCAATATTAGAATCAAAGATACGACCACTGCCGCTTTCTGGCTCAATACAGTCATACCTTTTGTTTTACCCTTTCTTATTATCGGAGGTTTTTTGTGGTTTATGCTGCGATCCGCCCAAAGAGGAAGCAATCAAGCCCTCTCTTTTGGATTGTCCAAGGCTCGCCTGATACCTCCTCAAAAAAACAACAAAAAAAGGGTTACTTTCACCGACGTAGCCGGATCGGAAGAAGCGAAAGAGGAACTCAAGGAAGTGGTTGAGTTTTTGAAACACCCGAAAAAATTTTTGGATCTCGGAGCACGGATACCCAAAGGCGTTCTCCTTCTCGGTCCTCCGGGAACGGGTAAAACTCTCATTTCCAAAGCTGTCGCCGGAGAAGCCAGCGTCCCTTTTTTCAGTATTTCCGGATCCGAATTCGTGGAAATGTTCGTTGGAGTCGGAGCCAGCCGCGTGCGCGACCTTTTCAAGCAGGCTAAAAAGAGTGCTCCGGCGATCGTTTTCATTGACGAAATCGACGCCGTAGGCCGCCATCGCGGCGCCGGACTGGGAGGCGGCCATGATGAACGGGAACAAACACTCAATCAGATTCTTGTGGAAATGGACGGCTTTGAGACTGACACGAATGTGATCGTAATGGCGGCCACCAATCGTCCCGACGTTCTCGATCCGGCTCTCTTGCGTCCCGGACGATTCGATCGGCGTGTGGTTCTGGATCTTCCCGATATCAAAGAAAGAACCGCTATCCTCGACATCCATATCAAAAACAAACCTTTGGAAAAAGATGTGGACTTGAAGCAGATCGCCGCCCGAACTCCGGGTTTCTCCGGTGCCGATCTTTCAAACGTGGTCAACGAAGCGGCTATCCTAGCCGCCCGCCGAGGGAAACGGCAGATTGGATTTGATGAAATGCGTGTTTCCGTCGAAAAAGTTATTCTCGGACCGGAGCGGAAAAGCAAAATTCTTTCCGCCAAAGAAAAGAAATTTGCCGCCTATCATGAGGCCGGTCATGCCCTGATCGGTGCCAGCCTGCCCAATGCCGATCCGATTCAAAAAGTTTCCATAATCTCCCGCGGTCAGGCCGCCGGCTATACCTTGAGCGCCCCCAAAGAAGACAAGAGACTTTATTCCAAATCGTATTTTCTGGACGAACTGGCAGTTCTTCTGGGGGGGTACGCCACGGAAAAAATGATCTTCGGAGAAGTGACAACCGGCGCCTCGAACGATCTTGAAAAAGCTACGGACATTGCTCGGAAGCTGGTCACAAGATACGGAATGAGCTCGCTCGGGCCGAGGACCTTCGGCAAAAAAGAAGAACTAATTTTTCTTGGAAAAGAAATCAGTGAAGAAAAAAACTATTCTGAATCGACCGCCAACAAAATCGATCAGGAAGTGCAATACTTCATCCAAGGGGCTTACAAAACAGCAGAAAAAATCCTTTCGGAAAAAAGGGGTGTATTGGAAAAAATAACCAAAACCCTCCTCGGGAAAGAAACCATAGAAAAGGAGGAGTTCGACGAAATTATCGAGGAGGCAAAAAAAGAGAAAAAAGAAGCAAAGAATATCGAAAAAATAGGCAAACAAAGACAAAAAAATGGACCCGACCAATAAAAGAAACCAAAAAAATAACGAGATACCGTTCATCGACGTTTTGAAAGAAGCCGCCCGGATCGTCTGGGAAAACAAGTTTCTTTTCTGGTTTGGGCTTCTTATGGCGTTGGGATCCGGCGGATCCAATTTCAATTTTGGAGGCGCCAATAATCTCGGCGATCAGGAAGAAAAGATGGTCAATTTTATTGAAACTCACTGGGAAATAGCTTTGGGTGTCATCCTGATCCTGATCGCAATCGGCGTGATCCTATTTCTTATTTCGTTAATTGGAAAAGCCGGACTGATACGATCCGTAAATCTCGTCACTCAAAACAAAAAGACAACTTTTCGGGAAGGCTGGCGCAGCGGGAAAAAATTTCTTGGAAGACTATTCGCGTTGTTTCTGCTGGTCCTGCTGGCTTCGATGATCATTATCTTCATCCTGGCCCTTCCCGTATTATATCTGGTCTTTGTCGGCTCTACGATTGGCGCGATCCTGGTGGGAATTCTGGCTGCCGCCATTTTTATTCCTCTCATTTTCATCATAGTTCTAACAAACACGTATGCCGAATTCTATATCGTTCTCTCCAGCCTTTCCGTTTGGAGAGCAATTGAAGCCGGATACAACCTGCTTCTTAGGAATATGTTGAGCTCGATCATCTTCAGCCTGCTTCTTCTGGGCATCAGTATTGTGGCTGGATTGATTGTACTGCCTATTATTGGAATGATTTTGCTCGTCCTGGTTCCGGCCGGTTTTCTTTTTTACTATCTTAGCAAGATCGTCTTCGCTGTTTATATTGTTTTCGCCATAATCTTTTTCCTGGCAGCTTCACTTTCTCTTTCTTCCATTTTCCTTACCTACAAGAAGACGGCTTGGACTCTTTTCTTCCAGGAGATTGCGAAGATAAAAGATGAGGAAGAACTCAAAGCTCTTGAAAAAAAACCAGGAGAAGGAATCGCCATCGCTCCGGAGAAGGCGTAACGGTTGACGATACTGGCTTATCTGCTTATCATATGCTGACTGCGAGGGGACTGTAGCTCAGCGGTTAGAGCGACCGACTCATAATCGGTTGGTCGTAGGTTCGAATCCTACCAGTCCCAACTTAAGGGGTGATTAGCACAGCTGGTTACCTGCCTGCCGGCAGGGAGCGTTTGCTCGATTCACCCCGCACCAAAAATTGGGCAATTAGCTCAGTGGTAGAGCGCTTGCTCGACACGCAAGAGGCCACAGGTTCAATCCCTGTATTGCCCACAATACTTTGGTGCGGGGCAAGCGCAAAAGGTCAATAAAAATATTAAGCCAAAAAAAATGCCATCCATTGAAGAACTGCACTTGCTTAAAAAAATAACTCCCGGAAAGGAAGAAAAAAAGAGTGAAAAGCTAACCAAGAAAGAAGAAGACCGGATTCACGTTCAGATCCTGGAAAAAACGGTGACGCTCATGGGCGCCGGGATGGGGCTCGTAGCCGCTCTAGCTTGGAACGAAGCCATCAAGAAACTGTTCGTCCGGATTTTCGGCGAGCAATCGAGCGGCGACGTCGTGGCGATGTTCATTTACGCAGCCGTCGTCACAATGGTTGTCGTTCTCGTCACTCTGCGCCTCACGAAAATTTTGGAAAAAATGAAGCGGAAAAGTGGGGAAGAATAATGCTAGTTTCTCAATAATTCTGAATCCATTATATTTCCAAAAAACCGAAAAAGTGGCCAGGTTCGTCCATGTATTATACTTGACCACTTTTTTTATAATCAAAAAATATTCCCCGAAAAATATCTTTCGCTGGTAATCTAGTTTGCCGTTTTAGCGTGAACCTATTTCCTTCTCCTCCTCCCATGAAAAGCTTTGTGGACTTCTTTGAGTTGTTTGTTGGTGACGTGGGTATAAATCTGGGTTGTGGTCACCGATGAATGACCCAGCATTTCCTGAACGGAGCGGATGTCGGCTCCGTTTTGAATGAGATCCGTCGCGAAAGAATGACGCAAAGTGTGCGGATGGACGTCTTTCACGATTCCGGCTTTGGTGGCGTAATATTTCACGATTCTTTGAACGGTGCGCGGCGTGATTCGCAAATCATCTTTTTTTGATTTCTTTTCAATCTGTTTGAGTCCCGCTCTTATGAAAAGCGCCGGGTCTGTGTCAGCCCTTTTTTTAGAATATCTCCCGAGGGACCCTCTGGCCCGGTCGGAGATGAAAACGACTCTTGTTTTCCCTCCCTTCCCGCGAACGCTGATTTCGCCCGTCTTCATATTGATTTGATCCCGATTGAGTCCGACGAGTTCGGATACCCGCATTCCCGAACTGAACAAGAGCTCCAAAATGGCCCGGTCGCGGAGCGCTTTGAGGCTTGCTCCGGCCGCCGCTTCGAAAATCCGCTCAATTTCTTCCATTTCCAAAAAATCAATCTGCCGGGAGCCGGCTTTTCCGAGTTCAACTTTGTCGGCCGAAAGAATTTTGATGTCTCTTTTGGTCAGATACTTCAAAAAATTGCGAAGGGCAATCACGTGGTAGTTTTGGGTAATTTTCTTTAGCGGGCTCCCTTTCCGGTCCGACAGGCGATTGAGCTCAAGACGGTATCTTCTCACCAGTTCATCCGTAATTTCTTTTGGCGAACTTATCTTTGACCAGTTCAAAAAACGCTCGAGGTAATGGTCATAGTTTTCGATGGTTTTTTGGGAACGGTCTTTTTCGATCTCGAGATATTCGAGGTATTCGGTTTTTAGCTGGCGGAGATTCATAAGTTTTTTAGATGATAGGGAAATAGGGAGAAAGCCGTAAGTTAAGTGATATTAAGATATGGGTCATAAGTTATTTTCCTACAGCCTACGACTTACAGCCTGACCTACCGCCTTTTCCTTATTTCCCAACAACTAAATCTCTATGCCAATTTTTGCGCTTGCGTTTTGCGGCATTAACAAACAAAATCATAGCTAGTTACAAGGAATAATACCTCAACATAATAATAACTTGAAGTTAATGTCGCAACAACGTCAAATTGTGCGACGTCCTAGGCAAGTAAAAATTTTATCAAAATTAGACCACTTGACATTATCCTTATCTGTGCTAACCTGTAATTTGCTTTAATTATTAGGGATTGGGAAAGCTTTGCGCAGGAATTATATTTTCACAGCAGAACGGCCTCAAGCTCTCGATCCAAAAGAAGGAACAAACCAATTAGTAGCTCCGAAAACCTCTTCCAGAAAATCTGGAGAGCAGCTCAGAAATTACTAAAAGGGGAGAACTTTCGATTCTTAGCCAAAAATATTCATCTCTATCAAGTTAGATTCGCTTCTAACTTGAGACAAAGATCCTCGGCTTTTCGCCTTGCCAGCTGGCTGAGGAAATACGCGGCTACCCTGGTGGTGGCTTTTTGTGTTCTTATGGTGGCCCTGATAAATATCACTGCCGAGCGGAGATTTGTAGGATCGCTTTTTGAATCCCTGATGCAAGATAAAAACAAGGTCAAGAAAAACCTCCAACTCAATATGGCTTCTGAAAAAACCAAGAAAAATAATTTGGCAACTGTCACTCTTCAGCAGATGGACACTCCTATCGGCTCAGAAGATATACTGGATGAGGAGTATATTGCAAGCGAAGAATACCTTGCTTACGAGCCGATGCCGGACATCAACAGCCAAATCCTGCTTGCCTCGGTCGGGCCGCAAGTGACGATAACTTCTTTGAGAAGTCGTGGAACAAAAACTTACATGGTGAAAGAGGGAGACACCGTGAGCTCTATCGCGGCCGCAAACGGAGTCACAACCAACACACTGCTTTGGGAAAACGACCTAAAGGATACGTCGGTTATTAAGCCGGGAGACAAGCTGACTATTTTGCCCATGACCGGCGTGAAGCACAAAATCAAAAGCGGCGATTCTCTGGAGTCAATTGCGAAAAAGTATGACGCTGATAGCCAAAAAATTATGGCCTTCAACGAGCTTCGAGCTGACGGTAAAATCGAAACAGGACAGGAAATCTTCATTCCGGAAGGATCCATTTCCCGTCCGACTCCGACTCCAGCGCCTACCGTTGGTCTGGCATACGCCGGGAGAACTTACTCAACTTCTTCCCGGGCGTCTTCTGGAGAAATTGAATCGAAAGCAGGAGCCGGACATCGCTTCCCTTACGGCTACTGCACCTGGTATGTTTCCCAGCGTCTTTACGTTCCCTGGAGCGGAAACGCCGGCACGTGGCTTGCCGGTGCGCGAGCGTCCGGAAGAGCTACCGGAAGAACGCCCAAAACCGGTGCCATTATAGTGACTACCGAATCGCGCTGGGGCCACGTGGGAATCGTTGAAAAAGTGAGCGGAAATTTGGTGACTATTTCCGAAATGAATTACGCCGGCTTCGGAATAAAATCAACCCGAACCATTTCCGCCAAAAGCGGGGTGATCAAGGGATATATATACTGAACAAATCTCAAAGTCCAAATTTCAAAAATTTATACTTTCTCTAACTTCGCGTATTTGGCGGAGATTTTTTTTAGGCCGGATTTCATGAAGGCGACTGTGATTATATCCTCCTCGACTGAAATAACAACTCCTTCCCCAAAACTGGAATGTTTCACTCTTTGCCCGTCCTTTAGGTCTGGCATCTTTTTTTGAGCATGTTCTTTTTTTTCTCCTTTTCTATTTTTGGAAAGCCTTTCTTGATAGTTTTCTTTCAATTCCTCCGGGACATCTTCCAAGAACCTTGAAGCCGCGTTGACCCTGGAAGAGCCAAATATATTCCTTGAGCTCGCCCAGAGGAGATAAATTCTTTTTTTGGCTCTGGTAATTCCTACATAGCATAGCCTTCTCTCTTCCTCCAGTTCGTTCTCGTCGAGCAATGATCGAGAATGAGGAAAAAGACCTTCCTCCATTCCGGCAATGAAAACCGTATCGAATTCCAGGCCTTTGGCGCTGTGAAGCGTCATGAGATGCACCGCACCGTTTTGCGATTCAATATTGTCCGTTGAGGCAACAAGGGACACTTCTTCCAGGAACTGGCTCAACCCGCTTATCCCTTTTTCTCGATTGTATTTTTCGGCAACCGTAAAAAGTTCCCGCACGTTTTCGTAGCGAATTTGGCCGATTTCCCCTTCCGCGAGAAGCATCATTTGATAACCGGATTCCGTGAGAACGGAATCCATAAAATCGGTTAAAGGAACGCGTCCGGCCTCCCCGCGCAAGCGATCTATTAGTTCCCCAAGCATTTCTAAGGTTTCCGCTTTGGCTGTGATTATTTGTCCGGCTTTATCCGATTGTTTCATGGCCTCGATGAAATCCAAAGTCTCGCTTCTGGCAAAAGCAACGATTTTTTTGAAGGTCGCTTTTCCAATTCCGCGCGACGGCACATTCACCAGACGCTCAAAACTGATCTCATCCCGTGGATTGGCGATGAAACGCAAATAAGCTAAAAAATCTTTGATCTCCCGACGTTCATAAAAACGCACCCCGCCTATGATCCGATAAGGAACAGCCTGTTCCAGAAAGGCTTCCTCGACAGCCCGGGACTGGGCATTGGTTCGATAGAGAACAACGAAGTCATTCAGGCCAAGCCCCTCCTTTTCGCTGAGACTTTGGATTTCTCGAACGATAAATAGGGATTCGTCCTTTTCATTGGAGGCTTGATAAACCAAGACATTGTGTCCTTCCGTGTTTTCAGTCCAGAGTTTTTTTTCCTTACGGTTTATATTTTTTGAAATAACACCATAAGCTGCATCCAATATTTTCTGGGTTGAGCGGTAATTTTTTTCTAGTTTCACGACTTTCGCTTCCGGATAATCCTTTTCAAAATCAAGAATATTTCTCACGTTAGCCCCTCGGAAAGCATAGATGGATTGCCAGTCATCGCCTACCACGCAAAGGTTGCGGTGCCGCTTGGAGAGAAGATTTACCAGCACATACTGGGCATGATTTGTATCCTGATATTCGTCGACGAGAATATAGCGGAAAATATTTTGATATTTTTCCAGCACTTTCGGAAACTTTTGAAATACTTCCACTGTCTTTTGGAGAAGATCGTCAAAATCAAGAGCGTTGTTTTCGCGAAGTTGTTTTTGATACTTTTCATGGACCCGCGCCACAACTCGCTCGAAATAGCTGTCACCGGAGACAAAATCCTCAATCCTCGCGAGTTCCCCTTTGGCTTTGGAAATCACAGATAGCATCGCCCGGGGATTGAACTGTTCGGGACTGATTTCTTTTTCCTTCATTATTTTTTTCATCAGGGCCAGCTGATCTGAATCATCGTAGATCGCAAAATTTCGTCCGTAGCCAAGACACTCGATTTCCGCTCTCAAAATCCGCACGCAGGTATGGTGAAAAGTGCCCATCCACGGCTGGCGAAAAAATTCACGACCAACAAGCTTCTTCACCCGTTCTTTCATTTCTCCGGTTGCTTTGTTGGTGAAAGTCACCGCTAAAATATTGCGGGGCGAAACTTTTTTTTCTTTCATTAGATACGCGATTCGATAAGCCAAAAGGCGCGTCTTTCCCGAACCGGCTCCAGCGATTACTAAAACAGGCCCCTCTGTAGCAAGAACCGCTTCCCTCTGCTGATCATTAAGTTCGGAGAGTAAAAGGAAATTCAAGAATTTAGAGCCCCTTTTTAAGAATTGAGAGTGAAAACTTCA
>CAZFIH010000023.1:0-14595 GCA_964519445.1 uncultured Bdellovibrionales bacterium | reverse complement strand
TTTTTTGTCCTCGGGGGTGAGGAGATGAAGGGGTTGTTCGAGCATGGGGTTATTTTAGGCCGGCTAATATTTCTTCGGCTTCTTTGGCATCATCTTCTTCCAAATTTTCCATTCCAGCCAATTTTACCTTCAGCTTTTCTATTTCTTCTTTTAACGCGCCGCTTTTATCCTCTTGGGTTTGATATTTTTCGATAAGCGCTTGGATCTTCTCTCTGGTTTTCATTTGATCCGCGAGCATTTCAAAAAGTTCCCGCAAAGCCTCGCGAAGAGAAATTTCCCGCCCGTCCGCTTCCGTGATCATTTTTTCCGGATTTATTTTCCCGAGATAATAGAACTCTGTTGCTTCTTTGAGCGTTTCGACCAGATCCGGCTTCTGAAATTCTTTGAGGTAGGCAACAGCCCTGATTTTGTCCGATTCCTCATAGCGAAACTGCTGTTCGCCGATCTCCGCCGGCGTCGCTTCTAGTTTAGCCAGCGCCGAATATAAAAATTTCGTGTGGAGTTTTGCCAATTCTTTGTAAGTTTCGCGCGCGAACTCGCTCTCCCCGAAATCTTTAATTGTTGATTCTTTTCTTCTCCCGACTTGATAAAAGTCTCTTTTTATTGCCGGCTTTTCTCCGATTTCGCGGGCCAAGTCGCGCCCCAATGATTCTTCCTCGCTCAATCTCCCAACAACCTGATAGTTCCATCGGCGCAGAAAATCTTTTTCGAACGGGATTCTTCCCGCGTAAGCGGGCGGATTGGTGGAGGCAATCAGCCGAAAATTCGGCCCGCCGACCACCTGGCGCGACCCGTTTTCGGTGATCTCCAGCCTTTTCAGCCCTTCCGTCGTCAAAACGCGGTTCAACTTCACCAAAATCTGCGGCTCGGCCGCCCCCAGCTCGTCGAAATAGAGCCAGCAGCCTTTTCCGCCGTTGGCTTCCATCGCCATCGGCACCGTTCCGTCCTGCCACTGCCAGTTGACCCCCGTAAAATCATATCCTTCGTTTTTGGCTATTTCTTTCATTTCCGCTTCAGTCGGACCTCGTCCTTCATCAAGACATATCCGCAAGATTCTTTGTGACTGATCGGATATTCTTTTTTCCGCTTTGGTTTTCACTCTTTCTCCGCCTTCCCGAATTTGCGTTGAATCGAACAGCGCGACAAACTGATCGATTTTTTTCTGAATCTCCCTTCTTTGCAAAGCGGGAATTTCGTCGCTCACGCGCGGCACGTATTTTCCAATAAGTTCCGTCACATCGGTCTGCCCGGAAAAACTCTGATATATCAGATGATGGTTGGTAAGATGGGCCAAATATTCCAACGCCCGGCTTTTTCCAATATCGGTCTCTCCCTCAACAAGCGGCGGCTGATCAAGTTTGATGGATTTCGCCATGATCAGAAGAAGCTCCATCGCTTTGTCGTCCAGCGCGAATTTCTGAAAGTCGCTCGCGTCGAATTGCGATCCGTTTTCCCCCATCCACATCTCGAGTTCCACTCCGGCGATGCTGACGAAAGCCTTCACGCCGGGATTTTCCTCCGCGAACGCCAAAATTTCTTCACGGCTTTGAAAATTCCTTTTTCTTCCTTCGCTTTCCGCGAAAAAACTGACGGGGTCTTTTCCCAGCAATTCTCTTTTTCTTTTTTCGATTTGCTCCTCCTCGGACGAAAACCCGTAGACTTGTTTTTCGATAGCCATCTTATTCTACCCCCCTTTTTTCGGCAAGGTCCAGGACAGGACCGAATAATTTTATAAATTCAGGTAAATCTAATTTTTCGATGTCCCGCCGGCTCGCGACGAAAACAATCCTGCTTTCCGGCGGTTGTTTCAAATTCAGTTCTCCTTCGTTTTTGAAATGAAGAATTTGCAGACGGTTGCTCGTTGAGAGCCGGCGCAAAGCGCCGTAAATTTTCCCGTCAATTTTCCCGCCGTTCAAAACCGTTATCAGCCACTTTTCGTTCTTGAGCGCTTCGACCAGCGCTTCGAGAAATTCTTCGGGACTCAATTCTTTCACGAAGCGAAAAATTTCAGCGTTTCCAGTTTTATTTTTCAGCTCCTCCGCGATTTTCTCTTTTTTTTCTTCTTTCGCGACAACTAGCCCCATATCCCAAATCCCCCGAACACTCACTCTTCTCAAAGCTTCGGTGAATTGCATAGTTTGCGACATAAAAATCCTCTTAATTCTTAATTTTTCCGAATTCTATCTGGCTCTGGCGTCGATTCCAATTCGCATTTTTTTTGTCTTTACTGCATTATTAATATATCTTTTTGCGAGCGAAATATCAAGTTAATCAAAAGAACCAGACATAACACGCCTGATATTTTTTCACTCCAACCCAGAACGCAGAATCTATTCTCTCTTGGCTCTTTGTATAATTTTTACAAAACCTCCAGTGGCATCCACTTCGACCAAATCCCCATTTCTAATAACTTCCGTTGCTACCCTTGTCGCAACAATACAAGGTTTTTTCATCTCCCGGGCTACGATAGCCGCGTGACAAGTGACCCCGCCTTCATTTGTCACGAAAGCCCTTGCTTTTTCCATCGCCAGAAGATGATCCGGAGTGGTCATAGATGTCACAAGTATTTCCTTTTCTTGAAGTTTATCCAAATTATCCAGGTTTAGAATAATTCTTGCTCTTCCGACAACCTTTCCTTTGGAAGCTGTTATGCCTTCCAAAATATGCCTCGGAATTGAATGACTTCTTCTTAAAAAAGAAATATCATGCATCCTTTGAAAAGTTCTAATCTTCAATCCCGGATACAATTTACCCGTATAAAAAATGTATCCCTTTCTTCTTTCCTCCATTTCGGCAAGAGGAGGAATTTTCCTTCCTATAATTTCTTTCGAGGTCAAAAAATAAATATCAGATTCATATCCGGGAATCATTTTTTTGGCTAACTCCAGCAGTTGATTCCCTGAAATATATTCAACGTCATCGGTCTTTTTCCGAAGCTCGTAGGCTCTTTGATAAATCGGATTCGGCCTATTCTCATCAAATCTATCCCCGAGACTTACTATAACAGCTAGTCTTGGCCAGAAAAAAAGATGGGCCTCAAAAACCTGTGAAAAGCTCCGATACCTTTTTTCTCTAGCCCATTTTTTCATCTTTTGGCAAATCATCCAATAATCCGAAGCAATTTTTTCAAACCTTTCCGGAAAAGCCGCAAAAAAAGAGGGAATTGGTCTTGCATTTTTCTCATAATTGGTAACATCGTAATATACGTCAGTTCCCCTTCCCCTCCGGTAAACAAAAAGAGGATTATAGTATATTGACTTTCGGGTGATGCGGGGCAGCCCAAACCTTTCTCCCCGATACCAATACTCGGCAGAAAAAAGCGGCAAGTCGCGATTGTATATTTTTTCGAATTCCCTTGTGTTCATGTGCCGAGAGTCGTTATTGGCCTTGACTGAAGAAAATAAAACTTCCTCTCCGAAAAAGACCACTCAATATCTTGGGGCCTCTTGAATTGCTTTTCTATATCAATGCAAATTCCAGCAAGTCGTTCGATTCTCCCGACTGTTAATATCTGTTTTCTTCGGCTTGCGGAAAAAACATATGACCTCTTGTTTAAAATTCCTTCTTTTTTGTCAAACGAATAACTGTCCGGAGTAACTCGGCCACCTACCAGTCCTTCTCCAGCCCCTTGAACCGTTTCAATCAGCAAATATCTTCGGTTTTGAGTGACTGGGTCAACCGTAAAACACGCGCCGGAAATTTCCGACTGCACCATTTCTTGCACCACAACAGCCATCGCTATTTCCCTTTTTTCTTTGCCTTTTTTCAAATGATATAAAATAGCCCTCGGTGAAAAGAGCGAGAGCCATACTTTTTTTATTGACTCAATCAGATTGCTCCGAGAGATATTCAAATAACTTTCAAACTGGCCCGCCCAAGAGCTGCCTCGAGAGTCTTCAGTTGTCGCGCTGGATCGAACCGCAACGGTCGCAAATTTTTCCGCCGTAAAGTGTTTGCAAACTTCTTCTTTCACATCTTCCGGAACTCTTCCTTTTTTTGCAATGTCCTTTATTTTCTTTGAAGCGCCCTTCACCGAACGTAAATTCTTATAATCAATGCTATCAAGAATCTTTTTTATTTTTGAGTCTAGATCATTCTCCCTGATAAATTTCAAATAAGCATCGGAAAGAACAACGAAGCCTCGGGGAACAAGTATGCCGACTTTTATCAGTTCACCCAAGCTGGCTCCTTTTCCTCCAGCTGATTGGCTATCTTTCTTTGAAACATTGCGAAGATCCAAGACAAACATTTTATTATGAAGAAACGAGTAGCTATTTTTTTCGTCCCCTTTTCTTTCCCTTCATCAAATCCCTCACGTAACTGCGGTTGCCGGTGATTTTTCCTTTCTCCAGCAGCTCGGTCGCAAGATACAGCCACTTGGAAGCGCTCGAGACCGTAAAGAAATCTTTCTTGAGTCGGTTTTGGGCGTTGCGGCTCATTTTTCTGTATTTTTTCTTGTCTGTTGCCAGCTCGAAAAGATATTTGGCCGCCTGGTCAGTATTGCCGGGTTTCACGAGGTACCCCGTCACTCCGTGCTCGATCTGAAGCGGAATGCCTCCGGAACGATAGGCCACAACCGGCTTTCCCTTGTGAAGGGCTTCCGTCACCTTGAATTCGAAACCTTCCCGAAGAGAAAGCTGGAGAGCCGCGAGACTTTCGCTCAACAGAGCGTTCAAAATTTGGTCGCTGTGGGGAACTTTCGCCACCTTGATATCATCGGCAATATCTTTGTAGGTATCCATCGCCAGAAGATTCATCGTAGAAGTGAAAATGAAATCCCCTTCCGGATCGTCAACCGAGCTGTGACCGGCGATAACAAGCTGGGGAATTTGGCTTTTCCTTTTGGTTCCGGCGGTTTCCAGTTTTTTGCGCAGCTTGCGGTATGATTCAATGACATCCTGAATTCCTTTGGAGGGATCAAAGCGGGCAATTTGGATTATGTACGGTCTCTTCACATCAAGCGGAGATCCGTGAGATTGTTCATTGAAAAGCCTGATATAAAAATTCAACTGACGGCGGGATAATTTTTTGTTGAGGCCATCTAGTTTATCAGTGGAAGGCGCCATAAGAACGGTCTTCCGGCGAGGAACATTTCGGGGAATAAACTTTTCAATCGGGTGGCTCACGAAAAGATCGGCATACTTGATTCTTTTCCATAAATAATCCCAAACTTCGTTTTGCGCGGTCCCTTTCTTTTGAATGAGACTGGAAACGACCTGAATATGAGAGCGGTATATTGTCTTAACCTTCGGGTTCGCCTTTTTTATGTGGGGAATAAGGCCGGAAGGCTGGTAGTCGTCAATCACAATCACTTTTGCTCTCTTAAATATGGGCTTGAAGCGCTCTGCGTTCTTTTTCGTCCATTCTTCGAGCAAGGTCTTGTCCCGGGGCGTCAACTTTGTTCCGGGCGGAGCAACGTCCTGAAGAACGTTGTGGAGCTTACTTTTTGTAATCTCAAAAGCCTCTCTTTTGGTGCTCAAGACATACCAGTTCGCGTCCACTCCGAGAAGACGAAACAATCTTATAATCGCGTGGCGCATGATGGCCACTCCCCCGCCCCGCGGGGTCGAGCTGAAAAAATATATTTTGCCCTTCTGCTCCTTGAATTTCTCCGAGAGTTCCGTCAATTCACGAAAATCATCCTTCCCGACTGTTCTTTTATAGTCATCCAGATCTGCCAAGCGAACCGTCCGCACCCGTCTTTCCGGATCAAACTTTATGTCAACGATATGGTCATTGCCGAATCGCTCCGCCACTCGTTTGGCGGCAAGAAAAGCTTTTCTTTTTGGGTTTTTGAAGCGGAGATGAAAAACATAGGGCACGATGTCTTGCTTGAGCCAGAGGTCAGAAGTCAGATCATCCGGAGCTTTTTCCATGGCAAATCCGCAACCGACCACCTTTATTTCATTCCTGGCGGCAAACTTCTGAAGCCAGGCAAAAATTTTCTGCTCCATTTTTTTCGGCGGGCATTTCACGTATTCCTGTAGAATTGTCTTTTTTGAGCTCCTGGCCGCGGCGTAAAATCCGTCGCTTTCCGGGCATATTCCGGCATATGCAATTGGGAAGGGGCATTTTCGACAAGCGTTTCTTTTTTTTGGCATAAAAACTTTCCATTAATTCTAACTCGCCCTCCCGGCAACATCATGTTAGCAAAATAAAAAAACAGCGTAAATGGCTGTTCTATTGCTACGCCCGCAGAAATGGAAAATATATATCGCTATTTTTGAGTTAATTTTTCAAATCTCTTCCTTGATTTCTCCATTTTCGGAGCAATAACAAGCTGGCAATAAGGCGCCTCGGGATTTTTTTCGAAGTACCGCTGATGATAATCCTCCGCCGGAAAAAATTCCTCGAGGGGCTTTATTTCCGTCACAATCGGTTTGGAAAATATTTTTTCCTTTTCCAGTTTCTGAATAAATTTTTGAGATTCTTCTTTCTGGCTTTCGTTGGCAAAGAGAATTATGGAGCGGTACTGGCTTCCAATGTCTGCTCCCTGGCGATTTGGCGTAGTCGGGTCATGAAGAGTGAAAAAAACCGTAAGCAAATTCCGAAAGGAAATTTCTTGAGGATCGTAATCAATCTTCACTGCTTCAGCGTGCCCGGTTCGACCGGATGAAACTTTCTCATAGGTTGGTTTCTTTTCGGCCGCGGGGGTTTTTCCTCCCGCGTATCCGGAAGTAACTTTCCTAACTCCCTTGAGTTTGGAAAATACCGCTTCAAGGCACCAAAAACAGCCGCCCCCCACTACCGCGGTTTGGATTTTCTTCTCACCGGCCATAACAACAAGTTTTTAAAAGAATTATTCCCCTCTTATTTCCATCGACTGAATTTTTACCGGATTTACCGGTTTCGATTGTTCTCCCGATCCATTGTCGGCCACTTCAGCCTCGGCGATTTTGTCGACAGTTTCCATGCCCTGAATCACTTTCCCGAAAATGACGTAGTTTTTCGAAAGGTCATAATCCTGATGGACTATGAAAAATTGGCTTCCGTTGGTGTCGGGACCGGAATTGGCCATGGCCACCGTTCCCCTTTTATACTCCCCTTCGAATGGCTCATCGTCAAACTTGTATCCGGGTCCGCCGGTTCCGTCACCCTTTGGATCGCCTCCCTGAATCATAAAATCTTTGATCACGCGATGAAATACGGTTCCATTGTAAAAATTATCTCTCGCAAGAGAGACGAAATTATTTACCGTAATCGGAGTATTTTGAGCGAAAAGTTCAATGGTGATGTCGCCTTCGGCAGTCTTGAGTACGGCCGTATATTTTTTCTCCTGATCAATCTGCATCGGAGGCGGAGATTTCGGCTCCGTAATTTGCGCTTCGGGCTGATTCTCTTCAGCCTGGCCGGCATTTCCCGAAGAGGCACCGACCGAAAGTCGTTTGACCGCGTCCGGGTCTTCCGGCTGGCGCTCCTCAAAGCCGCGTATGTCATAGCCCTCCGCATCCCGAAGCACTCTTTCCCGTTCGTCCAATTTTGAACAACCGGAAAGAAGAGGAATAAAGAGAAACAGTGTCCCCAGCATAAAAAAAATTTTTAGGAAATTAGGATTCAATCTCATTCGAATATTTGCCTACTGTTCAAGACTTAGAATAATTGGAATTGAAAAAAAATTCAACCGCTTTTTCACCCGAGGCTCAACCGACAAAGTACAAACGGGCAAGATAATCCCCGAAAAGATTGAATATAGCCACATAAAAAACGAATCCAATTGAAATAGCGATTGCGAATTTCTTGAAACTGATTCCGGAGAGCCCAAAAGCACCGCTCAAAATGTCCACTGGCAAAAGAGGAATGAAATACAAAATCAGCAATATATTTTCCCTCTTTCCAATAAGCCGCTCATATTTTTCTATTTTTTCAGCCTCAAAGATTTTTTCGACAAGGAGCCGGCCGAATCTCCGGGCCAAGAGAAAAACCAACAGGCTTCCGATCACGTTTCCGATATAGGTGTAAAAAGCACCTTCAACGGGCCCGAAAATAAACCCCGCCGAGATAGCCGGCACGAATCCGGGAAGCGGAGCTATCACAACCTCGAGAATAATGACGAGAACAATCATCAGCGGCGCCCAGACGCCGAATCCTTCTATGTACAGTTCAAAGCTTTCCCGGTCGCTCAAGAAACCGAATTTGTCCCGAATCGCGACGAAAAGCACGATGAGAGCCGCAATAAAAAGGAAAATGAAAATATCGTACTTGTACTTCTTTAGAGTATTCATTTGCCGGTATTATAACATGCTCTCCTTCTTGCTAATACGCCTTGGAGAAGCAGGCCATTGTATTCATGGCAAAAACTGCTTATAATACAAAAAATAACAACCAAAAAATGAAAAAGAAAAACATTTGGCAAAAGCAGGTTTCAACCGGCGCCGGCGCAGTGGTCATCGCTCTCTTTTCAGCCTTTGCTATTGTTATCGTTGCCGGAATTCTCGTCAAGAACAATTGGGAGTATATGGTTTCCCAGGGATATATTAATCTTCCTCCCCAAAAAATACACAAGACTCCAAATGCCGATCCTTCCCCCGTTCTGCCCAGAACCAATCTGGGAGATTGGAAAATATACGAAAACAGCCAGTACGGCTTTTCTCTCGCCCATCCGCCGGAAGCCGAAGTCGCGAGGCACATGCTCGGAAACGGAAACAGCGTGGACGGGTTTTTGATTCACGACGGAGCAGAGCTTGAGCAGTCGGTCTGGATTTATAAAACCGATTGTTCGGAGGATTGTTTCCAGAAAGAAATTGTAGAGTGGTGGCCGAAAACCAGACTCAACGGAAAAGAGGTAGCCGTCAGCGGGATAAAAGCCTATGAAATATTTTTTGACGAGGGAGACGGAAAAGTGAGGCGCGAAGTCTATTTCCGCGGCAATAACGACACGGTTGTATATTTTGTATTTTCCGATCTCGATTCTCAAAAAGACAAACTTCCGCAAGACCAGGAAAAAATGCTCAACTCTTTTAGGTTTTAGCAGCGATAATCACGGAGTATATAAAAAAAGCGTTCCCGGGAACGCTTTTTTTCTCGTATGACTATTTTCTTCTCCCCGCTCCCCAGACAATCATTAGGTGGAGAAACAGCAAGACGATAAACGGCACAGCCAGTTTCGAATGAAGGGAGAGCGAGGTTGCCTTGTTGAGAATTCCGAAAGTCAGCTTCTCGACAATTTGATAGCGGGTTATGCCGAAGCCGCTCATAATCACTAGAATCGTGACTGCGAGCAAAAGCCAGTGAAGAATTTTTCTCAGGTAAAAGTAATTCATTTCCTAGTCAAACTTGCTCTTATCCAAATCGCCTTCATTGGAAAAACCCCGGCTTTCCCAGTAGCCGCGGTAGTTTTCGTCCGGGGAAAATTCAATTTCCGTGATCCATTTTATCCACTTGTAGCCCCATTTGTCTTCGGCCACCAGCTGGAAAGGAAATCCCCGCTCCGGCGGAAGCACAACGTCGTTCATTTTGTAGGCCATGATAATATCATTGTCCATGATGTACTCAACAGGAAAAGAGGTAGAGTACCCGTCAACAGCGCGGAAGATAATCGTGTTAGCACCGGCCGGGATAGCACTCCGGTCGATAAGGTCTTTCACCAAGATGCCCTCCCAGAGAATGTTCACGCTCCATCCTTCGACGCAGTCAAGCGTCACCACTTTCTTATAATTTTGGTTCTGCCCAATTGTATCATCGTAGGATAATGATTTTTCACCGTTCGTAAGACCGACGACTTTCAGCCGGTAATCATCCTTTCCTATATACTGCGGGCCCTTAATGGAGTTCTCCCGGAAATTTCCAATGGAAGACAAATCTTTGCCTTCGTATTCCTTAACTTCGACTGCCGAGAGTTCTTTGATTGAACTCGGGCTCCTGCTGTCCAGTAAGAAAAATGCCCCAGCGACGAACAGAACAGCGATAAAAGCAACGAAAAGTATTTTTATTGTTTTTTCATTCATTTGAATTGGGAGCCATATTTACATTTAGTTAATACTAGCCGACAAAAAACATTGTTTCATCAAAGCGGGTTGCACTTGACGAAAAGCGGCAAAAAAGCTACTCTCAAATATTGCTAAACTTTGCTAATTTCCATGAAAGAGGATCAAAAAAGAAAACATTTGCGCAGGCAAAATATCATTTCGGCGCTTATCATAATCGTTGGGACGATTCTATCCTACCTGATTTTCGGACCGCATAATATCAAAAGCCAGGATAGCGAGGTTGCCAGTCCGGAAACGGCGGCTATCGTTAAAACGATTACCTTGGGCGAAGAGGAAAGCCAGACGGCCACTCTGGAGCGGACAGTTTTCTTTTCCTCTGTCGATGAAGCGGAAGTTGTCACAGAATATTCAGGCAGAATTGAAAAAGTTTTATTCGAGATCGGCGATCGGGTAGAGGAAGGCGATGTCTTGGCGATTTTCAGCCAGACGCGAGAACAAAACGCGCCGCTTGCCGATCTTAAGACGGCTCAAGCGACACTGAATTTGGCTCAAGACAGTCTTGCCAAAACAAGGGAGTTGGTTGATGAAAGCAATGACATTGCCGAAAATTCCGTGGATATTGCCGAAGCCCAACTCAAAGAAGTTAAAGAAAGCGGAGACAGAAACGCCATCAGCGTTGCCGAGAAACAGCTTGATAATGCCGAAGATCAGAAAGATCAAACCGAAGAATCAGGCAAGCTCCAGACAAATAACGCCGAGCTTCAAGTGACACTTTCCGAGGGCGGGCTAAAACTGGCCCGAATTGCCTACGAAAAAACAATTATAAAAGCACCAATTACCGGAACAGTCGTTTCAAAAGAAATCACGGAAAGTGAATACTTGAATTCCGGAACCAACATAGCTCAAATCGTCGGTCAAGGAATTTTGAAAGCGGAAGTTGATCTCAACAGCTCGCAAATTTCAAGAATTAGCGTTGGCGATGATGTGACCATCGATTTTTCCGGCACCAACTATAAAGGAGAAATAGTCAGTTTTTCACCGATTGCCGCTTCAGCAAATCAGCGCTTCGCGGTGAAGATCGTGACGCAAGAGCAAATCCCGCAGGAAGCCAATCGCTCCGCTAAAATATATCTTTCTCTTTCGCTCGATTCAAAGAGGCCTAATTCCTTTTTCGTGCCGCTCGAAGCAGTGAACATCGGCCAGCAAAAAAATACTTTGCTTGTAGCCGTCGAAGGGGAAGCTGTCTTGAAAGAGGTAAAAATTGGCGAAACAATCGGAACGGAAATTGAGATCGTTGAAGGACTCGAGGCCGGAGAGCAAGTCATCGTTGAAAACAGCCGCAATCTTCAGGACGGCCAGCCGATTGAAATTGAGAACTAACCATTTTTCATGGCAGATAATTCCTTTTTTTCGGAAAAACAAAAAATACTTGAGAAAATCAAAAAATTCGAGCCGAGCCCTTGGGTTTTTTTGGTGCGCAAAAAGAAAATTACAATTCTCATCATTCTCTCGCTTCTTATATTCGGGATCATCACCATCGGGAATCTCCCTCGCGAGCTTAATCCGGAAGTGGAAATTCCCATAGCTGTGGTCCTCACCGTTTATCCCGGAGCATCACCTCTTGACGTGGAGCAGCAGGTTACCGACGAAATTGAAAGCGAGATCCTGGATCTTTCCGGAGTTGACCAGATCGATTCTTCATCGTCACTGGGACTTTCTTCCATCGTGGTGGAATTCGAAGCCGGCGCCGATCTTGATGAATCCATAAACGATTTGGAAGAAAACGTGGCGGACGCGCGCTCCAGCCTGCCCGACGGCGCTGAAGATCCGCAAGTTATTGAAATCAATCTTTCCGACCAGCCCATTGTTACCGCCGTTCTTTCTTCTGAGCGCTACGATGTTTCGGAACTCAAGGAATTTGCCGAAAATATCCAAGACAGGATATCGGGCATTTCTTTTGTCTCGGAAGTAAACAGAGTCGGCGGCCGGGACAGAGTTGTCAAGGTCGATATCGATCAGGATAGACTCTCGAGTTTCGGCTTGTCTCTTGACCAGGTTATTGGTGCTGTCAGCGCCTCCAATGTCAATTTCCCTTTGGGAAATATTGAAATCGGTAAATCGCGCTATAACATCCGTCTGGAAGGAGAATTCGAGCAAATCAACCAGATTCGAATATTGCCGATCGGAACAAGCCCGGGCGGAGATCCGATTTACCTTGAGGACGTGGCATCAGTCCAATATGATTTCAGCCAGGAAGTGAGCCGGTCGCGCATTTCGGTCGGCGGAGGGGAGCCTGAAGAAGCCGTTTCCATCCAGGTCTACAAAAAAACCGGTGGGGACATCACCCGGGTGGCCGACGAAGTGATCCGAAGAATTGAAGAAGTGAGGGGTGACGACTATCCCGAAGACGTCGAAGCTACCATTACCTTGGATCTCTCCGAAATCACCAATGATAGCCTGAACACGCTTCTTCGCAACGGAACTGCGACGGTAATCATCATAATCGTTCTCCTTTTTATATTCCTGGGTTCGCGGGAAGCGCTTCTCGCCGGTCCCTCCATTCCCTTCGCCTTTTTCATCACGTTTATTGTTATGTCGCTTCTCGGCGAAAGCCTGAACTTCCTTTCCCTTTTTTCGCTGGTGCTGGCTCTCGGCCTTTTGGTGGATTCAACTGTCGTTGTCGTGGAGGGGATGTATAACAAAGTGTCTCAATTCGGATTGAGCGGATACCAAGCCGCAATTTCGACAATTCAGGAATACGCCGCGCCTCTCCTCTCCGGAATGCTGACTACGGTCTCGGCTTTCTTCCCGCTTCTTTTTGTGATAGGAATTTTCGGCGCGTTCATCAAAACGATTCCGATTGTGGTTATCACGACTATTATCGCCGGCCTTTTCGTGAGCCTTTCCATCATCCCCGCGCTTGGCGCCTATTTCATCAATCCGATTGGGAAAGAGAAGGAAGAAACGGAAAAAACGGGAGGCTTTGCCAGATTGAAGGCAAAACTGAAACACCGTTTGCGCTGCAAGCCGAGGCGGAAGCGCTGGGCGGCCCGCCTCTTCCAAAGAGCCACGGAAATTTATTGCCGGATTATACCGCGAATCCTAGAAAGCAAAAGAAGACGGCGCATTTTAATTTTTGGGTCCTGGATTCTCTTTTTTGCGGCCCTTTCTTTCCCGGCTGTAGGCTTGGTCAAAATAGAATCCTTCGCAGTCCAGGATTCGGAATATTTTTTCGTCAACCTTGAAATGCCCAGCGGCACGATTCTCGAGCGAACTTCTGAAGTGGCGGGAGAAATGGAAGACATTATCCGAGAAGAGCCGGATGTGATTAATTTCATAACAAGCGTCGGTTCTTCCATCGGCGCTATGGGAGAAACATCCCAAAGAGGAGCCGGAAACAGCAACGCGGCGTTCATTCAAGTTAATCTCACTAAAGAAGAAGAACGTGAAGTCGAGAGTTTTGAGATTGTTTCCCGATTGAGAGAAAAATTCAATTCGGAAATTACGGAAGGCGAAGTCAGTTTTGTGGAAGTCGAAGGCGGGCCGCCGACCGGAAGCCCCATAGAAGTAAGGGTGTCGGGTCCGGATTTACTCGTACTCGAAGATCTCGCCGGACAAATCCGGGAAATCATCGCTCAAATTCCCACGACGATTGAAGAAGAAATTTCAATTGAACCTTCTCCGGGAGATTTTGTATTCGTGCCGAACAAGGAAATTGTGTCCCGCTACGGGCTATCCATCTTCCAGATTGCTACAAACATGCGAAACGGCATCGCAAGAAATGATCAGGCTGTCATTACCTTGGACGGCGAAGAAATAGAAATAGACATCGGATATCCCGAAGCCGGCCTCTATTCAACCGAGAGCTTAAAAGACATTACATTTGCCGCTCCCGACGGAGGCGTTATTGCTTTGTCGGAACTGGGTGAAATCCGCGCTGAACCGGCGCTGGCTTCCATTCAGCACCGCGACGGGGACCGGGTTATAACTGTCACCGCCGACTCGGATGGGGGGAATTTAGCCGAAATCAACGAAGAAATTCAAAATAAAATAGCGCAACTTGATTTGCCGAGCGGCTATCAGGTGGCTTTTGGCGGAGAAACCCAGGAATTGATGGAAGTTTACATGGATATGTTCGTCAAAATGCTTTTGGGAATCGTCTTGATTCTTTTTATCCTGGTTCTGCAGTTCAATTCCTACAAACAAACGCTCATCATCCTGTTCACCATTCCGCTCGCGATGATTGGCGTCCTTTTCGGGATGACGGCGGCGCGCCTCACACTCGACATTCCGGCATTCATCGGAATAGTTTCGCTAACCGGAATTGTGGTCAATAACGCCATCATTCTCATCGACCAGATCAACCGCGAAATTGGAGAAGGAGGCAAAGATCTCGTCACGGCCGCTCGGGATGCCGGCTGCGTCCGTATGCGTCCCATATTTCTCACCACCATTACCACGGTCGCCGGGCTTCTTCCCCTTTCCATCACCGAGCCGCTCTGGCGAAATCTTGGTTTTTCCATTATTTTCGGACTCGCTTTCTCCACCATGCTTACGCTTTTCGTTGTACCGGCTCTTTTCGTGAGCCTTTACAAAAGAAAATTTTCTTCGGCTAATTGAAATCACAAAAAATAGCATCTGCCCCTTTTGGCTCGGGATATCCCTAAAC
>CAZFIH010000022.1:0-14714 GCA_964519445.1 uncultured Bdellovibrionales bacterium | reverse complement strand
AATTTATTTGAATTCAACATCCACCCTATTGCTATTCATCGGAATTCGGTCGATGAAAAAGGGCCATAAGCTAACATCGATTTTGCTAACGGCGGGGTAGTTTTTTACGAATTCTTCGAGTTCCGCGGTATTTTTCCCCTTAATTCCGTTCTTGAAATTATCGAGATCAAAATCTCCCACGGGAATAGCGTCTGTCTTGGCCTGGAATTTCATCCAGCCATCGCTCAAGGAATAGTCGGAGAGAATGTAATTGATTCCCTTTTTAAAGTTAATTATGCTGTATTCATTCTCTTCGCCCAGGGCTTCGTTTTCGAGTATTTTTCTGACGTCTTCTTCGCTGAATGAAAAAGTTTTCACTCTCATTTTTTGCTTGGCAGTGAATTTTTCCACCGCAGTTCCGGCTGAAACGGAAGAGGAGAAATCCAGGCCTTCGAATTCAATCGCTCCCTCGAAAAATCTTTTTTCACCCGACAGTTTTTTCTTGAGATCGATAATAGCCTGTTCCTTGAGTTCTGCCGTCAAAAAGCTTCGAGCTTCTTCGATATCATCGGAAGATACTGCTTTTGATCCGGTTTCGGAACCGCCGGTCATGGCCTGAAACGATTTTGCGTAGAATTTTTCAAATTTTTGACTGTTGGCAAACCCGGGAATGGTGAAATCGGACGGCTCGATATTGTATTCATCGCCTGATTCATCGGCAATCACGTCTACTTCCATTGATCCCGGTATGATCTCATCGCCGTCTTTTTTCATTCCGGGGACTGCAATACCCTTTGTGATGCGAAATGTTTTCCCATCCTTTGTTTCCAGCCTCGTAGTTGCGACGAGGGGCTGGTCGGCTGTGCTGAATTCGTTGTAAATAACGGCTTTCCCGACAGCTTTATTTCCGCCGCTCGCGCTTCCGGTGGCCTCGAAGTCTCCCGACTTTTCCAGTTCCAATTCTTCGAGTGAAGCCGGTATGATTCTACCTTCCGCCGAAGCCGATTGGATGTTTATGCCGGTTTCAATTTCGGTTGACAGAGTCTTTTCCTGCTCCTTGAAGTGCACAATTATACTGGCTTTCGGCAAATATAAGTAAGCAACGGCTGAAGACCCGAACAAAAATAGAGTTGCAATGAAAATCAAAAAATAGACATGAGTTCTTCGCCCGATTTTTTTAGCTTTGAGCAATTTGTCGGCCTTCTCTGACCGGGGACGCTTCCTGACTGCTGCCCTATCGCTATTTTCTTCAAAAACAGGGGGGGACTTAAAAAAAAGTTCTGTTTTGTGTCCGATGTCTCGGTTGTATGCCGTAGCTTTTTTTGGTGTTGATTCTTCGCTCGCGGGTCTTTTGAGTCTCCCTTCGCCATTGTAGTCTTCTTTTCTCTCTCTTTTTGTGGTCATTGACTTTGAGCCGGAAACAATATCTGACATCCTCTTTGATTGTTCCTCATGAGGCGGAATTTTTGGTTCAATATCCTCCTTTTGCTCCTGTTTGTTTTGAGGAAATGATATTTTCCCAATCATCCGGTTCCGGGGAGCTGGAGCAATTTCTTCAAAATATCTATCCGAACCAATATTCATCTCGTCTTCCCTGAGATCCTCCAATATTTTCTTGTCTTCTTTCTTGGGTTCCTTTTTGGGGGCAAGCTCCATTTGAATTTCTTCCTTGCTTTTCGGTTCAATCGATTTTTCTTCTACCGCGATGCCGGCTTTTTGAATGAGTTTTTTTCCGATTTTGTCCTGCGTGACGACAATTATTTTTTTCTTTTGGCGCCCGGCTTCCTGTTTGAGGAGCTTCAAATTGACAAGGCTTTGCAAAAGAGTCGCTTGTTTCGGAACGACTATAATATTATCAACTGATTTTGACTTTTTCAGCCGGTCAATGATGGTCGTTATTTCATCGTCGATATCTACGTAGATGGTTTTGTGAGCCATAAAAATATTATCGCGTTAAGGCTAATTTTGCATCAACTTTACGGCCCTTCGAAGCATGCTGGAAAGCACCTTTTCCTCACCGACCAAATCAAGAGCAAGATTCGCGAGCCCCATCGGCGTGACATCTTGAGGGTCGCGGAGCACCTTTGTGGTATCCACGATATTGGAAACATCTTTTGGCTGCAAAAAACTTACGTGAGGCTTTTTTGAAAATGGCAGGTCTTTTGTCCAGCCTTTTTCCGTGAGAGCCTGTTTTATTCCGGGCAAGGCCGATCCTCCGCCGCAAAGAAGTATCCTCGCCGGGAGCAAATCAGAATCCGTAAATTCAGTCAAGGAAAGGGCGATTCCGTCGATCCAAACCTGACAGTCTCCGCCGAGGAGCTTTTCCACCCGCTTGGCAACCTGCTGTCCCATTTCGCCTCGACTATAGCGGATTTTTATGTGCTCTGCTTCTTCGAAGCTGATATTGAGTTCCTGGGCCAATCTTTTCGTGAAGGCTCTTCCGCCGAGAGCAAACATTTTCGTTCCCTCGAGGCCGCCGTTTCTCACGACAGCTATATCAGTTGTTCCCCCTCCCACGTCAATGAAGATAGCGCTGAAATCAACGGTGTTTTCGAGGCCCATCGAACGAGCTACCGCGTACGGCTCGGCCGCGATGCTCAAGAGATCAAGGTCGAGTTCCTGTGCTATTTTTTGGAGCGCTCCAAGATGGACCATTGGCGCGTAGGCGTTGAAAACACCAATAGAGACGTCTCTTCCCTGAAAACCAAGCGGATTTGTCACTTTATATCCGTCAATTCGCACGTCCACAATGGCAGCGTTGATGAGTTTCACGTCGAGTTCACTGTGTCCCGTTTCCCATGCCAGCTGCTGGCGTATCCGGTCAAAAGCTTTCCACTGGACTTTCTGAACTATATTTTTAAGTTCCGGAAGATCAATCCTTATTTCAGGCTTCAGGCGTTCGTAATGAACCGTAGTAGTGGAGCCCTTCACAAGCTCTCCGGCGATGCCCATAATGGTCTGTTCCACTCTTTTTACGCCTGCCATTTCTTCCGCTCTGGCAACGGCTTCCTCGCAGCAATTGACGACCCCGCTTATGTCGCTAACGGCTCCGGACTGCATATGCCCGATTTTTTGCCTTGATCTCCCGACACCGATGATAATACCTTTTTCTGTTTCCTCGTCAATTCTGAATATAAGGGCTTTCACGACTTCTGTTCCAATATCCAAAGCCAGCGCATGGCCGGAACCGCCGCCTCGCTTGAAAATTTTGGAAATTATTCCCATAATCTGAATGCTTCACTTTGTATTTCTTTGTTAATTATAATAGAATGTGAAAGGATAATCAATTTTCACGTTTATGCGATTCGTAATGTATGAGGAATATTAAACTGGAGACCGCGTACAAGTTTTTGAGGGTTTTGGTATATTCGATTCCGGCAATAGCCGTGATTATTGGAATGTATCTAATTCTTTTTCCTATTGAAAACTATGCCTATTTGCCGGGAGATCCGGACGCGTCTGGGCTTAACATTGAAAAAAACGCGGCCCAAAACGAAGTTGCCTTCGGAGTCTTTCCTGATTATAATTATCGCTACATCAAGATTAATTTTTTCCCGAAAAAAGACCTGAAAGAAAGCTGTCAAAGAGCCTGTCCAGAAGTCTGCCTGGAAAAGTCCTATCGCGCCTTTTTGTATCCCGGCGGGGAGCCTGTCAGAAATGAGAAAGGGCTCCGCGAAATACTTTTTCAAAACAATGACACAAAAATTGCCAATGGCTCCCTGCTCCATCTTCCGGCCACCGACGAAGTTTTCCTTCTTGCTAACGGCAAAAAAACCCTGTTCCCGGGGCCGGAGATTTTCCGGGCCTTTGGCTACAATTTTGATAACTTGACGGATGTGGACAAATCGACTCTCGACCAATATCCGGATGACGAAATAAAATTTTTTACTTGGAGTACCCCCCACCCCGAAGGAACCATTTTTGAAAGCTTTCCGTCGCGGGACATCTATGTAATAAGCGGCAAAAAAAAGCGGCTGATTGAAGATCCAAGTATAGCTGAAAAGGTGTGGCCGGATTACTACGCTATTCCCGTCAGCGACAGCGATCCGGGCGACCGGCTATGCACTCGTGAAAATACGAGTTCGTATCCCGGAAAAATCGCCTATCGGTTTGATGCTTTTGATCAGCAGGAAAAATTGGGCGGTTATTTCCATTTCACGGCGATTTACCCGCCGGAATGCGATGTGGATGATCTGGAATTTAGAAAAGTTCGGCTTGATTTTGTTTCAGAGAAATCATATCTGACCGTGAAAGATTCACTGCGCAACATTTTCGCCTCCATTCTGAACAGGTATTTATATAAAGAAGCGATGTAACAAACATGACGGCAAAAATATTTTTTCAAAAAATTACAAGGGATATTCTCATATCTCTAATCATCACATATTTTCTCCTTCTTATTCCGGAGCTTGTCCTGCCCGGCATTATCAGCACGCACATCAGTCCAAAATACGTCCTGCTGGCCATTTTGCTTCTGGGATGGCTTTTCTACCTGCAGCGCGAAAAAAGCAAGCCCGAAGAAACCCTGAAATTCTCGGCCATATCAAAAAGCATTTTGAATGTCATTTTGTTTATCATTACCATCATGCTGATCTTGAGTCTTTATAAGATGAAGATTTGGCAGATCCTTATTGTAGTGGTTGTTTCCATCTCCCTCATAATAGCGATGAATAATATCCTAATAGAAGAAAAAGAATGAGCTCCGCGTAGTCTCTACGACTTCATCCAGGAAAGCGTCTCCCGAGCGCATTTCTCCCAGCTGAAATATTTGGCCCGTTCGAGGCCTTTTTTTTGCAGCTCCTTGCGCAAATTTTCGTCCGTCAGAACTTTGACAAGAGCTTCCCGGAGGCTGTTTATATCATTCGTCTCAAACAGCATACCCTTGTCAGAGACTATTTCCGAAAGGCTGGAGTTGCCCGCGGCGATCACTGGAACTCCGCAAGCCATGGCTTCGATAGCCGGAAGGCCGAATCCTTCGTAAAGGGAAGGCAGGACAAAAACTTCCGCTCCTCGAAGCAGCGCCGGCAGATCCTTCGTTTCGAACTTCCCGGTGAAGACTATGCCCTGGCCATCCTGAATTCTTTCCATGACTTCCTTATACATCCAAGCCTTTTCTCCGGCGATAACGAGCGCGAGGTCCTTGAAGTCGGACATATTTTTCAGGTTTCTGAAGGCTTCGAGAAGAATAGAGATGTTTTTCCTGGGCTGGAGAGCGCCGACGTAGATAATGTATCTGGTATCTGGCCTGCCTGCCGACGAGGTGGGTATCTGATATTTGGCTTGAACCTTTTTGATTTGTTCGTCGGATACATTTTCGTTGAAAATTTCCCTGTCGTAGCCATGGTAGATTACTTTTATTTTTTGCTCATCAATGCCCGGATAAATCCTTAATAAATCATTCTTTGTTGAATTTGATACGGCTATCAATTTATCCGCCCGCCCTGCCGCGTAGTCTGTAAAAAAATTCAATCTCCGCAAATCCTTTTTTGGAAAAAATTGGGGGAATATTTTGAACGCCAAGTCATGGATTGTGACAACGGTTTTGGTTTTTTTTGACCGCAGGAGCGGGAGGGAATGCATAGGCATGAAAAGGACGTCTGGCGCTTTGCGAAACACTTCCCACGAAAATCTGGTTTGGGTCCACCAAAAAGGAAACGGTTTTTTTATAATTTCGTAATTTTGAAAAACGGGAAATTTGAGCTCGGGATTGAATTCGGATTTGTGATAAATAAAAAATTGATCCCGCCCGCTGGCGGGACCAAAATTTTTGAGGAGATTCTGGATATAGATTCTGGTGCCGTCGATTCGAGGATGGTCGAGATCGGCGGCGTTTATGGCAATCTGCATGATTTACGAAATACGAATGAAGTGAAATACGAAAAATTTATCGAGAATAAATAGTTGCAAATATATATTTTCCAGCACGTATTCCTAACGTTTGTATTCTGGTCTGCGGTAGTTCGTGAGCGGCTCACACTTTTCCTCGCACAAACTTTTTCAAATCATCGCCCAAATCATCTCTTTCCAAAGCATACGTCATCAGTGTCTGCAGATAATTGAGCGGGTCTCCGGTGGTGAGCCACTGGCCGCCTTCCACTTTTTTTGCCAAAAATACTCCGCCGCCGCTGACATAATTTTTGATCGCGTCCGTAATCCAGAGCTCGTTCCCTTTCCCGAGAGCTGTTTTTTTGAGCACATCAATAATTTCCTGATTCAAGATCATCCGTCCGAAATCAGCCAGGTTTGAAGGGGCCTCTTTAGCGGAAGGTTTTTCGACGATATCCTCGATTTCATCGGTACCTTCCCGAAGTTTCACAATTCCGTAGCGGGAAACTTCTTCTTTGGGAACTTCCTGAACGCCAATCATTAGTTTCTCGTTTTTTTCATATTCCTCAACCATTTGTTTCGTGAAAGATACTTTCGATTTCACCAAGTCATCACCCCAGACATAGATAAAAGGTTCATCGTCCACGAGACTGGCCGCTGAAAGTACCGGAGTTCCATTCCCGTACGGCCCTTTTTGGCGGACATAAATGAAATTGGCGGCTTCGGAAATTTTCCTTATTTTTTCCAGAAGTTCGGCCTTTCCCGATTTTTCCAAATCATGCTCGAGGGCGTAGGAATAGTCGAAATGGTCCTCCAGAGGCTTTTTGTCCCATTTTGTAACGAGGATGATATCCTCGATTCCGGCTTCGACCAGTTCCTCGACAACCAGCTGGATTATTGGTTTATCGACAATGGGCAACATCTCCTTGGGCATGGCTTTCGTAGCCGGTAGAAATCTTGTTCCCGATCCGGCCACAGCCACGACGGCTTTTTTGATCTTTTTCATGCGCTTTGAACCATAAAGATTAGGTGAGCTGTTTTTTGGCCAGCATCTTCTGCTCCTCGTTGAATTCCGCGATGGCTTTTTCTATTTTGGAGTCGAATTTTTCATGCAATTTCTTCTCTTTCACGAATTGACTGGCTTCGAGCAGGGAGTCAAATGTTCCGGCATCGAACCATTTTCCCTTCACTTGAGTGACCTTCAATTCCGCTTTCGATAGGTAAAAATTCATTATGTCTGTTATTTCAATTTCACCCCTGGCGGAAGGTTTTAGTTTTTTGGCTATAGCGCAAGCCCTCTGATCGAAAATATACAATCCCGGAATAGCGTAGTCGCTAAGCCACTTTTTCGGTTTCTCAACAATTTTTATCGCTTTTCCCGACTTGTCAAATTTCACAACTCCGTATCTTTCCGGATCTGGCACTTTTTTAGCGAAAACATGGCCCCCGGATTTAAATTTGCTTATTATCCCGCTGATATTTTCTTCGATAATGTTGTCTCCCAAAATCATCGTAACGTCGTCTCCGCTAATAAAGCTTTCCCCCACAATGAACGCGTCGGCCAATCCTCTGGGAGTGCTTTGCACTTTGAAATCAAGCTTCACGTTGTGACGGTCAAAAATGGGACCCAGAAGATTGATATACTGGCCCGCGTCGCGCGGAGCGACTATAATCAGTATTTCCTCGATGCCGGCTCTAACCAGAGTATTAAGCGGATAAAATATCATCTGCCGGTCATAGATTGGCAGCAGCTGCTTGGACGCGGTATGCGTTAGCGGGTACAAGCGGGTGGCAGTCCCTCCGGCGAGTATGATTCCTTTCATGTTTTCTTATTTTCAAAAATTATAATTCTCCTTCAAATACTCTTTCAGGGCTTCTTTGTAGCCGCGGAGAGGTTTCAATTTGGTGTTTAGAAGAATCGACGATTTGGGGCGCTTAGCGGGTCGGGGAAATTCAGCCGAAGTCACCGGAACCACTTCCACGTCCATTTTAGCCAGCTTGAAAAGTTCAACGGCCGCTTCGTACCAGGTGCGCGGCTCCTCGTTCACTACGTGATAAATTCCAAAAGGAATTTTTTCTTCAATTATTTTTTTTGTTTCAAAAGCAAGATCGGGAGTATAGGTAAAACAGCTTTTTTCGCTATCAATTACTTTCAAGATTTTGTTATCTTTGGCGACTTTGATCATTGTGTCAAAAAAGCTGGGCTTGGAAAAAGAGGAACTGCCCGGTTTTCCGAAAAGCTTGGATACTCGAATAAGATAAAACTTGTCCGTGTTTTTTTGGATTTCTTCTTCTCCAAGCACTTTGGAACGGCCGTAGTTGCTCAAGGGAAACGTTTTGTCATCTTCTTTGTATTCCCCCTTTTCGCCGTCAAAAACATAGTCGGAAGAATAGCTGACAATTGGAATACTTCTCTCTTTTCCAATCTTGGCCAAAATCCCGGGTCCGTATCCGTTTATTTTTTTTGCGAGTTCATATTCGATTTCATCCGTTTCGCATTTGTCAACGGCGTTGTAGCCGGTTGCGTTTATGACGACTGCCGGGTCGACCTGCAAAATTTTTTCCCGCAAGCTTTCTTCTGAAGTTATGTCGATATCCTTCCGATCATAGGCAAAAACCTCCCGGTTCTGGTCGGCTTCAAAAGTTTTGACCAAATCTTTGCCGAGATTTCCATGCGAACCTATAATGAGAATTCTGTTCATAATAGTTTATTTTAAATACACTCTTATCAGATACTATCATATGATAGTGAAAGTATATATTTGTTCCTTTTTGAAAATTTAGATTTCAGAATACTGCTTTTTGTGGTATTCAAGATATTCCCCGCTTTTTATCTTCTTCCACCAGTCTTTGTTGCCTTTGTACCACTCTACTGTTTTTTTCATCCCTTCTTCGAAGTCTGTTTTTGGCTTCCAGCCGAGCTCATTTTGGATCTTCGTGATATCCATCGCGTAGCGGCGGTCGTGTCCCGGGCGGTCTTTCACGTATTCTATCATTTCCTCGCCTTTGCCGAGAAGTTTCAGGATTTTTTTGGTGATTTCGATGTTCGGCTGTTCGCAGTTTCCGCCGATGCAGTATGTCTCCCCTATTTTTCCTTTGTCAATTATGATTTCGATCGCCTCGCAGTGATCCTCGACAAATAGCCAGTCTCGGACCTGAAGGCCGTCGCCATAGACGGGAACTTTCTTCCCCTCGATAAGATTGGTTATGAAAAGCCCGTGCAGTTTTTCAGGGAATTGATAGGGGCCGTAGTTGTTGGAACAGTTGGAAATGGTGATCGGCAGTTCGAAAGTTTCGTGGTAAGCGCGAACCAAATGGTCTGACGCCGCTTTCGACGCCGAGTAGGGGCTTCTTGGAGCATAGGGCGTCTTTTCATTGAACGGCGGATCATCCGGTCCCAGGTGGCCGAAAACTTCATCGGTTGACACATGATGAAATCTCTTGAGACCATTGCTTTTCGCGGCTTCCAGCAGGTTATGCGTTCCGACGACGTTGGTATGAATGAAAGCGGCGCTGTCCAAAATGGAGCGGTCAACATGGGATTCGGCGGCGAAGTTCACGGCTACATCAACGTCTTTAATCAATTCATCGACTAGTTTTTTGTCCGCTATATCGCCTTTTACGAATTTATAATTCGGATTTTTTTCGGCTCCTTTCAAGTTCTCGAGATTCCCGGCGTAAGTCAAAAGATCCAGATTGACGATTTTGTAATCCGGATATTTTTTGAGAATGTAATGGATGAAGTTTGATCCTATAAATCCAGCACCGCCTGTTACTAATATTTTCATAATTTTTGAGCCGACCTGCCCGCATCGCTACGCGAAGCGTTGCAGGCGGGTGAATCCGGCCCCGCCGGTGACGAGTAGTTTCATTAAAACGGACTCTTGAAATTCTTAAACTCCGGCCATTTTTGGTCTCGATCCGATAGAATGGGATCTTTTATCGGCCAGTCGATAGCCAGAGTCGGATCGTTCCAAATCAGGCCGCCTTCGTGCTCGGGTGAATAGAAATCATCGCATTTGTAGACAAATTCCGTATTTTCTTCGAGAGTGCAGAATCCGTGGGCAAAACCGTGAGGAACATAGAGCATAAGAAAATTTTCAGCGGAAAGTTCAAATCCTTCCCATTTTCCGAAAGTCAGCGAATTTTTTCGGATATCAACAATGACATCGCGTACTTTCCCCCGCGTGACGCGAACTAGTTTGGCTTGCGTTTTCGGCGGAATTTGAAAATGAAGCCCGCGCAGGACTCCTTTTTTCACCGACAGGGAATGATTATCTTGGACAAATTTTGTTTTGATCCCGTTTTCGGCGAAAACTTTCTCATTGTAGGATTCAAGAAAAAATCCCCGCTCATCCTGAAAAACTTTGGGTTCAATGAGATAGGCACCGTCAAATGATGTTTTCTTGAATTCCATGTGAAATCATCTTATCTCACAAAACAAAAAAAATCAAAGCCGGTTATCAACAATAGTAGAATGAAAAAAGGATCTTTGTGCAGATCCAATTTTTCAAAAAGTTGACAAATTTTGAACTTTGATATTTGAATTTTGAGCTTTCTATAGCTCCCCTTTCATCAATCGGTTCAATCTTTCCCGAACCTCTTCGTCTGAAGGCTCCTCGTATTGAGGCACTGGTTTTGCCTCTTCAATTCTTCCTTCCGTGACCGGAAGATTCGAAGGGGCTTCCGTTTCGGGCTTCATCTCCTTTTTTTCTCGAGGAGCAGTTCTCACTTTTGGGGCTTCGAGGGTTTCTTCTTCCAATTTCATCGAGGGGGCCACCATTTTTTCGGGAGTTGGAGACGGTTCCGCTGGTTCCGGAGATGGCTCTTCTTTCGGACGCGGAGGCACTTTCATGAAAAATCCCAGAATCGAATAAAGAAGAAACAAGCCTGCCCCGGCCGCGAATCCGCCCAAAACATAGGCTATTTGATTCGGCCGCACGGGCGAAACAGACATTTCCGGGTCACTCAAAAGTCTGTATTTAAACGGAGATCCTTCGTAAACGTCCCGCGTATACTCAAAAACGGCTTCCGGGATTCGCACGATCGCATCTTCAACCATGGCAACTTCTTCTTGGGTTGCCAAAAAAGATATTTCAATCGTTGAGGAAACGTTCATTTGCCGCGCGCTTTCAAAGTTTTCATCCTGGTCGCCGAAATAGAATTCCCGAAAAGCAGTACTTTCGATAATAGCAATCGTGTTCCCCACTTCGTATCCGAGGTTTTTGGGAGCATTTTCGCATGAACCCGGGAAAACGACCATCTTTCCGACAACCAAATATTCTTCGGGTTCTGATGCCGCCCAGACAAACGCGATCAAGGCGCCAACAAGACCGACCAAAATCATCGTTCCCAGGAGCCTCCGCAGTTCCAATTGCCATTTTTTCATGAGATTCTCTTGAAAGATTAAATCTATCCATTATGCAAAACGCGCCGGTTTTGTCAAGCAGCCTCTTATTTCACAAGGTCAGCCTTGATGATGAGACGGCGAAAGCGGGTTCCGAGCGGCCAGCATGTGGAAAGAGTGAGTGTCGGCTGATCGGTGTTTATGAATATGGCCGGGTCATCCGGAGACATTACGGCTTTGGTGCTCACTTTGTAGTGATAAACGATCGCCCGGCCGTTTTTTTGAATGACTTTGAGATCAACCTCGTCACCTGCTTCAAGGCTGTTGAGATCTTTGAAAACGTGGTTATAGTTTCCTTCCGCCCAAATATAGTTCGAGCTGTGGCCGGAAAGAATAACATTTCCGTTTTGCCCGGGAGAAGCGGTTTTGGGATAGTGGATTATTCCGTGCTTGAGATCTTCCTGGAAATTGGCTTCGTCCTCATTTTTTGACCAAATCATGGGAGCCTGAACGTTGATTTTCTTGATGGAAAGCTGGACGGACGGACGGGCGTCTCCGGGAGTGTCCGGGTCGTAGCCGTTTATGATTTCCTGGCGATCTTCGTATCCGTCCGAATCCGTGTCCGAAATTGTCGGATTTGTGGCGTGGACATATTCCAGATAGTTCGGCAGTCCGTCCTTGTCCGGATCGTCATCATGATTCCGGTTTGATTCGTTGAGATTGTGATATTCAGCCCATTCAGTATATCCCAGGACATAAACGTCGGTCGATCCCATTTTTTTGGCAAAATCTTCTCCCAGTTTGCCAGCAAATGAATCCGGCGTGCGGAACGTTTTTTTCTCATCGGGAGCAAGATCCATATTGACTACAAGAAAAAGAACCAAAAACACAACGGCAAACACGCCCGCAAATTTGAGGGCTTTTTTCCAGTCTGATTTTATGATTTCGATTATTTTTCTCATTGCATCATTCCTTTCAAACAACAACGGCCAGAATTTCATCCATGCAGGACATAGAAACTGACCGTTGCTATTAAAAGAAATTTGTTTTTATGCAGTTTTTTTGAAATATCTTCGTCCGCCGACAGCCGCAAGGCTGGATATTCCGGCCAAAAGAGCGATACTTCCCGTTCCGGCTCCGGTAGCGGGCAGAGTCTTGACGACAACTATTTTTTCGTCTTTGTCATGATCTTTCTTGTGCTTGTGATCATGGTCATTGTCGCAGTCGTCATTGTCGCATTCGCAATTGTTGTCCCCGCACTCGTTGTTGTTGTTCCACTCGTTGTTGTTCACAATCACGACTTTCTTTTCTTCTTCTTCCTTTTTTTCATGCTCTTTGTCGCAATCGTGGCAAGTGCTCGCTTTCGCGGACGACTTGGCGCTAGCCTTGGCTGAAGCGCTGGACTTTGAGTCCGAACTTGACTTTTTGCTCGAGTACTCGTAGTCATAACTCACTTTTTTGTCGCAGTCACTGCAGGTTTTTCCGGTGCTGGCTTTGGCGACCGCGCTTGAGCTGGCGCTGGCTTTGGATCCGGCACTGGCAATCGCGCCTTTCATGCCGCTAGTGGTCGCGCTGGCTTTTGAACTGGAAGTTGCTTCCGACTTTGAGCTCGCGCTGGCACTAGTTCCCTTTTTCCCGGAGCCGGCACTCGCGCTCGCGCTTGAGCTGGCGCTGGCGGAAGAGCTGGCACCGGCCGTGGCTGTTGCGGCCAAAACTTGATGAGCACCGATGACGATGATCAAGAGAGCCACAACTAGCGCGGACACAATGATTTTCGCGTCCTTTTTCATCGAGTTGTTTATTAAAAATTAACAGAGTAGGCTAGCACAAGCGCTTTTTTCTGTCAAGCGAAATTCGGGCAAAGTTTAGGCGAAAAGTTGTGTGACTTATTACAGCTTAAATAAGCCAAATATTCCCGATTTTACGATGTTTTTGGTGAATGAGTGATATAAAAGCTAAAATTTGCCATAAAAAAAGCCCCCAGTCCTCTCTCGAAGTTCCGAGAAAGAAACTGGGGACTATCAGGTTAGGCGACGTTGTCGCCTTATTACCACTTTTTCCCTCCGTGGCCACCGCCACCGCCATCAGCAGCCGCAGCAGCTGCCGCCGCTGCCGAAGCAGCAGCAGAACTGGAGGAGGCAGCGGAGGCGCCACCACCTTCACCACCGGCACCGCCGGCTCCGCCGTAGGCCGTGGCGCCACCGCTGTTTTGGGTGACATTCGCGGGCCTCAAAAGGGCAGCTGCCGGAATAAAGGGTAAATTACTTTTCACGACGGCGCTAAGCAGAGATTCGCTCGTTATGGTCCCGCCGGGGAAAGCATACCCATGAACCGGCATTTTAACGGTCTTGTTCCGTTGTGCTCTGTACTTAGTGGTGTGGATCGCCGTGTCGTGCCTCTTATAGTTATTACAACGAGGATTCGACACCGGCGTCCAGTCCGTAGTCGTGGTCGTCTCGTTCACCGTTTCGTCAATGGTGATGACGTCGACTTTTTCTTTGAAATCGACCGCCACGGAGCTGGTGACTTTTTCAGAAAAAAGAAATCCGTCTTCCTTGTCGCGATTGTGGTAAACCGTCATCTCACCACAATCGAAGACCTTTTGGGATTTTTTGCCTTTGCCGCAAATGCCGACATTCGGCACCAGGACAATGGCCAGGAGAACAATCAGCAGGCTCGCGATAATTACTTTCTTCATGGAAGCCCCCTTAATAAATTTTTTATATTTTATGTCTTTGCAGACTTATCAGCTTTCGGGCATTACTTGAACTTCCCTAACCTCAGACAGCCCGTATCTGTGATTCACCACTTGAATAACTTGCGGCTTTTCAACTATACCGGGCAAACCATTTTCGTCGAGGATTTCCACATGTTTGTCATCATATTCACCTATAAGCGAGTGCGGAAAGTTATAGGGCTGATCGATAGGAAATTCCTCAATGATGAACCCTTCTGGTAGTGCCGCCTTCTTCTTATCAGTTCGGCGGTACATATGCGCATCATGCCTTCTGGAGACAATTTTATATATCCTAAGGTCGATCTTTTTGCCAATCTCGTGAGGATTCACGTACTCATTGGCATAGAATTGGTTATCTACCAATCCACGCTCTTTTTCCGCGATAACCGTCTCCTCTCCGGTTTTCTTGTTGACCTTAATTTTGGCCTCATAAATCTTACAGGCGATGAGCAGATTGACAGTATCTTTCTCCGCTTTAACTCGCGGTACAGGGTTTACGTTTTCCGTGCTACCGATATTGGGCGCGGGCGCGGGATGTTCCTGCCGCGCTTCCATTTCAGAAACCTTCATATTAGGAGCAGACACATATTGGGAAACAATTTCCCTTTTCGGAGCCTGCATTTCAACCACATTGCCTTCGGCCTGATAATTTTTGATTTCAGGCCCAGCCGCATCAACGTTATTCGCGGCTTGTTCCCCGCCTGCATTGTTATTCTGCGGAATGCTATCTTCCGCCGGCGCTTTCTCTTGCGCCACGGGTTTTTCATTCGCGGGAGCGGGAACTTCAGGCACTTCCGGGGCTGTATCTCGCCCCACGGGGTTATT
>CAZFIH010000021.1:0-14850 GCA_964519445.1 uncultured Bdellovibrionales bacterium | reverse complement strand
TCGGGTTGCTATCGAAAATCATTTGTGCTATAATGCACCCTGTGCATAAAACCTTTGATTGCGGTTTGCTATGATTCCAGAACTTCAAATCAAAGAGGGGGAGGAATCTGAAGAAGACAAAGAAAAAACAAAAGGATTTTTCGCGAAAGTGTTCTATCCGGTCAGGCATGTCTTGAATCACCGGAATAATCCTTGGCTTCATACTGTCGAATGGCTCTTTGTTCTGGCCGCCTTTTTTGCGGTTGGTTTTTGCGTGATTTATTATCAGGAGATACCTGTTTATTTCAGCGAGCCGCAAAAATTTGCTCCCGATAGTTTGGAAGCGATGATCCAGACTCCAGAAGAACAAAAATTGTTCACCGGAGAAGTTTTGCCCGAACCGATTGACATCACCGAGTGGGATACATACCAAAACAAATGGTACGGTTTTGAAATCGACCACCCCGACGCCTGGAAAAACAATATCCAGTACCGGCAGGCCAACGAAAAGAGCGCCCGCTATGAAACGATGTACAAATTCAGAAAAAGCGATCCGGGCGAGGAAGATATTTTTATCGGATATGATGTCGTTATTTATCTGAAGAGAAAAGTGGAGAATATCGAGAGCACGAACGATGTCCACAAAAAAGAAGATGCTCCGGAAGACCTGCGTGGATGCGATATATCCGAGTCGGAAATAATCGGCGAAGAAAAACAGGTATTCTGGAAAGTGAGCATCGCCGATGACAATCCCTGTTACGAGCCGGCCTATTTTTACAGCCTGGAAAAGGGTGATTATATCTATAACATAGTCCCCGCGATAAACGAAAAAAAAGAAAAGTTTGACAATCCTGGAGAAATGACGGCGCTTCATTTTCCGGAGTATAAGACCGCCGTTGAAACTTTCGAATTCATCCCCATTGTCAGGCCCAAGCCGAAGCCAAAACCCGTGATAACCGCCAAGAGGCCGGTTTCGGCCAAGCTGGTGAACGGAAAGCTAGTCTGCGCCAAGAAAAACGACAAACCGAAAAAAAGCGACAAAAATCCGCCCGGTCATATGGATATGGAATGCTGTCTTGATCCGGACGAAGTGCCCAATCCCTGGTGCACCTATTGAATATTTTGCCGGATATTGATAATATAAAAGCGCAAGAGAATATTCCAAAAATATGCGAGTTTCGGATATAATGACCAAAGAAGTTATTACTGTATCGAAAGAAACACCGCTCAAAGAGGCGGCCAGCCTTTTGGCTAAATTTCATATCCATGCAATGCCCGTAATAAATGATAGCGGAAAGATCACCGGAATTATTACGGAGAGCGACTTTTTTTCCAAGGACGCGTCGAATATATATCTTCCAACTTTCCTCGAATTCTTAAGCAAGAATTCCAAAATAACAAAAAAACCCGAGGAACCGTCGAATATTGAAAAAATTAGGCTTGTTAGAGATGTCATGACCGCGGAATGCATCACAGTTCAACCGGATCTCTCCCTCAAAGAACTAGTGGCTTTGATTAAACATAAAGGCTTTAAAACACTGCCGGTTGTTGACGACCAGGATACTTTAGTCGGAATTGTCTCGGTAATAGATATTATCAAGCTGTTGTGAATTTATTTCGTCGTTAGGTATCGAAAAATCTTATAGAAGCTAGGGATAATCCTCTTGGCTTTTTTTATTTTTGGAGAATTTTTTGAAAAAAATCCATACGATAGCTGGAAAGAGAAATGCCAGAGTAATGTAAAATGAAAACTCGGCGGGGTTTTTTGATTTTTCTCCGATATATGCATAGACGACGCTTATCGGTAAGGTTCCGAGCGTTGCAAGGACAAAAAATCTTCTCCAGCTCATCTGGGAAAGGCCGGCCGTGAAAGCGAGTGTTTCATTTGCCATTGGAAATAGGCGCGAAAGGACGATAGCCAATTCGCCCCACTTCTCGAACCAGTCATCCATTTTTTGAAATTCCTCTTCACCGAGAAATTTTTTCTGAATTCTTTTCTTCGCTTTCTTCATAATGAAAAAGCCAGCCAAGGAGGCTCCAATCAAACCTGAATAGCCGATAAGCGTTCCGCAAGCGGGGCCGTAAAGCTTACCGGCCAGAGCAGCGACGACGGAGGAAGGAATCGGCACAACTATATCAACTAAGAGAAGAAGAAGTATGAAAATCCAGGATGGCAAGCTGAACGAGCTGACCCAATCTTCCAGGCTGTTTGTGCGTATCAGCCCGCTGGCTTCCAGAACAGCATAGCTGATCAGAAAGAAGACAATTAGGATTGTCGGGATCCATTTCCAAGAAATATTTCTCCGGTTCATTTGAGAGGAATTATTTGAATGAAATTCCGTTATTGCAAATTATAGCACGAGAAAAGTCAGGATTCATATTTTTTGTGAAAGAAAAAGAGTTCCTTGACAGTAGTAATAAATGGGTATATATTCATAATAATTGATTCTAGACAGGCAGGTGATAAAAATGCCAAGACAAGACAAAACCGGTCCTATGGGAATGGGTCCGGGAACCGGCCGGGGAATGGGACCTTGCGTCTCGCCGACCGGCCGAAGACGATCCGGCACGGGCTACGGATACGGTTACGGATTCGGCAGAGGCTGGGGAAGAGTAATGTGCGGATGGATGAATCGCCAGTTTCAGGCGATGCCCAAGAAAGAAAGGAAAGAACTCCTTCAAGAAGAACTTGAGGATTTGAAACAGGACAGCAAGCTGGTGGAAGAGGAACTGAAATCGCTCGAAAAGTAGCTCATGACCAAAGCAATAGTTCTTTTCGGAAGGGAAAAGAGTCTATTGCTTTTGGCGCCGCATATAAAAGGTAAATTTTGTATATTATGGTCAGACCAAGAATGTGCCGGCGAGTCCGGTTTCGGGCCAGAGCCCACTATTTCAAACCGCAGGGGATTCCAATGCGGCATCTGGAAGAAGTCAGCTTGACCAGAGAAGAAATGGAAGCGGTGAAACTCAAAGATTACGACAATTTGGGACAAACCGAAGCGGCCAAGAAAATGAATACATCGCAAAGCACGTTCCAGCGGATCCTTTCTTCGGCGCGAAAAAAAATTTCCCGAAGCATTGTTGAAGGGAAAGCTCTTCGCATTGAAAATTCCATCAAATAATACATCCGACTATGGAAACTAAAAAAGCCTTTCTGGCAACGGTTAATAGCTTCAAGCAATTTGTGCCGGTTCTTTTTGCGGTGGTGCTTCTCATCAGTATTTTCCTTACGTATATTCCGGCTGATTTCTACCGAAAAATATTTATCGGCGGGAAAATCGCCAATTCTTTCCTGGGGGCTTTCTTGGGCAGTGTCATGGCGGGAAACCCGGCCACGAGTTATATCATCGGAGGGGAACTTCAGGAAATCGGAGTGAGTCTCGTCGCGATTTGCGCTTTTCTCATCAGCTGGATCACGGTTGGCGTGATTCAATTTCCGGCTGAAAGTCTCATGCTGGGAAGAAAGTTTGCCCTGGCAAGAAATATTGTTAGTTTTGTTTTCGCGATAATTGCGGCTTTTCTTATCCAATTTACGTTAAATTTCATCTGATGTTTGGACTATTTAGGAAAATTGAAGGCAAGTGGATTTTCTTTAGTTTGGTGGTGCTGTTGGCTTTCTTCTCGGCAATTCTTGATTATTCCTCTTTTCGGAGGGCGGTTATTCTATTCGCGAGCACTCTCTATGCCATTCTGCCGTCCTTAATCGCGGTTTTTGCGATAATGCTTATCACTAATCTATTCGTCAAACCGAAATTTATCACAAAATATCTGGGCAAGGAATCAGGTTCTCGGGGCTGGCTGATTGCCATTGGAGGAGGAATCATTTCCGCCGGGCCGATTTACCTTTGGTATCCGCTTCTTTCCGATCTCAAGGAGAAGGGCGTCAGTAGGTCTCTTATTGCGACTTTTCTCTACAGTCGCGCAGTGAAGATTCCCTTGATGCCGCTCATGGCTTTATATTTTGGCTGGTTTTTCGTGATTGTATTTTCAATTTATCTCATCATTTTTTCCGTTTTGAACGGGTGGCTGGTCGGAAAATTTACCGGAGAGGAGGTGAACTCAAAATGAAGAAAATTGCCGTTGGAGTCGAGGAAAATAGCAAAGACGCTCAAGTCAGCGATCGAGCCGGAAGAGCCGCCTACTATCTTGTTTTTGACGAAGCAGGAAAGCTGTTGGAAACGATCAGCAATCCGTTCGCGAGAGGAGGAGGCGGAGCCGGATTCGGCGTAGCCAAAATGCTGGCTGACAAAGATGTGAGGCTTGTCATCGCCGGAAAAATGGGTGAAAATATGAAGGAAGCCTTGCGATCCCGCGGTCTGGATTTCAAGGAATTATCGGGAAAAGCTAAAGACGCGGCGCAAAGCAATTTTTAGGGGGAGGTAATTATTTCCAAAACAGAAAATGTCTTCAGTTTGTGAAGTTCCGCAAGTTATAAACATTGATCCAACTTTACCAGTTGTCACGGGAGCGGCATTTGTCGACTCAATCAATCCCTGCGCGATCGCCGTTCTTCTCATTCTTCTTGCGGCGCTACTGGCTACGGGAGACAAAAAAAGAGCTGTCCGGACGGGACTGGCTTTTGTCGCGGCGCTGTATCTGACTTACTTCGCACTCGGCGTCGGCCTGATTGGAATTATCAACCTTTCCGGCTTTGCCGAAATATTTCATCGCTCAATCGGTATTTTGGCGGTCGTGATCGGTGTTCTCAATATCAAAGACTATTTTTGGTACGGCGGGGGAGGATTTGTGATGGAAATTCCGCGCCGGTGGCGGCCGAAGCTCAAGAAAATGCTCTCGAAAGCCACTACGCCGATTTCTGCTTTTTTTATCGGCATGCTCGTCACTCTTTTTGAGCTTCCCTGCACGGGCGGCCCCTATGTTTTTGTTCTCGGTCTTCTTTCCCAAAATAAATCTTGGGTGCAGATCATTCCGATCCTTCTTTTTTATAACTTTGTTTTCATTCTTCCTCTTCTTGCCTTGAGTATCTTGATTTACTTTGGGTATTCGACGGTGGAAAAAGCCAATCTCTGGAAGGAAAGAAATATGCAAGTTTTGCACCTGGTTGCCGGCATCATTATGGTCGTGCTGGGCGTTTGGGTATATTTCAGCTGACTTCAGCTTATTTTTTCAGATTTTTGTAATTTATGACCGCGCCGAGAAGATTGGCTTTGTTTCCGAGTGACGAAATGGCGAACTTGTAGTTCGCTTTTTTGTTGAAAATATTTTTTCGGGCTGTTTGCACGGCATAACTTACAAATTTTTTCTGCTTTGCTAGGCTTCCACCAAAAACTATTATTTCCGGATCGGCGATGTTTATCAGGCTGGCAGTTCCTTTTCCTAGAATGCCGGCCGCCTGGCCTATTGTATCTTTGGCTATTTTGTCCTTGTATTTTGATTTTTCGAAAATTTCTTGAGTTGAAATTTTTATGCCGGTTTTTTTTCTATAGGAGGAAGCTATACCTTTTCCGGCGCAAAGAATTCCCCAATCCTGCCAGGGACCGAGAATGTTTGCGCATATGTGGCTGACTTCGAATGCACAATTATGAAAACCACGGAATATGGTTCCTTTGTGAATAAGTCCGCCTCCAATTTCGGTTCCCAAAGACAAGGCGAGAGCAATTTTTGTTCCCATAGCCTTCCCGAAAAAATACTCCCCAAGAGCAAAGCAGTGTCCGTCGTTTTCGATTTGCACGCTGAAGCCTTTTCTCTCAAGAAAGTGAAAAGAAAAAATTTCCGTTCCGTAACAATCCTTCCCCTGAAGGACTTTATTCATTTTTGGATCCACTATATGAGCAGCCGAAACAGCTACTTTTTTGGTCCAGAATTTTTTTTGGGCGGTTTGGCAGAAATCCAGCATAATTTTTTCAATTCTTTTCGGGTTTCGCGGATTTTTCAACTCAATTTCGTCAAAGATTTTGTAGTTGTATTTGCTCACTCGCATGACCGCCATCAGTATTTTTGTTTTTCCAATATCAGCGCAAATATATTTTTTTGCTATCATTTGTTTTTGTTACTGCTAAATAAAATCTTGGCTTCCTCCCAAAATTCGGGCTTTTCGTGCTTAACTTTCAGCCAGTACCACCATTCCGCGCCCCAAAGATAGACTTCCGGAAAGCCGGCTTCTCTGGCGTACTCGATATTATCCCGAAATTGGTCAAGGCTCATTGATTTTTCCTGCTCGGAGAGTGTGAGATCGTAAATAAGCTTCGGTCCCCAGGGCTCTGTCTGAAGCTCGGAAACGATAATCGGTTTTTCCGGAAAGAAAAGATGGACGATGTTGGCCTTCACCCAGAAAAATTTTGGCGGAAGGGGATATTTGAAATAACCAATTGGATCCTTATGAACAATTCGATACATGGTGGTTCCGAAAACGTCGGCCCGTTTGGCGGCCCGCACCCAGATGGAGAGTTCGCCGCTGTCGGTGACCATGATTTCGTGATCCGGATCCAGTTCCCGGACCCGTGAAACCTCTTGGTCGAGAAAATCTTTGTGAGTAGTCGTGCATTCCCCGAAAGGAAGAAAAGGTTCGTTGTCCACCTGCCAGAGATAGAGGTTGTCGATATCTTTGTATCTTTCGACCGTGAGAGAAATTATGTTCAAAATCTTTTCCTGTTTTTCCGGCTCCGGCAATTCATCCGCCCAGAAGGGAATATGGCACTCCGGCCAGCGGGGGAGTTTGCGCCCCACGACCAAAATGAGCTCCACGTCTTCTTTTTGGGCTTCCTCAATCATCCAGTCATAGTCGGAGAAATCATATTTTCCCGGTTCCGGCTCGACGTCCTGCCAGTAGACGGGAAGCCGCAGCCGCTCCACCTCCAGTTCTCCCAATATGGCGGCATAGAGCTTCCTCCAGTCGAGCTCCATCTCGGTCGCGAAAGCTTTGGAAAAAGCGACACCCCACCGGATTTCTTCGGGGTTCTCCACCAAGCCGGTTGGTTTTCGGGTGAAATAGAAAAAAGCAGCTACTCCGAGAAGTATTATAACGATTGTGATTTTTCTTCTCAATCGCATGATTATTTATAGATTACGAGAATTGTTCCCAGGGTGACAAAAATGATGCCCAGCATCTTGGTGAAAAAATTGAGAGGAGAAAGCCTCTCGACAAAAACTTTTTTGAAATAGAACGAAAGCGCCAGCGCGAAGACGAAAGTGAGGAGATACTGTACGGAAACCAAGGAGCTCACGATGGCCACGCTTCCGACGGCGATGCCGTAGTTGATGACAAGCGTTCCCGCGCCGGCGATTGACTTGGCGCCAACCGTGCCGAGAAAATTTTTGATGTTTTCTTTTCTTTTTGTCCGCTTGAGGCTTCTGATTATGGTTTTTCGGAATGACGGAATGGCGAAGGAAAAAACTGCTCCGGAAAATATGCCCAAGCGGCTCAAAATATAACCGCTTACGAATTTCTGCTCGTTGTAGCCGTATTTCAGAAGAACCAGCGAGAGAGCAATGACGAGGCCGGAAAGAATCGTCCAGTGGTAGTTCGAAAAGAGCCGGGAGGCGTAGAATTTGTAGGATATAAAAATTCCTCCCAAAACAAGAAAGAGGATGCCGATAAGCTCGTTCATTGAGAATACATCATCGAGAAGCGCCTGGGCGAGGAGAGTCGTGGCAATTGTCGAGGTTGCTCCAAAAAGAATGTAAACGCGGGAAGCCGAGGAGCGGAGAAGGGAACGATAGAGAAAAATAAGTCCGAGATAGAATAGTATTCCGGAAACAAACGAAGCGAGAAACGGAAAAAAGCCGGACCACTTCAGGCCGAAAGGGGCGAGAATAAGACAGAAAGAGGAAAAAAGGCCGACATAGAAAGCATAAGTCTGCCAGTTTTTCATCCGCCCGGCGATGATGTATTTGCCGATCACCGCCTCAACGGCAAGAAGCGTATATCCCAAAATGGCGATATATATCCACATGATTTTTTTGTTTGTATTTATACTTCCAGAGAATTACTTCGGCAAATCTCCGCGTATTTCCATGCGCTAGGACGAACTTTGCGTTCCATGGTCTTGTAGTCCATTTCCACCAGCCCAAATCGCGGCCAAAAGCCTTTGTCCCATTCGAAATTGTCGAGAAGCGACCAGTGAAAATATCCGCGAACGTCGGTGCCTTCGGAGATAGCTTTGTGAATCCAATACAAATGGTCTTTAATAAATTTCTCCCGTTGTTCGTCTTTGGCGTCGGCCAGGCCGTTTTCGGTTATGTAAATCGGGAGGTCATATTTTTTTAGGCTTTTCAAAACGCGGTAAATTCCTTCGGGGTAAATTTCCCAGCCGAGATCACTGGTCACTTCGTTCTTGTTCATATTTTTTTTAGGGAACTTGAGCCGGGCATGAAAATAAAAATTGGTCGCGAGGAAATCATTTTTTCCGAAAGCAAGCTTGAGCATCTTCTCGTTTAAATAAAACCGTGCAATTTTTACGGAGAGGTTATCTAGAGGAGAATTTCTGTTATTTGGCTCAATATAATGAAGTATATTGGAAAATCCTACTAGACTGTTTTTCGAAGACTCCTTAATTTTTTTATAAGAAAGATTGTGAGCTTTGGCGAAATTATGGTATATCTTGTCGAGAGTGAATAATTTTTTTCTCTGCGGAGGCCATTCAGCTTTAGCATACGAATTAGATATTATTACTGTCGGCTCATTAAAGGTCATCCAGTATTTAACCAAGTCTCCTAATTGTTTTGCGGAGTAATAAGCATATTTTGCAAATTTTTCTGGAAATTTGACGTTTTCAACTCCACCCATTTTCTCAATCCATAAAGGATTCGTGAAATGCCACAAAGTCACAAACGGCTCCATGCCGCGGTCGCGGATGGCTTGAATGACTTTGCGGTAGTGCTCGATTTCCCGCTCGTCAAATTTTCCTTCTTCCGGTTCGATGCGAGACCACTCAATGGAAATCCGAAAAGCATTGAGACCGAGTGATTTCGCGATGTCCAAATCTTCTTCGTAGCGGTTGTAGTGGTCGCAGGCCCGGCCGGAGATATGGTTTTCCGGATCGAACATTTCCGGAAACTTTTCTTGCTGCCACGGTTCCCATTTTTTCTTCGCTTTGGCGGCTAGTCTTTCTGCGTTTTTCTTTTCCCACTCCGACCAGTCATTGACGTTTCCGCCTTCAATCTGATGGGCTGAAGTTGCCGCGCCCCACAAAAAATTGTCCGGAAACCGCAGCTCTTTTTTCCGTTCGCTCATATCTGAATTTTATCACAAATTCGGCTCAATAGGTATAAATGCTTTTTTTGTGGTATAATACCGACCAGAAAGCGATTATTATTTCTTTAAGAAAACAGAAACATGGCAAAAAATGAAAAGCCGTCACCAGAGGAAACCGGTGCTACGGCGCAAAGCAACAATAAATTGCTCTTTTGGATTTTGGGAGGATGTCTGGCGCTCCTTGTTATTGGAGGATTGATTCTGGCCGGAATCGCTTACTGGAGTTATAAGAAAGTGAAAAAAGAAGCTGAAAGATACCAGCCTCAAATTGAGCAGTATCAAGAGCAAATGGAGCAATTACGGCAGGAAACCCAGCCGTATCAGGAGGAGTATCCCTCGAGCTTTTCGGAAGAGCCGCCGTCAGCTTCGAGCGGTTCAAGCGACCCCGGAGTTCTTCCTGAAAACACGGAGCGGCAGATAGGCTACATCAAAAAGTTTTATGAAAAGAACGGGAAAAGATATCTCGAAATAGACTATATTCAATGGTTCACCGGAGACGCGGCCGAAAAAGCGATGCGCGAGGACGGCGAATGCTATTCCGACGAGGAATGCATTGTTTTCAATGATTATTATATCCGCAACGTCAATCCGCTTATCCGGACTTTTGAAATCGAACCGGCAGTTGAAATCCGAATGCAGACCTACAATGCCGGCAATGTGGCCGCCGACATAAGCTGGAACGAGCTGATAACCTACGCGGAGCTCAAAGGCATCTTTTCAAGCGCTGGATATTCCCATCTCAAGGACGTTCCCTATATCGTGGAAATCCAAAACCAGAAAATCATGAAAATCACCGAGCAATACATTCCTTAGAGAGTAATTTCTGTCGAAGCTGCTCCGCAGAAACCGAAAAGCGCCGACGAGGCGCTTTTTCGTGACTAATCCGCTGTTTATGCTAAGATTGAAGCACAGTAAACATGGAAAACAGATGTTTCGGCTTTTCAGAAACAAATTTTTGAAAGACAATTTTTTGCTTGCGGCAAGTTCAGTGATCGGCGGACTTTTGGGGTTTCTTTTTCATGCTGTAGTGGCAAGAAATTTGTCGATTCCGGAATACGGGAAACTGCAGGTGCTATCCTCGATGGCGGTGATTTTCAGCATTTTTGCTTCTTCTCTTTCTTATTTCATCATCAAATATTCATCCGTTTTTCACTTGCACGACGACCGGCGCGGACAGGCGGATTTCGTGAATTTCTTGTTCCGCAAGTTTGCTTTTCCGGTCGCGGGCGGATTTGCGGTTTATCTTCTTGCTTTGCCAATCGTAAACAAGTTTCTCAATTTTGGATCCTACACCGGTCTGGTGGGAATCGGCCTTTCTTCAGTGGTTTTCATCTTCGCCTCGTTCATCGTCTATTCAATTCAAGGTTGGCAGCGGTTTGCCTATGTTGCTCTTTTGGGGGTATCGGTCGCTTTTTTCAAACTCGTCGGCGGCTGGGTTTTGTCCCTTGTCAAGCCGGATGCCGATTGGGTGGTATATTCGATTTTCATTTCCAACGCGCTTTTGGCCCTGATGGCCGGAATATACTTCAAAAAAAAATTCAGGAAGTTTGGCAAAGGATCGGACTGGCGGGAAAAGTATTTCGGCGAAGAAAACTTTCGGAAGAGTTTTACCAAAATATTCTGGTTCTCACTGGCTCTCGCGGCGCTGGGAAATCTGGATCTGATCGTCATCAAAAATTTGGTCAGCCCGGAAACTGTCGGCTATTACGGAGCTTTGAGCATCCTGGGAAAGTCAGTGTTCGTGGTGAATTTGTCCGTGGTGAATGTATCTTTTCCCGGCGCCTGCTCTCTTGGGTATCTCGGAAAACCGGCCGATGTCCGCTATATTTTGGGCTCCTACGGCCTGATTGTTTTGGCAAGCGGTGCGGCTATTCTATTTTTCATCTTGATTCCCCAGCCGCTCATAACGCTCCTTTTCGGGACAAAATATGTCATTTATTCGAACGCCCTTTGGCTCTTCGGCTTGGCTTCATTTTTCTTTTCCATTATGTATTTTGAGGCCAGCCTGGCCGTCGCGAGAAGAGATTACCGGGTGAACTATATCCTGGGACTCGCCACCGCTATACTGATTTCGGGTATATACCTCTGGCACGCGACAATTCCCGCAATTATTTCCGTCGTGGCCGCGGTATTTTTTTCCGGCTGGCTCTGGCTGCTTTTCAACAACCTGAAACATCGTCAAAAGCACGACCTCACATCAGCATAACTATTCGGAAATGAAAAAATACACTTTCGTCATACCAGTTAAAAATATAAACGACCATATCCGGGATATCGTGCCAAAGATAAACGCCTTTGGCCGGGACGATTTTGAAATCCTCATTTATCCCGACGAGAATTCGGATGAAATCTGGCCAAAAACCCGGCAAATCGAAACAGGGCCAGCCGGTCCGGCGGTGAAAAGAAATTCGGCGGTGAAAGACGCCCGGGGAGAAATTCTCATTTTCCTCGACGATGATTCCTATCCCGAAAAAAATTATCTGGAGATTTTGGAGATAGATTTTTCCGATCCAAAAATTATCGCCGTCGGGGGTCCGGCGATGACGCCGGAAGACAGCCCTTTCTGGCAAAAGGTGTCGGGAGCCACTTTTTTGAGCAGTCTCTCGGGAGGCTTTCCGGAACGGTATCGCCCCCTTGGAAAGAAAAAGCTGGTTGACGACTGGCCGACTGTGAATCTTGCCGTACGAAAAAAAATATTCGAGGAAGTCGGCGGATTCCGGCTTGATTACTGGCCGGGTGAAGACACAATTTTTTGCCTGGATCTTCTGAACAAGAAAGGAGCCAAAATTCTCTACGATCCGGAGCTTATCGTGTATCATCACCGCCGCGACGGAGTATTGAAACATATAAAGCAAATCAGCTCCTACGGATTGCACCGGGGATATTTCGCCAAGCGTTTTCCCGAGACGTCGCTCCGCTGGCGCTATTTCATGCCGAGCGCCTTCGTGCTTTTCATAATCCTTGGCGCGGTAGCCGGTTTGTATTATCCGCCTCTGGCTTACCTTTATGTTTTTGGCTGGGGGGTGTATCTGGTGGCGCTCGGGAATGCTTTTTTTGATATTATGAAGCACGAAAAACGTTTCTTAGTGGCTCTGGCCGCGCCCTATTACATTTTCCTCACTCACATTTTCTACGGCCTGCGCTTTTTGCAGGGATTGGTGTTCACTCGAAAACTCAAGAGCAAAATGCGATAAACTGCCTTCGTTCATAAAGCCGGATATCCGAGTTGGCTTTTTTCTTGACCGCATCCGCGGTTTTTGCTATAAATAAAAGCCAAACTTTTCGGCTAACGTGCCAAAATTTGGATAAAATTCCCACAAGGGATAAAAAAATTCTTTTCAAAAGGAGTGAACTCATGACTTGGAGAGATTTTGCCGGTAAGGGTTTAGGCGGATTCCATTCAGCTGGATTGGACAGCATGGTAAGTTGCCACTGGTTGGTGCAAAAGGGAATCTATGTGCGCAGCTACACTGTTGATTTAGGCCAGCCCGATGAAAAAAACATTGAGGATTGTCCGAGGCGCATGAAGGCGGCCGGTGCGGTGGAAGCCCATCTTGTTGATGGGCGGCAGCTTCTGGCCCAGTATGCTTTCAGGATGCTTCAGGGGATGGGCTATTATGAAGGCTTCACGGTTCCTTATTGGAACACAACCGGAATTGCCCGCATGGCCACCGTGGAAGCGGCCCTTGGGCAAATGATCAGAGACGGAGCGGATGGCATCACGCATGGAGCGACCGGAAAGGGCAACGACCAAGTGAGATTCGAGTTGGCCGTAAAGATGCTCTCCGGGAGCTTTCCCCCGATTTACGCCCCGTGGCGCGATCCCGATTTCCTGAAAGAATTGGGCGGGCGTCGCAGGATGGTAAAATACGCCAAACGTCATGGTCTCCCGATTGTGGTCACCATGAGGAAGCGCTACTCGACTGACGCTAACTTCCTCGGATGCACCCACGAAGCCGTGGACCTGGAAGATCTTGCCACCCCCACCCGGATTGTGAAGCCGATTATGGGAGTGTATCCTTACCAGGCACCCAGACGGTTTACGTTCCTCTCGATCGGTTTCAAAGAGGGGATTCCTGTTTCCGTCAACGGCGAAGAAATCAGGGACCTCTACGAGCTCATCGTTCTTCTCAACAAAATCGGCGGAGAGAACGGCATTGGCATCGGTGTTGATGTCATCGAAAACCGCCGGGTCGGTATGAAGTCGCGGGGCGTCTATGAGGCCCCCGGGATGACTCTTCTCGGCATCTATTACAACAAGCTGCTCGAGTCGGTGTTGAACCGCCGTCGCCGGATGATCTTCGACACGAACTCCAGGATGTTTGGTGATGCTATTTATCGGGGCGAATGGTTCAGCCCCGAAGTCACCGATCTCCTGAATTACTTCAGCTCAGTTGCCCGCGACATGACTGGGACCATAGTCTTTTCCTTACGCCAGGGAGTTCATTACTACGAGGGTATGGAGTCCGGGCCCACCTGCCTCTACTGCTCCAATATTGCTTCCATGGAGGACGAAAAAAGCTCCTTCAGTCACGAGGATTCCCAAGGTTATCTCGGCGTGCACGGTTCGGCAGCCATCACACTGCACGACCGCGGCCTCACCCGCAATGCGGAAGTTTAATGTCGTCGATGTTTATTCCCGGGGAGACTTCTCGGCAAGGAGTTTCCCCCGGAACCGTTTCTTCGGAAAGGAGGAAGCGAAAATGCCGGTTTTGATAGTGCTCGGTTTTAGCGGACCAGTGGAAGAAAAACTAAGGCTTATTTGGGATCTTAAAAGGGCGGTTGCGGCAGTTGAAGAACTCGGCGTGAAGACCCAGCAGGTAACGCTTTACATCGACAAGGCTGTGCAGGCGAAGGAAAATGAAGTCATTGTCGTCTTGGTAAAAGGCCTCTTCAAAAAGAAAGAGCGGAACAAACGCGTCCGTCAAAAACTGATTCAGAAAATAGCGGGTGCGGTCCAATTTTTTCTCAAAAGGCACGGCATTACAGCTACGGAATTTGTCGAAGTATGGATTGATACCCAGCTCAATCCCGAAGACGGCGAATACATCGGAATTGATCCGAGGACATGGAGGAAACCGGAAGATATGGCGAAACCCTAAAACAAATTGTTATCCAAAATATCAAATAAAGCTCCCCGCAGGGCACGTCCCAGGGGAGTTTTTTCTTGATAAATTTGCTTTTTTGGAATAGGATAGGGAAAACGAAATAGGAGCCAAAAGGAGGGTAAAGCATGAAAAATGTTCATGTATTCGCGATTGCCGCAAGAACCCCTCCTTTGGGGGTCATTCCGGTAAAGTTCGTTGGGTCAAAAGAGGAGGATCTGGTTCTGACTCCTGAATTCAAAGCTCAATTCGGGACGGATCCGGATATCGACGAAAGGAAACTAATCAAAGTTTTTTTACAACTGAATCCAGTCTATCAGGCGGCGATGGCTTGGGTGTATGGACTCGGCTATCCGTCGCGTGACTGGAATGAAACCTTTCACGGGACCGTTTGTCCCAATGACGATCCTATTCAGGGAATTGAAGGATTGGCGCTTCTCGGGGTGCTGGAAATAAGATACCGGCTTGAAATTCTTACAAAAAGAAAGCCTGCAAGTAAAAGGACTAAAAAAAGAAAAAAACAACATCCTGATGTCGAAAGCGAGATTCAAA
>CAZFIH010000020.1:0-15407 GCA_964519445.1 uncultured Bdellovibrionales bacterium | reverse complement strand
TAGAAGTTAACGCTCTAGTCTAGCAAAAAGGGGCTTTCATGTTTGAATCTTGTAAATCAGCTGAACTCTTGATTTTTTCCATGTATCATACTAGAATACTTAAACGATCTGATTGCGCAAAAAAGTTGACCGCGTCCCGGACCATGAAGCCGGTCGGCATAATCTATGATAGTTCAATTGAAAAAAAATAGGAACACTTTTCCGGGGAAAACGGGCTGATCCAGAAACAACCGACGAGTTGACCATCGGCCGATAGTTGCTAAAAACCCTATTTAATGGTATCATTTATCCATGATTAAAAGTTATAAAAAATAAATATATGGCGTTGACAAGGCAGAAAAAGACGAGAGTCATCCAAACTTCCAAAACCCATGAGAAAGACACCGGATCCCCGGAGGTGCAAATTACTCTGTTTACGGAGAAAATCAAAAGCCTAACCGGCCATCTCAAGAAGAACAAGAAAGACAATCACTCAAGAAGGGGACTGCTCAAGATGGTTTCCAAAAGAAAGAAGCTTTTGAATTATCTCAAGGGAAAAGACTCTAAGAGATTCAAGAAATTGGTAACCAGTTTGGGGCTAAAAGAATAATTATGGCGACTGGAAAATATCCCGAACAAAGAATAGGCGCCCTGGTTGATATTCAGAATATGTACTACAGCGCCCGGGTTCTATACAAGAAAAAAGTGAATTTCAAGGAAGTGCTCAAAGCGGCTGTCTCGGGAAGAAAGCTCATCCGGGCGATTGCCTACGGCATTCGCACTATTGAGGGTCTGGAAAAAAATTTTTTCGAGGCTCTTCAGAAATCCGGTTTTGAAGTCCGCACTAAAGACCTTCAGGTCTTTCCGGGCGGCGCCAAAAAAGGCGACTGGGACGTCGGGATAACGGTTGATGCCATAAAACTGGCCGATCATCTCGATGTCGTGGTGCTGGTGACGGGAGACGGAGACTATGTTCCTCTGGTCCAGTATCTCCAGAACACGAAGGGTTGCCGGGTGGAAGTGATAGCTTTCGCCGAAAGCGCTTCAGCCAAACTAATCGAAACAGCCGACGATTTCCAGAATTTGAGCGGCAGCAAGAGAAAGTTCCTTATATAATTAGTTCGAAATGCAAAGATTAAAAATCAAAATGACAATGCAAATGCCAAACATTTCCGCATTTCAAGCCGTCATTTTGCATTTTGATTTTTACATTTTTATTTAATTCCGGCTGTGCTAGTGACTAATACCACGTATTTCGCACCAAATGATTGGTGCCGGATACGTGTGATTCGTGTACTAGCGCTGTTTCGGAAAAATATTTCATGGAAAAAGTGAAAAAATTCGAAACGGAAATAGCCGGCCGAAAACTAATTTTCGAGACCGGTCTTTTGGCCGTCCAAGCCAACGCGTCCGTCACCGCCCGCTATGGAGATACTGTCGTTTTGGCTACTGTTGTCATGAGTCCCGAGGCTAAAGAGGGAATGAGCTACTTTCCTCTCATGGTTGACTATGAAGAAAAATTCTACGCTTCCGGAAAAATAAAAGGAAGCCGCTTTATAAAGCGTGAGGGACGACCGACTGATGAAGCCGTCTTGAACGGCCGGCTCATTGACAGAACTCTTCGACCGCTTTTCGATCAGAGAATGAGAAACGAGGTGCAAGTCATCATTACCGTGCTTTCGATTGACCAGGAAAACGACCCGGCTCCGATAGGCGCCCTGGCCGCTTCAGCCGCCCTCACCATTTCTGACATTCCCTGGAAAGGCCCGATAGGAGTGGTAAGAATCGGAGAAAAAGAAGGCCAGCCCATCATAAACCCTACCAACGGCGACTTAGAAAACAGCTCTTTTGATATCCTGGCCTGCGGAACGGAAGGCAAAATAAACATGATTGAGGCGGAAGCAAAAGAAATTCCCGAAGATGAAATACTAAAAGGCCTCATGGAAAGCCAAAAGACTATCAACCAGCTCGTGGGATTCATAGAGCGAATGCAAAAAGAAATCGGAAAGCCAAAAGCGGAGCCCGCCTTTCTTCAAGCGGAACAATCTTTCCGAGAAGAAATTCTCAAGGCTGTCGGTGAACAAATTCGGCCAGCCCTTTTTGAAAAAGAACACAATCTGCAAGAAAAGAAACGGCATAACCTTTTTGAGCAAGTAGCCAATTACGTGAAAGAAAAATATCCCGACGAAGAGAACAGTCGAAGAGAATTGGCTTTTGAAATCATCGATTCTGAAATGCAAAAAATTTTCAACGGAGAGATTCTCGAAAAGGGCGAACGTCCGGATGGGAGAAAACTCGATGAAGTTCGGCCGATAGCCTGCCAAGTGGGAATCCTTCCGCGCACTCACGGATCCGCCCTGTTCACCAGAGGAGAAACTCAAGCTCTCACGACTGTCACGCTCGGTTCTCCCGGAATGGAGCAGATTATTGACACTATGGAACTGGATGAGAAGAAAAGATTCATGCACCACTACAATTTTCCCCCTTTTTCAGTCGGCGAAGTGCGCCCAATGAGAGGCCCCGGCCGGAGAGAAATTGGACACGGCGCTCTCGCGGAAAAAGCGCTGGAGCCGGTGATTCCCGGCAAGGAATCCTTCCCTTATACTATCCGTCTGGTAAGTGAAATACTGTCCTCAAACGGCTCTTCTTCGATGGCCAGCGTCTGCGGATCCAGCTTGGCGCTGCTTGACGCGGGAGTGCCGGTGAAAGCCATTGTTGGAGGTGTTTCAATCGGTATTGTCATTTCTCCGGGGGGGGAGGAATACAAGCTTCTTTCCGATATTCAGGGTCCGGAAGACCACTTCGGAGGAATGGACTTCAAAATTGCCGGATCAAAAAAAGGTATTACGGCCATTCAGCTCGACGTCAAAGTGGAAGGCTTGACGAGCGAGATAATGCGCGATACCTTTGCTCAATCGCTCAAGAACCGCGTCGCGATAATTGACACAATGAAAAAAGCCTTAAGTGCGCCGAGAGCCGAACTCTCGCCCTATGCTCCAAGAATCATCACCGTAAAAATCAATCCGGAAAAAATTCGCGACGTCATCGGTCCCGGGGGAAAAGTTATTAATCAAATTATTGACGAGACCGGAGTGCAAATTGACATCGAAGACAGCGGGATGGTTTTCATAACATCGGATAATAAAGGAGCGGGAGAAAAAGCCCTTTCCTGGGTGAAAAATCTGACCAGGGAAGTAGCCGTGGGTGAAATATTCAACGCCCGCGTGACACGGTTAATGCCTTTCGGAGCCTTCGCCGAGTTGCTTCCGAAGCAGGAGGGACTCATTCATATATCGGAAATATCGGAAAAAAGAATCGCCAAGGTGGATGATGCATTGAAAGTGGGGCAGATTGTCAAAGTGAAAGTCAAGGAGATTGACAATCTAGGAAGAATAAACCTCACTATGAAAGGATTGAAAAATGATGTAGAATGAATTCAAAGCATAAAACAAAATTCAGACTGTTGGAACGCCTGGGAAAAGATGAATAGCACCGCCCAAGATTTTGAAGGGCATTCCGGCAGGAAATAAAAATGTTCTCTTTTTTTTCAAAAAAAAACAAGCCGCCCAAAATAAATCAACCCAGCGTTGGTCTCTCCGATATGCAAGGTGAAATTCGGACTCTTAAAGGCGACTACAAAGAATTTATCTCCGGCGGGAAAAAGACGGACGAGAAAGAAACCGTTTTGCCGTCTCCCGACTCCTTTCGCCAAAGTAAAGAAGGGGAGGAACCTTTTGTCAGACAGTCAATGACTGCCGCCCCCGCTTTCCCCACCACATTGCGCAAGAAGCCACAATTTTCGCAATCCCAGTCCAAGCGACAAGAAGAAACAGATAGGCCAGCTCAAGAAAAGACGAAGAGTCCGGAGCCGGAAAAGACTCCCGGAAAAGAGAGTTTTTCGACGGCTGCCACGGTCGGATCAGATTCCTACTATCCAAACAAGTCCCCTTTTGAAAAAATAAACAAAATTTCCCAGAAGCAACCGGCCGTAGGCGTACCGGAAAAAAGTCAGAAGAAAAAATCGAAAGGCATGGCCCTTTTTCTCGTCATGCTTTTTTTGATTGTTGCTATCCTCGGAAGCGGCCTGTTTTACTACTGGTTTTTCATGAAACAGCCAGTCGAAACAGAAACTTCTGCTGATACAATGCCCGAACAAGCTGGTATGAATCAGGATCAGGAGCAAGAACAGGTCGAAGAAAGCCAAAGCGTCAAAGCTCTCATAATCAATCCGGCTTGGCAAGGCTCGGAGCTTCAAGACGCTTTTAGGCTGATGGCCACCAATTTTCTGGCCGAATCTTCTGAAGGCCAAATTATAGAAGTGAGGCCGGTCAATTCCGAATATCAGCAATTTTCTGTTCAAAGCTTCATTGCCATGTTTCCGATTACAATTCCGGAAACCATAATTGAAAAATTAGTGAGTGATGAATACAGCCTTTTTCTCAAAAATGAACACAGCGAAATCCGATCCGGAGCCGTCTTCAAAATTTCCGAAACTGAAAATGTCACCTCAACGCTCTCCGGGGAAGAGCCGAGGCTGGCGGCTGAAATTGAACCTCTTTATCTTGGCGCGGAGCTTCCGCCCGTTTCAATTTCGTTTAGCTCCTCGCATTATAACGGTGCCGATATCCGATATTACAATTTCCCGAGCCCGCCCAATACTTCGCTGGATTATTCACTTATTGAGACTCCGGACGGCGGATATCTGATTTTCGCGGTTTCCAAGTATTCCATCCGTTCGATTCTGGATTATATGTCAGAGAAGTAGACCACAAATTTCACACGGATTTTTTACAGGTTAAAGCACAAATGCACAGATTTAAAAGTAAATTTGTGTTTATCCTGCGTATCTTCGTGTAATCCGTCCTGAATCTGCGTTTAATCTGTTAAAAGGTTTGACCTTTCCGCTAAAATCTGCTATACTATAGATGTAGCTTGAAAATCCGAAAATTCAATAAGGGCCAATGAGTTCCAATCACAATTTCCCCCTATTTGTGATTGGAACTCATTGGCTTCCCCATTTTTCTTGCCCAACGCGGCAATGAAAAACAAAAACAAATTTTTTTTGAAAAAAACAAAAATCAAAAAAACAAAGACAGGTTCCTTCAAACCGTGGGGAGGTTAATGTATTCAGGGCATACAGCACATATGCCACGGAATGCTATCGCGAATATTGCCTTTCACCCGGGCTAGCGATGCTCTAAGCATATTGCTGAATGTCAAACACTGGCGGGCCCCGCCACTTAAATCTTTTTTGCGGGCGCTTGGGCCCGCCAGTTTCAGATTGTTTTCCGGTATAATAGGCGCTCGAGATAAATCGGCTTTCAGAAGACGGTTTTTTTGTTGAAAAAAAAGGATTATAATTCAATTATGCAATCCATCCCAAAAAAAGACCTTGGTTCATACGGAGAATCCGCGGCGGCGGAATTTCTCACGAAGAACGGCTATGAAATTTTGGAGACGAATTTTTCCAATGAGCTTGGCTACCGGAGAGGAGAAATTGACATTGTCGCCAAAGACTGCGAGACCAGCGAACTGGTCTTTGCCGAAGTGAAAACTATCAAAAAGAATCCCTATTCCAAAAATCCGGAAAGTGCCATCACGCCACGGAAGTATAAGCGGCTGCAGAAAGCTATTTCCATTTTCATAAACAAACACCGGCTTCACGCGTGCGACTATCGACTCGACGCTATTTCAATCGAAATTGACCCAGCAACCGGTAATTCTGATATCAGGCATTTGAAATATATATACTACTGAAATCCAAAACTGTTATAAAAATTATAGCTTTAATATTGGAATGTGTTTTGAGTTTTGCGCTTAGGATTTAGGATTTTTCCCGTTCGACATATTTATCCCTTGTGTTATAATTCAGTAGCTTAAAGATTAAGCTAACCATATGCTGGACAAGAAAATCCTAGAGGAACTCAAACAAAAATTGCTCGCTGAAAAAAAGCGCCTGGAAGAAACTCTTTCCAAATCGGAAGCAAAAAGTGAAAAGGTTGACCGTGAGTACGAAACCAAATTTGAGGAAATTGACCGTGATCAGGAAGAAAACGCCGACGAGATGGAAATGTATCAAAGCACCCTAGCAGCCGACGAAACTATGAAGACGGAACTTGAAAAAATTAACGAGGCTCTTGAAAGAATGGAAAAGGGAACTTACGGTGTTTGCGAAAATTGCCAAAAAGAAATTCCACTGGACCGGCTTCGCGCTTATCCTCAAGCTGCTAAATGCTTGGAGTGCTAATATCGACAGAATAAAAAATGAAAAGATCTCTCCCTCTTATTTTCTTATTTTTTGCTCTCGTTTCGATTGATCAGATTTTGAAATATGCCTTCGCGGAAAATTCCGTCTGCAACAAGAATCTCGCCTGGAGCATCCCAATTGCCCCGGGCGTTTTTTATTTTCTTTGGATAATTATCTTTTTTCTTTTGGTGTACTTTTTTGCGAAAAATGAAAACAAAATTACCCGATGGGCAATCATAATCATTCTCGCTGGAGCTATTTCCAATCTTCTCAACCGAATCTTTCATGGTTGCGTGGTTGATTTCATCGACCTTAAAATATGGCCAATATTCAACTTGGCCGACATTTATATTGCAATTGGGATAGTAGCGCTGATTGCAGGATCAATCAGAAGAATCAAATCACAATCATCAAATAACAAATAAATTCCAATATTCAAATTCAAATGACTGAAGTTTCGGGATTTGAAAATTGAGATTTGGAATTTATTTGAGAATTGATAATTGATAATTGATAATTTAAACATTGTGTCTTCCAAAATACTTTCCGCCGCTACCGTCGGACTCACGAGTCTTCCCGTTGAAGTGGAAGCTGATACCCATTCGGGGCTGCATACTTTTTCCATTGTCGGTCTTCCCGACACGGCCGTGAAAGAGGCCAAAGACCGGGTGGACGCCGCCATCAAGAACTCCGGCTTTCGCCCGCCTCACCGCTGCGGGCATATCACCATCAACTTGGCGCCGGCGGACATCAAGAAGGAAGGACCGCTCTACGACCTTCCTATCGCGCTTGGATTTCTTTTGGCCACGAAGCAAATCCGATCCAAAATTGAAAACCGGATGTTTGTCGGCGAACTATCTCTAGACGGAAATATTCGGCCGGTGAACGGCGTTCTTCCTATCGCCATTATGGCCAAAGAGAACAACATCAGCGAACTCGTTGTCCCTTCGATCAACGCCAAGGAAGCGGCAATTGTCGAGGGGCTTTCTGTTATTCCAGCCGGCAACCTCCAACAGCTCACGGCTCATCTCCTGGAAGAGAAGAAAATCAAACCCGAGCCGAGGCAGGATATGGCGGAAGTTTTCGCTCCCCAGAAGTATCTGGCCGACATGGCCTATATCAAGGGCCAAGAGCACGCCAAGCGGGCGCTCGAAATCGCCGCGGCCGGCGGCCACAACGTGCTTCTTTCCGGACCGCCCGGATCAGGAAAGACTCTTCTTGCTCGCACTTTCCCTTCCATACTTCCGCCTTTGAGCTTTGAAGAAGCTCTTGAGGTTACCAAAATATTTTCCATCGCCGGAAAATTGAGTCAGGGAACGTCACTTATTTCCGAACGTCCCTACCGGTCGCCTCACCACAGCGCTTCGGCAGTGTCGCTTGTCGGCGGGGGAACTTATCCGCGGCCGGGAGAGATCAGTCTCTCTCATCGCGGAGTTTTGTTTCTGGACGAGTTTCCCGAATTCGCACGGAATGTTCTGGAAAATCTGCGCCAGCCTTTGGAAGACGGATTGATTTCCGTTTCCCGGGCCCAAGCCACGCTGTCTTTTCCGGCCCGCTTCACTTTGATTGCCGCGATGAACCCGTGCCCCTGCGGAAACGCCACCGATCCGGAAAAACTTTGCTCCTGCACGCCGGCATCGATCGTCAAATACCAGCGCAAGATTTCCGGGCCGATCCTGGACCGGATTGACATCCACACTGAAGTTCCCCGGATGAAATTCGAAAAACTGGCCGAAGAAAAAGTAGGCGAAGAAAGCGCCTCGATTCGGGAAAGGGTAATGACCGCCCGGGAGAAGCAACGAGCTAGATTCAAAAATATCGACGGAATCATCACTAACTCCGAAATGCAAAACCAGCACGTCAAACAGTTTTGCGCCCTTGGCGAAAAAGAACTGAATCTTCTTCGCCAAGCTGTCAATCAGCTTCATCTCTCCGCCCGGGCTTTCCACCGGATCATAAAAATCGCCCGCACCATCGCCGATCTCGCCGGCGCGGAGAACATCGAAATTCCGCACCTCGCCGAAGCCATTCAGTACCGGCAGAGGCAGGTATAGAAAAAACTTTCCGAAATAATAAAAATGTTTTCACTGCGAAGAAAATAGCCCTTATTTTATTTTCACTATAACTGGTCGAAGTGAAATTTTATGGAAGACCGCCCAGATAAAGCGTCCTGATATTGTATCATAAAAGCGTTTCTATCGGAGTGCTTTTTCTTTTTTTCAAAATAGTATATAGTATACAGCTAGACGCAACTGTCTTTTTATGAGAAAAAAACTCAAATATTTCCTTATTTTTCTGGTAGTTGCAATGATTCTTTATTTCTTCTGGCCGTTTGGGAAAAGGAGCTTCAGTATGGAAAAATCGTTCATGGTGACACTCTCTGACAACGGAATGGAACATCCGGTTGTAACGAACTCACAAACTATCGCCGAATTTCTCGCTGAAAGAAACATTACTCTTGGCGGGAGCGATTTTATCTTCCCTGATCTCGTCTTCCAAACATATCCCGGGCAAAAAATCACCATCCGCCGGGCAATTCCGGTGATGATTGAAGTTGATGATCGGGAAATAAAAATCGACACCTTGGGAAAAACCGTCCGCGAGGCGGTAACGGAAGCGAATGTGACTTTATCACACGCCGATAAGATTAAACCGGAGCTTAATTCCACGCTGGAGCCCGGCCTAAATATCGTGGTTACCAGAATCAATTTCGAAGAAATCACTATCGAAGAAGGCGTGCCTTTCAAAACCGTTGAGAAGGAAGATAGCTCGGTTCTCTGGCGCAAAAAAGAAATCAAGCAAAAAGGCGAGAAAGGTGTTCGGGAGAAAACTTATAAAATCACCTATACCAACGGGAAAGAAACCAACCGCCAGCTGCTCGCGAGCAAAGTTGCCAAAGAGCCGGTTTCCCAAATCGAAGTGACGGGAACAAAAATAATTGTCGGAAAAACCGACAAGGGTTTGGCCACCTGGTATTCAAACGGGGACGGAATGACTTGCGCCAGCCTGGACTTTCCGTTCGGAAAATACCTCCGCGTCACCAACCGCTCCAACGGAAAATCAGTCATCGTTCAGGTGAATGATTCCGGCCCCTACGGCGAAGACCGCATCATTGACCTCAATAAAAAGGCTTTTCAAAAAATTGCCGACCTCGGAGCGGGGGTAATCAACGTGAAGGTGGAAGAAATATTGAATTAATGCAAAATTCAAATATCAAAAATCAAAATGACAATTCAAAATATAAAATCGGCAAATTAAAAATCTTATTTCTCCCAATAATTTCAATCCTATAAATTTGTGCCAACGAAATTAGGTCAAAATTTCCTCATAAACGAGGGTATCGCAAAAAAAATCGCTGAATCAGCGGATATTAATGGTGAAAATGTTCTTGAGGTCGGCCCTGGAAAGGGGATTCTTACGAAGTATCTCATTAAGCATGCAAGAAAAATTATTGCAATAGAAATTGATCCCGCTTTGTCAAAATTGCTGGATTCCCGCTTTCCTGCCTCGCCGGCAGGCGGGCGCGGGAATGGCAATTTTAAAGTATTCACAAATGATATGCTGAAAACCAACCTTCCGGATCTCCTTGAAAAAGAAAATTTCAAAAACTATAAAGTCGTCGCCAATTTGCCCTATTATATTACTTCCAAAATCATCCGCCTTTTTCTTGAAACAAGATTTCCGCCGGAGGAAATGATTTTGATGGTCCAAAAAGAAGTCGGGGAGAGAATAGTCGCACTCGATGGAAAAGAAAGCATTTTGTCCATATCGGTAAAATTCTACGCCGAGCCGGAAGTTTTCTTTTATGTTCCGAAAGAAAATTTTGAACCGGTTCCGGAAGTGGATTCGGCCGTGATACGCGTCAAAAAGAAAAAAAATCCGCCCAAGGCGGACGCAGGCAAATTTTTCTCACTTGTCCGGGCTGGATTTTCGTCAAAAAGGAAAACTCTTCTCAATAATTTATCAAACGGTTTTCACCAGCCGAAAGAAAAAATTACTGAAAACATCAAAAAAGCCGGATTGGATCCGGCGGTGAGGGCGGAGAAGCTGGGGCTTAAAGAGTGGATGAGACTTTATGAAGAAGTCGTAGGAAAATAGGGAAGCAGCGGCAGTTTAGGAAGCGGGCAAAATGCAGCAAGAAGATTACTCAAAACCTACTGTCTATAGCTTGACCCACAGCCTCATCCCCGTTTCCTCTAAACTAAAAACATTGGCCAAAACAGAGTAACCGCCATCAGAACCACATACACAAACAGCAACCCAAATACCCAAATATGCACCCGGCGGGGTGATATTTTTTTGTTCTGGAGAATCCAAAATGACGCCGCGCCCAAAATCATGGCCGGAAAAAAGAGAATCTTCAAGTTGAGCCAGACCACGCTCAAGGCGTAGGAGACAAATATTCCCAGTCCTATCGCGAATCTCGCCCACGTCTCGCCCAAAAGAACCGGAATGGTATAAATTCCGCTTTTCCGGTCTCCTTCGACGTCCTTGAGGTCTTTTACGGGAAGCGAAACAGTGAAAGCGAGGATAAGCAGCCAAATCACCGCAGAAGGCAAGACTGAAATATCCTGATTGTCGGAAAGCAGAATGAATCCGGAAAAGAAAAGAAGGACCAAAGCCAAAGCGGAAAGAAAAGTGGCGACAATTGGCAGACTTTTCAAGCGAAAGGGCCAGCCGGAATAAATCCAGCTTATGGCGTGATAGGAAAAAGCCAAGAGGAAAAATTTCACTCCGACGGAGAGAGCAAGAAGAAGCGACAACCAAAAGCTTGCCCAGAACAGTTGGGTGTATTCGGAAGGCACAGCCTTTCCCGAAACTAGAGGCCGGGATGTATTGGAAATTTTGTCTATTTCAGAATCAGTTTGATCATTGAGAAACACTGAAGCAATCCAGGAAAAAACGGCCGCCAGGATCAAATTGGCTAGCGCCAAAAAAGAAAAAACGTTCAAAGTTACATTTTTTGGGAAATAAAATGCTCCCAAACCCACACCGAAAAGGACAATGCCAGCGTGAATCATGATCTGAATCCAGCGGATATTTTTCGCGACCGGCCAGAATTTTTCCCGGTAATTTTTCCAGAAAAAGAAAATTGCAGCTCCCGTCAGAAGAAAGGCATAAACCAGATTCATCTTGACATTGAGAGCGTTCATAATATCGCCGCTCGAGACGGAAAAGTAGCGGACCGGCGAGAGAAAAATTCCGGCGATGTCAATTTCCCCGATTTGAAAAATACTTTTCGACGGCGCCAAAACGAAAAAAGTGAGCCAGGAAGGAAACGAACCGAGAACAAAGAGTATCGCGTAGGATATCAACCCTCCCAGAAAAGCTTTGAGCGGCTTTTTTGTTTTGAGGAAAATATAGAGGGTGAGAAAAATAACCGCCAGAGCCACTTCAATTCGCACTCCGTAGGTAATTCCGACCATTGGATTGTCCCCGAAAAACGTGAGGAATCTTTTTCCAAGCCCCGCCAAGCTGTCAAAGGCGTAAAAGCTCCAGCATCTCTCGGCACCGCACAAAATTTTATCCAAAAAAGGCGGGAAGACTGCCAGCCAAAATCCCCAAAGAAGAATATTGGCCGGTTTTCTCACCGGTTCCTTGATCCACCAGGCGAGATATATGAGAATTACGAGATACGAAAAGAGAAAGAAAAGATAGGCAGCCAGCGTCGATCCGATGAAAAAATCCAGCGATTTCCCCGTGAGATTTCCCAAGATATTCTCTCCCAGCATTCGAAAGACAATCATGGCTGAAAAACCAAGCAGAAAATGGAGAAAAGTCAAGGGATAATTTTCCAACTTTTCGATGACTTTTTGAAGCATAATTTTCCTTTTTTCCGGCAATCTTAAATTAGCACGGAAAAAGACTTTTTATCAACATTTTTCAATTTTGTTCGCGTTTTCATTTATGCTATAATTTACTCACGCCGTCAGAATTTCGGCTTGAAACCATTTTCATGAATCCCGTCAGAAATTGCCGGGAAAAGCCTGGGAAAACGGGAAGAAAGAAATTCTTTAATTATTTATTTTCTAACGGGGTGAAAACAAACAGAAAAAGATGCCGTCTTGGGAGGATTATAAACCTGAAAACCTTTGCCATTGGCATCGTCACTTTGGCGGTCTTCGCGACCACTCTTTTTGCTTTGGCGGAAAATGACAGCAACAATCCCTTGTTCTCCGATTCCGACCAAGACGGCCTAACTGATCAGGAAGAAAAAATGCTCGGAACGGATCCTTTCAATCCCGATACCGACGGCGACGGATATTCGGACGGGAAAGAGGTCTCAAGCGGCTACAATCCCTTGAAGCCGGCACCGGGGGACCGGATTGTCGTTGCGAGCGATACTGCCTCTCAAGAAAATGCGGCGGAGATTGGAGAATTTTCCAATAAAAACCCGAGAGAAGAATTTCTTTCGGGTACGGACAGCTTGGCCGGTCTCGGCCTTGGAGGCTTGAGCGAGGAAGTCGTGAGCGATTTCAGCTCCGATCCCGAAAATCCAAATCTCACCAATGAACTGCTGGGACAACTGATGCTCATGAGTCAGCAAAAAGGAACTGAATCGGAAAGCTTCCTTGAAAATCCAAGTTTTGGCGCCTCTGATTACGATCAGATAATCCAGCAGGCGCTCCAGTCCGCAAATATGGAGCGGGAGCTTCCCCAAATACGAGATGACGAGGTCAAGCTTCTTCCCCCCGTTGACGACAAAAATCTCGAGCCGGAAGAAGTGAAAGAAAAACAGAAAGAAGAGATTGAAAAATATCTAGCCTCGCTTGCCTATGTCATTGCTCTCAATTCTCCTTTTGCCATCACAAGCCCCGACGATCTTCAGGAAAACGTCACCAGTGAAAGCGAGGAGCTTCTCAATTCCGTCCTCAAGGGTGATCAGGAGACAATTGATGATTATGCCCAAAGGTCCCGCAACTCAATTGAACAAATCAAGAAAATCGAGGTTCCGTATATTCTCGAGGATTTGCATAAATCTGCGCTGGCTCTGGCAATTTATACCGCCGAAATGAAAGACGACGTAATCGTGAGCGCCGAGGATCCCATGAAGAGCCTGTCGTCTTTTGTTGTTCTCCAGAAAGTGGCTGAATCCGCCAACAAGCTTCAAAGCGAGATGAAAGATATCCTCGACCAGTATGATATCGAGTTTATTGAACTGCCGTAGCGAATTTCTAATTTCTAATTGATCTAATTGACCTAACCAATACCCAAGCTCCAATGAAAGAAAAGCTGAAAAAATACGACCTTGAAGAAAGAACAGCTAAATTTGGAGAAGACATAGTCGAGTTCGCTAAAAAAATTCCTTTAAACCCAGTTACCCAGAAAATAATCCCGCAAATTGTTGGTGCAGGCACAAGTATTGGAGCAAATTATTGTGAAGCGGATGACGCCGAATCCAAAAAAGATTTTCGCCACAAGATAGGTATCTGCAAAAAAGAAGCTCGAGAAACAAAACATTGGTTGAGGATAACTGCTGTAGCTATTCCAGAACTCAAAGTAGAAGCAAGGAATTTATGGAAAGAAGCCAAAGAATTGAATCTTATATTTAATTCCATCACAAATAAGTTAAAGTAGATTTATTTATTCAGTCATTGGAATTTGATTAGAGCAATTAGGAATTAGGTCAATTAGAAATTTATTTGGCGGAACAAAAATAAAATGAAAAGACTTATTACGGTTATAATACTTATATCTATACTATCGAGTTCTCTTCCTTTTCCTGCTCGCGCGGAAGCGTGGGGGACGAATATTGGCGCTGCCATCTGGCAAGTGGAGACCGAGCGAATGCTGGAAAATATACAAAAGCAGGTTGTGGCCAGTGTCAAAATCACCGCCATCCGGGTCATTCAGGGGCGGCTGAACGTTCTTCTCACCGGCAGCTGCGGGAGATACTGCATCGGAGGCGACGGAGCCATGTTCATCACTGACTGGCAGGACTTCATCTTCGGATCCGCCCAGCGAACGGCCGATATGGTCGTCAACGATTTTTTCACGGGGCTCCGAAGCGGAACGACTTCGGCCATGCAAAGGGTTCTCGACAACGCCCAGACGGCCCTCGACGCTGAAGTGGAGCTGGCCAAAAGACCGCCGGATCTTCAGAACTACGTGGCGGAAGGAAAGGCTTCTCTTATCTTCGACCCGACCACCCGCAACAACTGGATGGCTTGGAGAAAGGCGGCTGAACCGCAGAATGATCTGGCTTCTATTTGGCTTCGGGCAAGAGCTGCACAACGGGAGGCTTATAGACAGGAGGAAGAAAAAAGAAAAGCGCAAGGCATCGCCGGACAAGGCTTTCCGGGAGTGGAAACAAAAGAATCAAACCGCGGTCCCTATGCGGCGACCAGTTCTCAGGGAGGCAGGGTGACTGTCCCGCCAGGATCCGACTGGACACCTTCTTCAAAAGTGACTCTGCCCGGATCAATCGTAAGAGACCTTACCGCGGAAACCCAGCTCATGGGACTCAAAATGCTCACTCTCGCCCAGTCCATTCCCGAAATCGCGACAGCCATGGTCGCCCAGACCCTCACCAATCTTCTCAACTACGGAATCCGGCAAGTGACAGACCCAATCGACCGCTCTCTTATGGAATTTCGAAACCAGACCGGAACTCAAATTTGGAACGTCCAGAACCAAATCCAGCAGGGAGCGAGAGAAAACATTTATTTCAACCGGAGATAATGAATTTATTCGCCCTCACACCAATTCTGCCAACAACTTAGCAAGCCCGAGGTGGTTTTTTTGTTGGCAGAAAATTGGCGTGGGGGATGAACCAAAACGTTCACGCGATACCAGTCGCTGGTTTTGGTGTATTGGTCGGGAATAGACTTTAAATAAAACATTTGAGTTGTCTAAAACCCAACAAAAAAGAAACATTTATATCTAGACCATTATTCTCTGGATCATTTTGGGCAATTGCCGTTTCCTTGCTTGTTTTTTTTGTTTTCGGTCTTTTCGCGGAAAGTTGTCTCGCGGCAAAGATTCCGGGTGATCCACCAAAACCAGGCACCCGAATTGGTGATCTTCCCCAAGAATGGAAAGATGTTATAAAAGATAAAACATCCTCAATGCTTAGCCAGGGCAATGTTGCCAACTTAGACGGTGATCTTACTAAAGACTTAGAAGATCTTACTGTTCCAATGGGAGCGCAAAGATATGAGAAATTCTTATGGTTATTCGG
>CAZFIH010000019.1:0-15516 GCA_964519445.1 uncultured Bdellovibrionales bacterium | reverse complement strand
ATGAAGTTTTCACTCTCAATTCTTAAAAAGGGGCTCTAAATTCTTGAATTTCCTAGGTATCCAAATTTGCTTTATATAAGCCGATTCAGGAGTTTATTTTCCTAAAATATATTCCCACGTCGGCAATCCATTTTCGAACGTTTTCCGGATTGTCCCAGGAGCAGGTCGAGCCGCATTTCCAGGAAATCATCTCAGCCGGGTTGGAAATTCCGCCCTCGACAAGCTTGGATATTCGTTTCCCGACAACCTGAATGGCGTGTTCGGGCGAATTGAAGCAGGAATATCCGGAAGCAGTTGGGTTTTCTCGCCCTTTGTAGCCCCAGTAGTTATAGCAATCGCGCCCGCCCTTGTGAGGAGCATAAACCCCGAATTTGCTTTCCTTCATGGCGATTCCGACAATGAAAGCGGCAACCATCCGGTCTTCTTTGGCTATATAAGGAGCCATGGCTTCCATGGGACGGCCTTTAATATAGGCGCGAATTTCCTCGCTAAACTCCTCCTGTTGTTCCTCTTCGATTTTTTGGAGAAGATTCAATATAATTTCCTCATCTGCAAGCTTCACCGAGTCTTTTTCATTTGCGAAATCTTTCTGAAACGAGACACCGGCAACCCGACCCCCGAACGAATCCAGGTTTTCAGTATAGGCGACGGCATCTTGACTATAATAATTCTGAAAATATATTGAAAAAGAAAAAAATATAAGAGAGGCGATTGCCAGGCTGGCGTATACTTTGCGGTTGCCGAGCATGAATAAGTATTGAACCGAATTGCTCTTCCAGCTTCTGTTGTTTTTTCTCCACGATGGACCCTCATACTTTTTCAGAGCGTCGAGACCGCATGATCTCTTTACTTGGTATTTGACGTCACAGCCTTTTTTGATTTCCAGACGGAATTTTTTTCTGTTTTGCTTCAGAAGCAGTCCTTTTTGAAAAAACAGCTTCGCAGGCAGTCCATTTTCAAAATATTCCCGGCGGCCGTCGAGATGAATAAGGGTAATTCCAAAGGGATTGTTTTTTATTTTTTGGAGATACTCGCGAGCTTGATCGCGAGTCCTGAAGGTATAGCCAAACTGAGGACGATTGCGAAAATCGACTAGGCAGTACATGGGATAAAATTTTGATTAGGATCCATTTCATTTTAGCTCAAAAACCGGGGAACGGCAAGTTTATTGATTTTATAATCTGTAAAGTGTTCAAGGCCTTGAAAGCGCAATCACCCGGCCGGCAAGGGTGCGGATACGAAAACCCCCCGATTTTCTTCGGGGGGCTGTTTCTTTAGTACCGGTCCTGACGGTTGAAATCTCGGCGCGGGCCGAAATTTCGGCGCCGGCTGCGGTGGCAGTTCGCGCAGAAGAGTCTTCCGTAAGTTCCGTCGTCCCGCTTGGTGGGCTCGAACGGAAGCTCCGTAATGTCGGTCTGGCATTCAGAGCACTTGAGTCCGAGCGAAGACACATCATGCATCTGGCGCTGGGGTCTGTTGTTGTAGTCCATTGTTCGCCTAATATTAACTTTTTACTATCGACTACGAGGCGAACGACTATGTTTATCCTAAACGATATATTTGACTATATTCTTCGGATACTCGCCTGATTCGATAACTGCTGAACATACTAGAATATAAAGCGGTTTTTGTCAATTGCGCTTATGGGCTGTATTTGATAACGTTGAGAATAAGACAAAAGGGGGGGAGACTGCTTCTTTTAAAAATGAATAAAATACTGGATGGAGGGAGATAATCATGAGTTGTGGAAAACAGCCAAGAGTGTTGGTTTTCGCTTCCGGCACAAAGACCGGAGGCGGATCCGGATTTGAGGTGATGGTTTGGAATACACGGATCAGTCCGCCGGTTCTCAACGCTGAAATTGTGGGCGTGGTGTCAAATCATCCTCGCGGCGGCGTTTGGAAAAAGGCGGTAGAGCTGGGAGTCCCGTTCGAATTCTGGCCCGGTCCGTTTTTGGCCGAAGACTATCGAGAACTAGTTGAGAAGTATGGAGCTGATTATGTCATGCTCTCCGGCTGGCTGAAACTGGTTGCGGGACTGGATCCCGCGCGAACAATTAATATTCATCCCGGTCCCTTGCCGAATTTCGGCGGGGACGGCATGTATGGACATCACGTCCATGAAGCGGTCTTGGCGGCATATCACCGCGGGGAAATCACCCATAGCGTGGTCACCATGCATTTCGTGGACGAAGTTTACGATCGCGGGCCTATATTTTTCCAGCGCCCGGTGTTGATTCAACCGAATGATACACCGGAAACTCTGGCGGAGCGAGTTAACCAAGTGGAGCATGAGTGGCAGTCACGGGTTCTCAACTACGTCGTCCACGGCCAAGTGCGGCTCGTGGGCGATCAGGTGGTCTACGAAACTGAAGAACTCAAACGCCAGCTGATGCCGGCGGGGTATGACAAAAACATCCACGTAGTGGAAAAACCTCGGCCGTGATAAACCCGAAATGGGAAAGGAAGGTGTGGAGATGGGAAGCATTTCAACTCTTTTCAAGATTAGAACCGGGGACGACCCGGCAGCTGCAAAGTTACTACGGTACTTGCAGCAGATGGGTTACCCTAAGCTCAATGGCTTACGTATCGAACACGTTTTACGTGTCGAACGCGAAGTGCCTCTCGAGCCCCAAGAAGTGGCAAGGTTAGAAAAACTCTTTCGCCATCCCATGGTGGAGGAGGTTTCGCTTTTGCCGATTCTGGATCAGAAGCTAGGAGTAGTTTTTGAAGTTACATACAAAAATGCCTGGACCGATCCGCAAATGGATTCAATTCTGCATGGCGCGAAAGCCTTGGGCGTTTCTGGCATTGAATGGACGCGGTTGGCCCAACGTTATCAACTGACGGGTGTTTCTTCGGAAGTCGCCTGTGAGATTGCTAACCGTTTTCTTTTCAATCCGCAGTGCGAGTGGCTGGTTCCGCCTGGTCATGAATGGGACACCCTGAAACCGCGTAGCGAGCATGTTCCCGTCCAAAACTTCGATTTGCGCCAAATGACCATCCAGCAACTGCGGGATTTGTCTGAACGCAGACGTCTTTTCCTGAGCGATGACAAGCTGTTGGCTATACAAAGTCACTACATCAACCGGAAGAAGCGATCCGCTACTGACGCTGAGATAGAAAAACTGGCGGCTTGGTGGGGTGACCACTGCTTCCACACCACCTGGAAGTCGCTGGGACTACTACAGCATTTACAAAGCGCGATACTGGAGATAAACCATCCCTTAGTCTTATCAGCTCTCGTAGATAATGCTGGTGTTATGCGCTTCTATGACGGATGGGCTTTGGCTATTAAGGGTGAAACCCATATTTCGCCGATGCTGGCTGATGTCCTAGGCGCCATTCTTACTTTGTCGGGTGGAGTATTTCGCGACCCGATGGGAACGGGGCAGGGAGCGTATCCTATTGCCGCGACCATTATCATTGCCAGTCGCGATCCTCACATTTCCTGGGAACATGTCTACAAAGGAACATTTCATCCGCGGCATCTCTTGCGCCAGTCCATTTTCGGGATTCGTGATTACAACGATCCCATGGGAATTCCGACAGTAACATGGAAGTATTTGATCCATGACCAAAATGTAAAATCAATTGCTCTTGGGCATTGTGTCGGGCTCATCCCCGAAGACAGATCTCGGAAAATGATGCCCTACGTTGGGGATTTTATGGTGCTCGGTGGCGGGTTTACAGGTATGGATGGCATTCATGGTGCTACCGTCAGCTCAAGTCGTGGCACTGCAAAAACACACTCTGTTGATGCGGCTCATGTTCAGCTTGGTCACCCGATTGAGGAGCGCATTTTCATGGAAGCGATTCCCGTCTGGCGAGACCGAGGATGCATAAGAGCTCTAACTGATCTTGGAGCAGCCGGATTATCATGCAGCGGAGAAATGGGGAGCAAGGTTCTAAAAATCAAAGACTTTAAGAATATCCCTACGATCTTCTCTGATTTACCGCGGTTTGATTCATCTCTGCCTGAAGGTTCCGGCGTCGTGCCGTTCCTTTCCACCCCTACGCTACCGGAAGACCTGGTAAAAATGGGGGTCGCGACAGTAACAAGTGGTATATTTTATAACACCGCTTGGGTTCCTTTAAAGAGCGCAGGAATGGCCCCATGGCAAATCGACATTTCTGAAAGTCAGGAACGGATGGCGTTTGCTGTTCCTCCGAAAAAACTTTCAGAATTTTTGGAAATTGCTCATGATTACGGTGTTCGCGTCACGGTCATAGGCATCTTCACTGACACCGGTTGTTGCCAGATCATACATGATCCTGATCTCAACAATGAAGATTGGATCAAGAATCCGCAGGCAGTATTTTCAGGTGAGATGGTATGCAACCTGGAATACAGTTTTATCGACAATGGCTGTCCTCTGTCGAGGATTGAAGTATCTGAGCCAAAAGAAAAGCCTATACCCTTTCGTCCTCCAAGACCTGACACCGAGCATGCATGGGTGCAATTAGCCCGAAAAGTCCTCGGTCACTATAATATCAGTGATCAGAGGGCGGCCGGCCGAAACTATGACCAGACCGTGCAAGCTCGGACGGTTGTCCCGTATGGCATTGGACAAGATGAAAATGTCTCGAACGAAATTTTTGTTGGTGCTCCTCTATATGGAAAACCATACGCAGTGGGATATGCAAATGCTATAAACCAGTTCTACGGCGAAGTGGACCCTGCTGGACAGGGGAGGCTGGTGATGGCTCAAGCCTTTACCAAGCTGGTGGCGACTGGTTTCAGCCCGGACGATATCGTCTTTAACGTAAATGTCATGACGCCACCCTGCGGAGATAATCCGGAAAATGCGTGGAGACTTGTACAATTAGTAAAAGATGGCTATATCTATGCCTTCAAAAGATTGCGCGCCCCAGTCATTTCTGGAAAGGACAGTTCCAACGTAAGCTTCGTGACAGAAGAGAGGGGCAGGATTGATACCCCACTTACTGTGGATGTCTTCGCTGTAGGGCGGGCGCCGGATTATCAGTTACTGGTTCAAAAGCCATTCGCTAAAGCCGGTGACATTCTCTATCTGTTCACTCCTGGGCTAGAGAGAATTCATCTCGGAGGCTCGATTCTTCTCGACCTATATGGCGAAAGGGGAGACAAATTGCCGAGGATTAATCTGGATAAGCTTCGCCTGGGGCTCGTCGAATATCATAAACTGCTCTTGAAGCTCGGCGGTTCTCGCAATATTTTTTCCCGTTCGGTTGTGGCGGAAGGGGGAATCTTGCGGCGACTGTTTGAGATGAGTCTGGCCAGTTCTGGTTTCGGTTGCGAAGTGGAATTACCTATTTTCCCAGGCTATGATTCGCAGGAAGCTCTCTTCGGAGAGCTGAACGCTTCTATCCTCTTTGCGTCCGATAAAAGGATTCCTCAGGAATTTCAGCATCAATGGAGCTCCTGCTGGGAAATTGGGAAAGTGGTGGGCTGTCCGAAGATCGAGATCTGGCACGATCATAAAAAACTTCTATACACTTCTGTTGATGAACTTGCCCAGCAGTGGTCAAGGACTTTTGAGGAGGTGGCATTATGAAACCGATCGCCAAAGTGTTGTGGTGGCCCGGTACCAATTGCCACCACGAAACGATGTATGCCCTTAAACTGGCCGGCGCCAGGCCGCAACTGTCACTTATTAACCGGCTCACAGAAGGAAAGGAAAAACTCTATGAGTGTGACCTTCTCCTTTTTGCTGGCGGTTTCGCCCGCGGTGATCATATCCGTGCTGCTGCAATTCCCGCCATAGAACTTCAATATCTTCTCGGTGATCAGCTTCAAATCGTGCTGGAGCGTGGAATCCCTATGGCCGGAATTTGCAATGGATTTCAGATAATGGCCTATCTCGGGTTGTTCGGTGATGAAATTGGTAATCCCAACGTTCTTTTGGACATGAATGAAAGCGGAACTTTCGAACATCGATGGAAAACGGTAATGTACATCCATCATGTTCCGGGTTGCCCATGGACAGAAAGTCTCGACGGCATGAAGGTTATCCTTTCTTCGGGTCATGGTGAAGGATTGGTTGTCACTGCTCCCGGGGAAAATCCCTGGAGTATTGCGGCTACTTATGGGTCTATGAAAGGAGAAGTTGAATATAGCCCCAATGGAGGCACGATAGCCGGTATTACTTATAAGAACAGATATGGCCAAATGCCTCACTGGGAACGTGCCATTTTTGGTGAAGACGGTGCTCCTCAAGGCCTTCTCTTCTTTCAAAATGGTGTTCGTGCAGTAAAGTAATTAATCTGAAACTCTGACAGAACGTGAAACTTCACGTTTAGCTCAAATCTTAATCCCCCCGGACTTGGAGGCTCCGGCGGGGATTTTTTCTTGCCTAAAAACGGCAGGTTTGGTAGTTTAAATCCAGGAAATCGGAGGGCTCGGAGGGCCTTTCTTTTAAAATTCGGAAAATTTGCGAGGAGAAAAGAAAATGATTGATATTTACAGAAGAGAAATTGTGGATCCGGGAGATCGTGCATCGGAGCTGGGGAAGCAAGTTTGTGTTCAAAGCTATGGAAACTGTCCGGCGCTGAATGTCCTTCCTTCAACTTCTGCGGGTTTTCGGGGACCGGTCAATTATCTCTGGAAGTCCCATGTGCTCAAGATGATGGCTGATCAAGGGCTGGATGAAGACACGGGGCAAGTCAAGAAATGGACCATGTCCGAAAATGCCGAGAACGACGGCGCTGGCGGGAAACCGCAGTTTTACACTATCGTCGGGACACCTCTTGTCATGATAGGTGCAGGATGGGAAATTATCGCCATGTGTGCCGACGACCAAGCCCGCAACGGCATATTGTCCTGCATCATGATCAATGAGGTGCAGGCCAAGGGTGTCACTCAAGATAATTTCCTGCTGGTCCAAGCGATGTTTGACGGCTATGGTGGCGCTCTCAAGAAAACCGGCCTAGTAAACATCACCGGCGAGTTTGCCATAATGAAGCACAGCATAACCGCTTTCTGTGATGTGAAAGATCCCAAGCAACTCGTCTTCACTTGGAGCGGCGCTTGCATCGGCTTGTCGCATCGCGACTTACTGATCACAGGCGAGGGAATTAAGCCGGGAATGCCCATCGTCGGATTTTGGGAGCCCGGTTATCGCTGCAACGGGGGAACGCGACTCACGGGGATTACATTAGAATCTTGGGGACCTGATATCCGTGATGTCCTGGAAAATGACGAGGCGCGGTCGTTCATTCAGAAACTCACCGTTCCGTCTCAAAGTTGCGCCAAGACGGTGACGCGCCTGATTGGCTGGAATCCGGATGGCAGCATCGGCTCTCCTCTTGCCAAAATCCGTAAGATTGCCCACATTACAGGCGGCGGGCTTTGGGGAAAATTCAAAGAAATTCTTCCGGATGGTATCGGTGCTGATTTGAGCCATATGCCGGAACCAGCTCAAGCGCTCCTCGAAGCACAAGACTTGTCATTCCGTCTTTCCGGCAACTTGCGGATCAGCGACTGGGCTGCTTATGACATCTTTCATGGCGGTTGCAGTATGTTGATGATTATGGACTATGGCGACGCAGGCAAAGTCGTGAGCGAGGCCGCCAAAGACGGTATTGATGCCTACGTGGTTGGTGAAACGACAAGTTCACCAGAAAGAGAGGTTATGGTGAACTCGAAATTTCTGGAGAAGCGGGGAAAGGATTTGTCCTCGCTTTGCCCGGAATAAGGGTACATCACTTTCAATAAGTTTTTAGGGGCCTCCGCCACGCGCGGGTGGCCCTTTTTCTATGGAAAATAAAACAGTACAGTATTCCGGTATACTGCACTGTTTTTTTATTCTAGCCCTTAAGCCAGTACATCGACAATAATTATGCGATAGCAATTTTATTGTTGATGAGTTTTCTCATGCTGGAGATGAGAACTATCTCTTCCTTAAAACCAGTGCGATTTCATTGCATTGATAGTGCCCGGCGCGGAAGCGGTTCTTCGGGCATCTCCGACAGTCGGCGAAAACTTTTCCGGAAAACATCTGAAGCCCCGTCTCCAAAAATCCGAGCGGCTCGAAATATTTTTGGGCCAGAGCCGGAACCGTCACGATGAAAATATTTTTGATGCCTTTTTTCTTTTCCAATTTTTCTAGGGTTCTTTCGAGTAGTTTCCGTCCAATTCCCATTCCCTGAAATTCTTTTGCGACTATCCAGGAAACAATTTCGGCGTCTTTTTCCCACATTTTGAAGCCGCAGCAGCCGTTGATTTTCCCTTCTTCATCTGCCGCGACAAAAAAACTGCCGATCATTTTTTCAATTTCCCGGGGACTTCTGTCCAAGGTGTCGGGATATTTTTTGGTGAGACGGCTGATGGCGGATTTATCCGACAGCACGGCTTTTCGTATTTTTACTTCCTTCATGGCTCTAATGGGCGGTTAAGCAACCTAAATCTACTACGTATCGGGCAAAAGAACAATAAGAACTCAAAAAGCCCGAAAGACCGGGCTTTTTGTTTCCCCCTATGGGATCAAAAATGTTACATAGGCTTGACTTATTTTTTTAGGAAACTGGTTTTGGATGCTGGGCTGATGTCGCGGGTGAAAGAGCTCCGCGAATCGCCAGGCTAACGACAACGATTCCGACGATCAGATTGTTCCAGAATCCGGCGGCGGAAAACGATACCAAGAAAAAGGGGGTGATAAATATCCAAAAACCGAGCAGAGCAGTAGCCCAATTAAGCCATTTTCCCTCATCAGGCATTCCTATCGCTACGAGCGACAAGACGGCGATGACGACACCCGTTATGATATTGTTCACACTCAAAAGCGTGCCGCTGAAACCCAGGAGAAAGGGTGAAAGGATCAGCCAGAGGCTAGAAAGAACTATCGCCCAATTCATCGTTTGTATACTTAATTCCTCATTTGTTTTGTTCATGATATTCACCTCCTTTCAAATTGGTTAATTTATTCTTGTTCTTTTATAGAGAGCTCGCGGAATAGCCCATTTTTGCCAGCTGTTCCTGCAATACTTTTTTTCCGCGATTTATGAGCGTGCCCACCGTGCCGATCGGTTTTTTCAGAATTTCAGAAATCTCCTGATAGCTTAACTCCTCCTTGTAGCGAAGAGCCAAAACTTGTCTGTGCTTACTGCTTAGCCTCGCGATGGCTTCTGAAATTTTTTGGCTGTCCAGTTTTTGTGTCACCTGCTTTTCGACGCTCCGACCGTCGGAGACGATATTTTTCAGAAAATCCTTGTCATCTATCGAAAATACCATGTCCTGTTTTTTGTTTTTTCTCCAGTAGTTGATTGTTTCATTGTGGGTAATCCTGTATATCCAGGGAGAAAATTCAGTCCCGCGGTCAAAAGTGTTGAGGTTCATATACGTCTTGAGAAAAACCGTCTGGAGGATGTCCTCGACTGATTCTTTGGGAACGTTGCTTATTCGGCGGACATATCTGGTCAGCTTCGCTTCATATCTTTTCACGAGAAATTGGTAACATTCTTTGTTTTGCCGCACGAAATCAATTATCTCCTGATCTGTTCTCTCGGAGCAAAAAGCGGCGAGATCGCAGGGGCAGGAAAAATTTTTCGTCTCGGCCATTGTCATAGTTGATGTTTGCGTTTTCATTTGATTGAATTATATTGTTAAATTCTAAATCCATTATATATAAGTCACATTAAGATAAGATTAAGGGAATCTCTACGAATTACGAATTATGTACGAATATACGAATTGTGCCATTATTGAATCAATTTTGAAGAATTGCTGTATATTATTAGTAGAAATAGGGGTTTAGATATAGAAGATATTTGCATATTAAGAAAATGGGACATAGAATCTAAATATGAGGATTCTTATCGTAGAAGACCAGGAAAATCTGGCAAAAATGATTAAAAAAGGCCTTGAAGCGGAAGGCCTGGCTTGTGATTATGTTTGCGACGGCGAAACCGGTTCGAGAAGGATGCTCATGAATTACAAAGATTACGACCTAGTTGTTCTGGATTGGATGTTGCCCAAGAAGAATGGCGATGAAATTTGCCGGGAGGTGCGACGGGGAAAAATCGGCATTCCCATCCTGATGCTCACGGCCCGCGACAGCGCCAAGGACATCACCAACGGTCTTGATGCCGGAGCGGATGACTATCTCGCGAAACCTTTTTCATTTGAAGTTCTTTTGGCGAGGATCCGGGCGCTGATGCGGCGTCCCAAAAAAACTCTTCCGCTTGAACTCGTGGTTGGAGAACTATCCCTCAATCCGGCGACAAAGGACGTGAAAAGAAAAGGAAAAAGCGTCAAGCTAACGCTAAAGGAGTTCGGTCTACTGGAGTATTTGATGAGAAACAAGGGGTCGGTGGTCACGAGAGAACAAATTCTGGCCAACGTTTGGGATTTTGCTTTTGATTCCTTCGCCAACGTCGTCGACGTGCATATCACCAATTTGCGAAAAAAACTGAACGACAAAGACGCGAAAATAATCGAAACCGTGAGGGGAATGGGGTATAGAATGAAGGGCTGATGGCATAAGTAATCGGCAGAAATAAAAACATTCCAACATTCTTGAGAATGTTGGAATGTTTTTTGTGATCTTTGGTTCAGATATTTGTGCGAAAAATTATTTTTTTATCGGGATGGAAAAAAAGAAATTGGTTCCATTGCCTCTTCTTGATTCGAACCAGACGCGGGATCCCGTGCGGACGGCGATTTCTTTCACGATATAAAGTCCCAGGCCGGCCCCGTCAGTATTGATTTCTTTTGCATTTTCGGCTTGGAAGGATTTTTTGAATATTTCATTTTTATGTCTTTCAGGTATGCCGCATCCGGTATCCGATACTTTTAAGACGACATTCTTTCCTTTCTTAAAAATTTCGACGAGTATTCTTCCTCCAGAAGAAGTATAACGGATGGCGTTTGAAAGGAAATTATCAAACACAATCCTAAAACTGCTTTCATCGATAGACACGAGAGGGATATCCTCTCCTGAATACTTTTGCAAAGTCAATTTTTTTTCATAGGCCAGGGCGGTATATTCGCTAAATGACGAATTCAGAACCTTTATCAGATCTATAGATTCTTTCTTTACCTTGAAAGTTCCCATTTCAATACGGGATACGTTCAAGAGGTTGTTGACCAAAAGAGACATTCTTTTGGTGGCTTTGTTAATTTCTTCGATGTATTCTTTCTGTCCGTCATCAAGTTTTCCCGACATTCCCCGCAAGAGAAGTTCAGAGGACAGCCCGATATTGGAAAGAGGAGTCCGCAGCTGATGGGAGGCCAGCGAGACGAATTCATCTTTAGCGTCTTCCGTTTTCTTTCTTTCTGTGATATCTCGAAAAATTGCGAGTTTCACAGTTGTTCCTTCCGGATTAGTCATCGGTGTTTCGATAACATCGAAAGTTTTGCCCAGCGTTTTATAATGGCGCTCATTGCGGACGGACTTTCCCAAAAATACTTTCTTATTTAAACACCACGGACAGGGGGTTTTCCTTTTATACAGATACTCGAAGCACTTTTTTCTTTCGTACACTGCTCCGAAATATTTCCTTAGTGTAGGATTTACGTAAGTGATATGATAATCACTTGTTGCAATGTACACCCCGTCTTCCATGTTGTCTAGGATGCGAGAGAGTTTATCTTTTTCGTATAGCAAAAATTTTTCGGCTCGTCTTCGATCCGTGATATCCATGGCGTACAGATTAGCATATCCTTCTTCGACGACCGGAGTAATAAGAATAGAATAAATTTTGTCGCCCACTTCCGCCTCGAAAATCCGCTTTTCGTTCTTTTTCATAGCCGCTTGGACAGGTTTTTTCCAAAGGCCGGGCAGTTTCTGATCCGGTTTGATTTTGTGCGCTTTCATAAGAACATCCGCAGCCGGATTGGCATACAGCAGAGTTCCATCCTTGGCAATTCTCATTACCGGATTGGGATTTTCGAGCGGGAATTTAGCGAGATCCGCCATTATTTTTTCTGCTTCTTTGCGCTCGGTGATGTCTCGTGCTACATGAACACAACCGATTATGTCTCCTTTCTTGTCGCGCAAAGGAGTTGTGCTCACGAGAAAATATCCGCCGAGTCTCGGCTCATAAATTTCCTCTATATGCTCTTTTCCGTCTTTTAGGCTAGCCGAATGGGGACATTTTGGTATTGGTTTCGAGCGATTATGGACAGCCTTATAGCAAAATAGGCCGCTGCATTTCTCGCCGCTTTCGAGGCCCAATTTTTCAGCCATTGCCCTGTTGGCTTTTACGATTCGGTGGTTATTGTCGATAATGGCGATAAGATCGGGAAGGCTGTCGAATGTCCGCATCCACTCGTCCCTTGAATCTCGAAGGATCTTTTCGGTTTCTTTTCTTAGGGTGATGTCTTCAAAAATGGTCACGAAATGGTCTTTTTGGGGACTGTAAGCGGATACGCTGAACCATTTTTTGAGCGGCGCCGAGTATTTTTCGAACTTTATTTCCTCGGCTAGAGTTGCGACTCTTCCATATTTTCCGATCCAGTTGGCCGGGTCTTTTTCAATCCCCGGAATGACTTCCGTAGCTCTTCTTCCGATGATTTTCTCCCGGCGAAGTCCCGTCAATTGTTCAAAGGCGTGGTTTACTTCCAGGAAAATATAGTCGCAGGGCCGGCCGTTGCGGTCGTAGAGCATCTTGTGATAGGCAAATCCGCTTATCATTTTGGAAAAAAGGGACTGATATTTCCTTTCGCTTTCGGCGATAGTCAGCCGAATCTGTTTTTGCTCCGTAACGTCCCAATCCATTCCAGCAAAGCGAATCGGTTTTCTCCGCTCATCCCGCAGGATTTGTCCTTTGGTATAAATCCAGCGGATGCTCCCGTCCCTGTGCCGGATACGGTAATCCATCTCGTGAAAATCCCTTTTCCCGGCCAGATGATCGGCGGCTGCTTTTTCAAGCTGTCTTCGATCCTCCGGCAATATTCTGTCCTTCCAAGCAGACATTGAATTGGGAAATTCATTGTCTTTATAGCCGATTATTTTTTTAAGCTCCGGGCTCAAATACATCTTATCCGGGAATTTTTCCGGATGCATCGGATCGATTTCAATTGACCACATTGTCCCGCCTGAGCCTTCCATGGACAGCTTCAGCTGTTTCTCCCTTTGCCTGAGCGCATCTTCGGCGGCTTTTCGGTCAGTAATGTCATGGCCCACAGATTGACATTCGATAATTCGGCCGTCTTCGCCAAAGATCCCACGAGTTGTCCAGCTCTGCCAGCGAAAATTTTTATCTTTGTCGATTGCTGGGTGCTCCGTTTTTAGAATCGGATTTTTGGCAGATAATTTTGCCAGCCGCTCTTTCTCCGCATCCAGCTCGCCGGACGGAAGAAGGTTCCAATAAGATTTCCCGATCATGTCATCCGCCTTTTTTCCAAAAAAGTTGCAATAGGCGTTGTTTGCGAATGTGAGAATGCCGTTTTTCGGATTGAAGCGGCAGATATATTCTTCCTGGTCTTCAATAATAGCCCGATAACGATCCTCATTTCGCTTTACATCCTGAAAGAGAAGATTGTAGGGCCGCATCAGGCCGAGTTCCACTATAGCGAGATATCCCCCGTAAAATGCCAGAATCGAGAAAAGATGCCCGACTTCGTTAAAAAAACTGTACACGCCCGCGTAAAGGGTGAAAGAAATAGTTGAAAGGAAAAACAGCCCGTTTATGAAAGTGATGAGCTTGAGAACCCGTTTGTCCAGAAGATGTCTTCTCTGCCAGAAAAGATAAATCGAAATAATAAATAAAAAAGCAACGAGATATTCGCTGTTTTTTTTGAAATCGGTAAGACCCGATCCTTCTATGTAAGCGGCGGGGAAATTATGCCAATAGAAAATAGAAAAAAGAGAAAGAATAAAGAGCGCCAGATAACTCGTCAGTATCACAGTAGCATTCAATCTGTTGCGAAGAAGGATTGGAGCGGCTACCATTGATCCGGCCAGGATATATTGGCCGACAAGCCAAAGCTGAGTGGCCAAGTTAGCGTCCTCGGCCGTTGCGAGAATTACTCCCATTCCGCGATAGACAAGAGAGTGAATTATTCTGATGGCGCCTACCGTCAAAAAAGCCGTTCCTAAAAATAGGTAGAAGTTGTTCCGGGCGTATTTCCGGGCGTTCCAGACGAGAAGAAAAATAGCAATGCCAATGGCCGCTCCGAAAAATTCGGCAAGCGCATGAAAAAGAAGATAATTATATCCGGCAATTATATATAAAACGGCCAGAATCAGGCCAATCTGAAAAATTCCTATTTTGAAAGATGTTAAGGGAAACCGGATATTCATAACACTTATCAATACAAACCAATAAGCTTTATTTTTGCGGACGGAAAAAATTATTTTGCGGTAAACGAGAACGCATTTTCTGCGATCGCACTGTCACAATATAATAGGCGCAATAAAAGTGTTACGCAAGCATTTGTTGATAGCGCAAATCAATCTACGGCCTTTTTGCCTTGAGCGCAATAAGTATTCCGAGGACGATTATTAAAAGCGAGAAATGCTGCCCAAGCGTGAGCGAGAGCCAAAACCAGTCGTTGTCGGGCTGGCGGAAGAATTCAGCGGCGAAGCGGGCGGTTCCATAACCGACCAGATAAAAAGCGGTCAAATATCCAGCCGGAAACTTTTTTTTCCTGATGCTCCATAAGATTACAAAAATCAAAATTCCCTCAAGGATTGCTTCATAGAGCTGCGACGGATGGCGGAGCCGGCCGGTTGGATCAGCGGGAAAATACATTCCCCAGGGAACATCAGTCACGCGGCCGTATAGTTCGCCGTTTATGAAATTTCCGATTCGGCCGAAAGTGAAAGCCAGCGGCACGGCCGGCGCGAAAAGGTCGGTGAACTTGAGAGCCTTTTCAAGGCCCGGCCTTGACGATTCATCAAGGCCGGGCCTTGAAAAAGAAAAAATAATGAAAGCAACTCCCAAACCGACCAGTCCGCCGAAATAACTCATTCCATAGATTCCAATATATTCCCAATTGTTGGCCGGGTCGAAAGGCAAGAAAATCTCAAGCGGATGGGCGGAAAAATAGTTCCAGTCATATATGAAAACGTCGCCGAGGCGCGCGCCGAGGAGAAGGCCGATAATTCCCCACGGAAAAAAATCCCGGACCGTTCTAAAAGAAATGCCTGACTTTTCCGTCCGGGTTCGGTAGCGGACGAGAAAATAAACGAGAGAAAAAGCAATTACGTACATTATTCCGTACCAAGAAATCTCAATCGGGCCGACATTAAATGCGGTAGGGTTCAAATTTTGCGGAATATTTTGCCAAAAATGCGCCATAATCTAATTATAACGCAAAGAATAATGCACTACTAACATGACAAAGGAAAAGGGAAGCTACCAGCGCTCCTCCTTACCCATCCGCATCATCTTCTTTTTGATGGCGAGAAGGGCGATCATTCCGGCGAGCGCCCCCACTCCGGCGGCGATGAGCATGGATTTTTCGGGGTTTTCCTTGACGTACTGCTGGGTTTTTTCCCTCGTTTCAGACGCTTTTTCGCTCATTTTCTCGTATTTCACTGGAGGACAGAATTAAGCGCGGTGAAATGACAAAGGCAGAGATCAGCATTCT
>CAZFIH010000018.1:6550-15804 GCA_964519445.1 uncultured Bdellovibrionales bacterium | reverse complement strand
TGTCCTCTTCTATTCATTACAAATTCCACCTCTTTATATTCCACCGCTCCGTCGGGAAACAAAACCACTTCCACTCCCAGCCCTTCCATCGTATCTCGGCTGAAATACTGGTCGAAAACGAAATTGCCAAGAGAATAATATATTTTCTTTCCCTGATATTCTTCGCTCATTTGAACCACGTGCGGATGGGTGCCGATGACGAGATCCGCTCCCGCGTCGATGAATTGATGAGCCAAATTGCGAACGACCGCACCCGGATCGCCGGTTTTGTATTCCGTTCCCCAGTGAGGCAAAACTATGACAAAATCTGCACGTTCTTTTATGGATTTTATATTTTCGACAGCAGACTCCCGATGGCCGAGCATTGAATAATTATATCCGACGAATCCAATTTTCATCCCGTCTAAATCTTTGACGGGAGCTAAGCTCCCGTCGTAGCCGAAATACTCCACTCCGGCTTCATTGAGAAATTTTTGCGTCTGTTCGACCCCGTTTTCGCCCTGATTCAGGATATGATTATTGCCGAGACTCACAAGCTTGATATTGTTTTCCGCTAAAACCGGGGCCACCGCCGGATCGAAGGTGAAGACCATATGCCCCCGCTCGTTTTCTTTCGTGCCAACACTCACGGATCCTTTTTCCATGATCGGCCCTTCCAGATTCCCAGCGACCACATCGTATTCAGCCAGCTTATCTTTCACCGGCGCGAGAACGTAATTATAGTCATTTTTTCCGTACTTCCCTGCAGCTTCGCGAATGTAGCGGTCAAACATCATGTCCCCAACGAAAAGGATTTTAACCGGCTTTCTAACCGGCGCGATCTTTTCCTGCGTTTCACCAGTTTCTGAATTATTTTGTATTATCGCATTATTTTCTGGAGAATTTTTCAAGCATCCGGAAAGGAATACAAAACCAGATATTAGTAGAATTATTTTTACATTTTGCATTGTCATTTTGAACTTTGATATTTGCATTTTGAATTTTCGCAATTATAGACAATATCCCCAGCTTCATCCGTTCTCAAGATTTCGATATTTCTTTCCCATAACACATCCAAAACAACCTCCGCCGGATGGCCATAGCGGTTGTCCGCTCCGACGGATATCACTGCCGTCTCCGGGCTCACCGCATCAACAAATCTTTCTGACGATGAAGACTTTGATCCGTGGTGCGCCACCTTTAGCACATCCGCGCCAATATTTTCCCCGCTTTCCAAAATCAGCTGTTCTCCGCCAAATTCAATATCCCCGGTAAGCAAAAATGAATCTTCGCCGAAATCGAAACGGGCCACGACTGATTTGTCGTTGGCGTCTCCTGCCGTCGGATCAACGCGGCCCGCCGGATAAATCACTTTCATCCGCGCGTCACCGAGTTTTATTTGGGCTCCCCGCCAGACTTCTATCGTTTCCACCTTATGATAAGAAAGCAAATCTTTCCATTCTCGAAAGACTTGGGTATCTTTTTCGGCCGCGGTCGCCAGCACTTTCCCGATTTGGTAATTCCGCGCCACGTCCACCAATCCGCCGATGTGGTCTTGATCAGGATGGGTCGGGATGACGATGTCAATCTGACGGTCAAAGTACGGCAGATACGCTCCGAGCTTGGCAAGCGCCGTCTTCCCGCTCGGCCCGCCGTCAATCAAAACTTGCCGCGTTCCCTTTTGAATGAGAATCGAATCTCCCTGACCGATATCGAAAAATATGACTTGAAGCGGCTTTCTCTGGGTATAAATCCGATAGCCAAGATACAAAACAAGAATCAGAAGAACGAGGACAAGAAGATAGAGAATTTTCTTTCGCATTCGGAAGGACTTAATTCAAAAATTATCAATTCAAAGCCGATAATGCCTGCCTCTTAATTTTTCTTTTATAAAGATAAATCGCACCGGCCAAGACTGAATAATAAACCGCCATATGCGCCCAGCCGAAATTTTTCACTTCGAGCGCCGCCCACGGAAGGCCGGCCAGCCATTCCACCGCCGATATTTCCGCCTTTAGGAGAAGAAAAGGGAAAAAGCCGACAATTCTCGCAAACGGCAAAAAAACGAATCCCAAAATTCCCGCCGTGAACCCGGTTCCCATTATGAGGGGTATCGCCGGCAAAATCAAAATATTGGCCGGAAGAGAAACCAGGGACAAGGTTTCAAAAGAGTTCAAAATAATCGGCAAGACAAAAAAAGTGGCCGAGACGGTGAGGATAACTGTTTCTTGAATGAGTTTCGGGGCTTTCCCTTTGCGCCAAAATTGTTCAAAGATCGGAGAGAGCTGAACAATTCCGATTGTTGCCAAAAAAGAGAGTTGAAATCCGGCGTCATAGCGAAGAAGAAGCGGATTAAAAAGAAGCATGCCGGACGCGGCAAACAAAATGGCGTTTGTTGAATTGGCTAACCTGCCCTCTTTCATCGCCCAAATGACGAGCCCGCCCATGATTCCCGCTCTCACGGCCGAAGCCGGCGCTCCGGTCATGAGAACAAAGAAAACAATCCCCGCCAGGGCGAAGTAGAATACCTGCTGGCGCCAGAGGCCGATGAATATTCCCGCTCCCATGAGAAACGCGGCAATGATGGTCACGTTATAGCCGGAAACGGCCACCGTGTGGGAAGTGCCCGTTCTTGAGAAAGCGTCTGAAACATTTTGGGGCATGCGCCGGCTCCCTCCGAGCAGGAGCCCTTTGAGATAGGCGCCTTCCGGCTCGGGAAAAACTGCCGAAAGCTTTTCTTCGAACTTGGATTTGGCTGAAAAAATAAAAGAGGAAACCCAATTTCCTCTTTTTTTCGCCAGCACGGTTATTTCCGGATAACCGCAGGTTCGGAAAATTTTTTCTTTAGCCAGATACATTTCGTAGTTGAAATCGCTGTCTTCGAAATTTTTCGGCGGTTGAATTTTGCATTCTATCCGGAGTTCGTCCCCGAAACTGTATTTTGGATGAGTTCCCGCGTTTACCAAAATTCGGTCGCGATGTTCATCCTCAACAACAATTCTCTGTCTCTTTTCGTCTATTTCCGGCTCTCGAATTACCGTTGCCGTGAATGTCTTTTTCTCTTCTCCGACATTACTAAGCTCCCGATTTGCCGCTTCAAGGCCGGCGCCAAGCCACCAGGCACCGAATGAAAAAATCGCGAGAGCAATCCCCGCGGCGACCGCTTCTCTCTTTCGATATCCGAGAACAAAAACGATCGCGCCGGCCGCCACAAGAATGAGAAGCACAAATTGTTCAATCCGGAAAAAAGAAGCCCAGAAAATTCCGAGAAGAAAACTCAAAGACAAAACAAAAAATATTTTCGATTTGGTCATTTTTTTACACTGCCGTATGCCGTAATGCGGCGGTGCTTTTTTATTTTTGGGCGATGTCAATGATTTTCGTTCTTGCGGTTTTTCCGCCAATAATCTGCACTGTGCTTTTCGGCACGCAGAAATATTGAGCCAGAAGATTGATCACGGCTTCGTTGGCTTTTCCTTTCTCCGGCGCAGCGGTGACGCGGACTTTGTATTCCTCGTCGGTAATTCTTTCCACTCTGTTTTCGCCCGCACGGGGTATCACTTTCACGTAAATTCTCATAAAGCGCTAGAAACTCTCTTTTATATTCCTTTTTATTTTGTCATCAACTTCGTCCGGCAAAACATCTCCTTCTGGATTGTGCTTTTCGGCTTCTTGATAAACCTTTCCCGTGATTTTCCCCGCCATATTTCTCAATATGCTTTTTAAGGAATTGTCCGGATTTCGCGAAAAATGGGCAAAGAAAGAAATTCCGCCGAGAAAAACGGCCATCGTGAGCAGAAGCATTGCAAGCAGGAATAGTTTTTTGAACATAAATTTCAGGCTATGCTATGGGGAAATACGGAGTAGGCTGTAGGTCTGGCAGTAGGCTGTAGGTCCTATGGGATATTATTTCGGGACATTCATTTTGACCTATTTCCTGCATCCTAACCTGCTGCCTTCTCCCTGTTTTCCCAGAGCCTATTCTCTAGTCTCCACTTCCCCGAAATACTTTTTTATTTCCCGGGCTATTTTTGTGAGATCCAGCTTTTTGCCTTTTATCCTTTTTTTCAACGTCGGATCCAAAATCTTTCCTTTGTCTTCATATTTTTGGAGGACATATTTCTTCGATCCCTCGAGCCACTTGGCAATTTCGAGAAAATCTTTTTCCTTGTGAAGACCCGGGGCGACCGTGGTCCGAAATTCATAATCAACTCCGGAGTTTCTTATCAAATCCACGCTTAATTTTATTCGCTCAAGATCCGCTTCTGAACTCGTCAATTTCCCGTAATTCCTGGGATCACTCTTGATATCCATTGCCACAAAATCAAGAAGATTCTCCTGAAAAAGATCGCGCAAGACATCCGGTCGGGCGCCGTTTGTGTCGAGCTTTACTTTGTAGCCCAGCTCCTTCACTCTCCGGATAAATTTCGCCAAATCCGCTTGAATGGTCGGCTCTCCTCCCGTGATACATACTCCTTCGAGTTTGCCTTTCCTCTCTTTCAACAATTCAAAAAATTCCTTTTCTTTTGCTTTTCCATATTCCACGCCCAATGCTCCCCGAACAACCAGTTCCGGATTGTGGCAAAAAGGACAGCGGAAATTGCAGCCGACCGTGAAGACGGTCGCCGCGATATGTCCGGGATAGTCGATGAGAGTCAATTTTTGAAAACCGGCGATAAACATAACAAAAAAAGTCATAGGGAAATATGGATGAGGCAGTGGGTTAAGTCGTAAGCAGTAGGTCATCGGAATAAATAATATAACCCATGGCCCAATCTACAGCCAGTTCCCTGTTTCCCTGCGACTCAATTCAAGAAACCACGAATTCCTTCCGGTCCCCGAACTCCGTGGCTTTTCCGGCGTTCCACTGCCCTACGGGCCGGATGTACCCGACGATCCGCGAATAGACTTCGCACTTCTGTTCGACGACGCATTTCGGGCAGAGCTCATGCTCGCCGACCAGATACCCGTGCGACGGACAGATGCTGAACGTCGGTGAAAGAGTGAAGTATGGAAGAGAATATTTCGCGGAAATCGTTTTCACCAGTTTTTTGGTCGTCTCGATGTCATTGATCCGCTCGCCCAAGAATCCATGAAGAACCGTCCCGCCCGTATACTTCGTCTGAAGCGGCTCCTGGAGATCGAGCGCCTTGAAAAAGTCATCCGTATGGCCGACCGGAAGCTGGGTGGAATTCGTGTAATACGGCTCGACGGTTTTTGATTTTCCGACGGAACCATTCGCGAAAATCATATCCGGATATTTTTCTTTGTCTTTTCGGGCAAGGCGATATGATGTCGCTTCTCCCGGCGTTGCTTCAAGATTGTACAAATTGCCGGTTTCTTCCTGGTATTTGAGCATCCGGTCCCGCATATGATTCAAGACCTCTTCGGAAAATTTGATTCCCTCTGCCGTTGCCGTCGTTTCATCCGTGAAATTTTTGAGCGATTCGTTCATCCCGATCACGCCGATGGTCGAAAAATGGTTGGACCAATAGTTACCCCGCCGCTTGTAGATGGAGTCGAGATAAAAACGGGCATATGGATAAAGACCTTTTTTCATGAAATTCTCAATCAGCTTTCTTTTCGTTTCCAGGCTCTCTTTGGCCAGGTCCATCATCCGGTCGAGGCGGGCGAGGTATTCTTTCTTGTTTCTTGAGAGGTATCCGATGCGGGCCATGTTGAGCGTGACAACCCCGATTGACCCCGTGAGCGGATTGGCGCCAAAAAGACCTCCGCCCCGCTTGTAGAGTTCACGGTTGTCGAGCCGCAAACGACAGCACATCGAGCGGGCGTCTTCAACGCTCATATCCGAGTTCACGAAATTGGCAAAATAGGGAATGCCGTATTTGGCCGTCATTTCCCAAACGGACTTCAGGTGCTCGTCGTTCCAGTTGAACTCTTTCGTGATATTGTAGGTTGGAATCGGAAAAGTGAAAACGCGCCCGTTGGCATCTCCCGCGCTCATCACTTCGGCAAAAGCCTTGTTGATCATATTCATCTCTTCCTGAAAATCGCCGTATTTTTCCTTTTGGGGCTCGCCGCCGATGATTACCGCCTCTTCGGCCATATTTTTGGGGGCGACGAGGTCCATCGTGATATTGGTGAAAGGCGTCTGGAAGCCGACGCGCGTCGGGACATTCACGTTGAAGACAAACTCCTGCATGCATTGCTTGACCTCCTGGTAAGAAAGGCTGTCATGGCGGACAAACGGCGCCAGGAGCGTATCGAAACTGGAAAAAGCCTCGGCACCGGCCACTTCCCCCTGCAGGGTATAGAAAAAATTGATCATCTGTCCAAGAGCCGTTCGCAAATGTTTGGGCGGCTTGCAGGCGATTTTTCCGGGTACGCCGGTGAATCCGCGCCGCAAAAGGTCCTGCAGATCCCAGCCGCAGCAATAGGCGGCGATTTTGTCAAGATCGTGAATATGAAAATCCCCTTCGTCGTGCGCGTCGCGAATCGCTTTTGAGTACACGCGGTTGAGCCAATATTTCGAGCTTACTATCGAAGAAATGTAGTTGTTTAGCCCCTGAAGAGAATAGCTCATATTGGCGTTCTCTTTCACCTGCCAGTCGATTTCTTTGATATACTTGTCCACGAGATCAACCGCTTCTTTGAGGGACTCCTCCGACTCGCGGATTTTGCGGTGCTGTTCGCGGTAAAGAATGTAGGCCTTGGCCGTCTCCTCAAAATCCAAAATCATCAGAACCCGTTCCACGAGATCCTGAATTTCCTCAATTTCCGGAACGTAACCTTTTTTATAATTCTTATTAAGAAGCTTGACTACTTTATCGGAAACTCTTTTTGCGTCCGCTGAAGTCCCTTCGGCAGTTTCGGCAAAAGCCTTCTTAACGGCTCGAGAAATTTTTTCCTGGTCAAAAGAAACAACCCGGCCGTCGCGCTTAACTACGCGGTCAATTTGGTTTCTGAACTTCGCTTTCCCCTTTTTGACCATTTTTTGGCCTTTTTTTACGGCAATCATTTTTGTTTTCGCCCCCAAATATTTAGAAATTACAAATCCCAATCACCAAATAACAGATAATAATCAATCGTCGGTCATTTGGTCATTCGATATTGGAATTTATTTGAATATTGATTATTGAAAATTGGAATTTGTTCCGACGTCGCGTCGGAGCTTCTCCATTTCTTTCCTGAAGCTTTCAGCACTCCCAAACCCCTTGTAAACGGACGCGAAACGGAGATAAGCGACGTCATCCACTTCCTTGAGCTTTCCGAGCACCAGACTGCCGATTTCCTTGCTGGACACTTCACAGTCTCCTTTTTGATGCAGATCGAATTCAATTTCGTCGATTATTTCTTCGATTTTTTTATCATCAAGGGGCCTCTTTTCCAATGCTTTCCTGATTCCGCCTTCCAGTTTTTCTCTCTGGTATTCTTCCTTGCGGCCGTCTTTTTTGGCAACCGCAAAATTGAGCAGCTCCAGCTGTTCGTATGTGCTGAAGCGCTTGTGACATTTCAAGCACTGCCGACGGCGGCGGATGACTTTCCCCTCCGATGATTCCCGAGAGTCAATCACCTTCGTTTCCGCATGACTGCAAAAAGGACAGATCATTTGATGTTTACCCCGCACCACAGCTACGTTTGCAAAGCTTTTTCAAAAACACATTCCAGCAAATTTCCCAAAACACAGCCGTAGCGAGAATTAATAAAGGCGATTCATAGAACCCCTTTTTCACACTATATATAGTGTTCCTACTGCGTATTTTATCACAATTGAAAAAAGCCTGTCAAACAGGCTTATTTATGGAGAAAGCCGGAGTTATCCACAGCTGGCCTCTATTTCTTCATTTTTCTTCTTATGAAGGCCGGTATCTCCAGCTCGTCGTCGTCGTCCTCATCTTCTCCAATTGAGCTGACTTTGCTCTCGAAGCTTATCTGTCTTTTCGGCTTAGGCGAAACTTTTTCTTCTACAATAAACTTCGGCTTTTCTTCCTCGGTGCCGAAACTGGAAGCTGAAGACTGTTTTGTCGCCTCATCGGAAACAGCTTGGGAAAGATCTTTCTCGGGAGCTGCCACTGAAAGATCTGATTCAGCGATAACATCCGAATCGAATCCGGCCGCGATGACAGTCAGGTTGAGGTCTCCTTTCTTGGCGGCTTCGTCGAGAGTAGCCCCAAAAATAACCTTCGCGTTGGGATCAATACTTTCAGTAATGACATTGGCCGCTTCATTGATTTCGAGCATAGTCATATCTGAACCACCGCTGACATTGAAAAGTATTCCTTTGGCTCCGTCAATGGAGAACTCAAGAAGCGGGCTGTTGATAGCTGCTTTTGCCGCTTGAGATGCCCTGTTTTCGCCGGAGGCTGTTCCGATTCCCATGAGAGCCGATCCGGCATCCTGGAGAACGGTTTTGACGTCCGCAAAGTCGACATTGACGATACCCGGCTTGGAAATCAGGTCTGATATTCCTTGCACGCCCTGTCGCAGAACATCATCGACGACGCGGAAGGCGTTCACGAGGGTAGTCTTTCTGTCAATTACCTGAAGAAGCCGGTCATTGGAAATGACGATAAGAGCATCCACTCTGTCTTTCAAATTTTCGAGTCCTTCAAGAGCAATGGCTTTTCTCTGGGCGCCCTCGAAGCTGAAAGGCTTTGTTACAACAGCAATAGTGAGCGCTCCCGCTTCCTTGGCCACTTCGGCGACAATCGGAGCTCCTCCCGTTCCGGTCCCCCCGCCCAAGCCGCAGGTAACAAAAACCATATCCGATCCTTTGAGAACCTCGGCAATTTCGTCCCTGTTTTCTTCGGCCGCCTGACGTCCTACCTCCGGATTCATGCCGGCGCCCAGACCCTTCGTAAGATTTTTCCCGATGTGGACTTTGTCGGATGCTTTCGAATGATGAAGATCTTGCGCATCAGTGTTCACGGCTACAAACTCCACTCCCTGCAGTTTGCATTCAATCATCCGACTGATAGCGTTGGTTCCCGAACCCCCTACTCCGACAACTTTTATTCGCGCAAAGGTTTCAATTTCTGGTTTTACTTCTGCCATATTTTTTCGTGAAAAATGTAATTTTTTATGAAAAATAAGATAAATTCCAAATTCCAGTCAGTAAACTACTCTAACACAGGCCTGTTTTTTATGTCAAGAAAATGCAAAAATTCCAAGCCCCAAGCGCCAATCTTCAAATAATCTCCAATTTTCAAAACTCAAATGACCGAAAAAACATTGTTTTGGTCATTCAGAAATTAGCCTAATGGAATTTATTTGAGATTTGGAATTTGGAATTTGGAATTTTATTTTTATTTTTT
>CAZFIH010000018.1:0-6540 GCA_964519445.1 uncultured Bdellovibrionales bacterium | reverse complement strand
AACCATTCCTTCATTCTTTCTACTGTTTTGCCGACCTTTGGCATGCTGTCCACTCCCGGAATCTTCAATTTTGAAGGCTGTCCGGGCAGCTCCTCAATTCCCCAAAGCGCCAATCCAACTGTCGCAGTGAATCCGGGTTCGTCCACTTTATCGACTATTCCGCCGAGTTCCAAAGGGAAGCCGGTTTGGACAGGCAGTCGAAGTGTCTTTTTGGCCAGATCGACAATTCCCGGCATTTTGGCTCCCCCTCCTGCCAGGACCGCTCCGGCGGGAAGCATTCCCGACCTTCCTGTTTTCCGGAGTTCCTTGTCAATCATGGTGAAAATTTCCTCAAGCCTCGCTTCAGCGATTTCAGCCACATGGTGACGGGATACTTCTCCTTCCTCGTTTTGGTCTATTTCCGCCAGATTAATTTGTTCTTTCTTGCCGATCTCATTCGGTAGGGCGGAACCGTAATTTATTTTCACTTTTTCTGCTACGTCTATCGAAGTTCTTAGCCCAATGGCGATATCGTTGGTGACGTGTCCCCCGCCGATGGGAACGACTCCCAGTTGAACCAAATCTCCTTCTTCATAGACAACGAAATTGGTCGTGCCGCCCCCGATATCAACAAGAACTACGCCAAGCTCCTTTTGTCTCTTATTGAGGGTGGCTTTGGCGGCAGCCAAACCGCTGAAAACGAGATCGCCTATCTCCACATTCGCCTGATAAACACACTTGGAAAGATTTTTGATATTGGGAGTCGATCCGAGCACAAGCAGGGAGTTCACCTCCAGACGAACGCCGTTCATGCCGATCGGGTCTTTGATGCCTTTCTGATCGTCGACCGAAAAATTTTTCGGAATAACATGCAAAATCTCCGTGTTTGAAGGAAGGGAAATTGTTTCCGCGGCGCTCAAGGCCCGCATGATGTCGTCTTGAGTAACTTCCCCGTCCGCTTTGCTGGTTGCCACAACCCCCTGGCTCTCTTGGAAGCTTATATGCGCGCCGCTTATGCTGACCACGGCGCGCGATATGGCCACCCCGGAAGTTCTTTCCGCATTGGCAACGGCCGCCTGAACCGAATTGGTTGTTTCCTCAATGTCAGCCACAACCCCGCGCCGCATTCCCGTCGAAGAAGCCGTGCCGACTCCCATGACTCGCGGGTTCTCCTCTTCATCAAATTTTTGCAAAATCACCGCCCGGATGTTTGATGTCCCGACATCAAGGCCGATGACCGTTTCTCCCTTGGACATGGAAAATTATTATGAAATCAAATTTCGCTGGCTATTTTTTCGAGCCGGACCGGTATGTCTTTTCTGTATCTTTAAATTATACATCAAAAATCAGAAGCCCTGCAAAAAAAGTTCTTTGAAGTAGGGGTAGAAGATTATAAATCCGACAATAACTGCGCCAGTCACGACAACCAGCACGGTTGCCGCCATCATGTCTTTTATGAGCTGGGCATAGGGATGAACCCTCGGCTTCAGTATGTCAACCACCCTTTCAACGATGGTGTTGATGAGCTCCATTGCCAAAACCGAGAAAATTACCAAGAAAAGAGCAACTTTTTCTACTCCCCGGATATCGAATATTACCATCAAAAAGACGACGAAGGCAGCGATCAATACTTCAAGTTGAAAATTCTGTTCATTGCGAAGAACGTATTTGAAGCCCCGAAAAGCGCACTTGAAGCTTTGATAGATTTTTTTGAAATTATCCACGGTTACGAAATGAGCGAAATACGAAAAATTTTGAGATTGGCTGGCAGTGAATTGGCAGAGCAGTGATTGAAAACAGAAATTCGAAAATATTTACCTGACTATATCCCCATTTTCCAATTTCCATAACAACTTTACTTATTTCCTATTAACTGCTTTCGTAGTTCGTTTTATTCGTATTTCGTAAAACTATATCCTGTATCCCATACATTTTCTTTCCATGTCTGAACCCCAAAGCATGAAGTACCCCGTGTGACAAAACAAAAGCCAATTCTTGTTTGAAAGAAACCTGGTTCTCTTTTGCTGATTTGGCAATAACCTCGGGAGAAAGCAAAACTTCTCCATCCAAAACCTGCTTTTTATTATAGCTCAAATCGTACCTAAATGAAAGCACATCTGTGGATTGGTCCTTTTTTCTGTATATTCGGTTTATTCTCCTGATTTCCCGCTCCGAAACGAAGACGACCGAAATTTCGAGATTTGAAAATTTCTTTTTGGCAAGCTGCAGCGTTTTTCTGATTATCCTTTTCACGAAGGCAGAGTCAATTCTTTTTTTCGTACGATTAGTAATTTCAATCGCGGTTTTCATTGAGTCCATAATATCCCCAACCCCGCCAAAAAGCAAAACCCCCGCCTTGAAAAGCGGGGGAGTTATTTGATATTTCTATAGCAATCCCAAATAGTCCAGCCCTAAATATCCTACTTCGATATCCGTCATTTTCCCGCTTTGAAGAAGTTCGCGAAATTCTTTTAGCGGCAACAAAACCACTTCCGTTATTTCCGTCTCGGAATTTTGAGGCTCGGCAATTTTCTCGCAATCAGTTGCCACGAAACAATATCTCTCGGCCGTTGCATAACCGCAATCGAAAGCCTTCGCAACCAACTTTGCATTCCCTTTGTATCCGGTTTCTTCCAGTAGCTCCCTTTTTATGGCCTCCTCCGGAGTTTCTCCTTTGTCAATACCTCCGCCGGGTAATTCCAAGAGAATTTCGCTCGGCCCGGGTCGGAACTGTTTTGCGAGGATAACTTTTTTATCCATGGTCAAAGCCAAAACACACAAATACGGACCTTCTTTCTTGATGTAGAAGTCAGTTTCCGTCCCATTTGGAAGACGGAACATCACCTTCTCAATATTTCGACCGTATTTTTGAAATACTGCCTCGCGGGAAAGTTCTTCCCACTTTTTAACCTTGTCCGACATAGAGCAACTTCCTATTTTTAGCTTAACTCCTCCTCCACCACCTTCTTCACCACCGCGCCGTCGGCTTGGCCTTTGAGTTCGGCCATTACGGCGCCCATCAGCTTTCCGAACTCTGATTTGTCGGAAACTCCAAGCTCTGAAATTTTCGCTTTGACTGCTTCTCGGATTTTTTCCTCGCCGATTTGCTCCGGAAGATAACTCTCGATGATCGCCAGCTCCGCGTTTTCCTTTTCGGTCATTTCGGTCCGTCCGCCTTTTTGATATCCTTCGATTGAATCCTTCCTCTGCTTGGCTTGCTTCTTCAAGACGGAAATAATCTCCTCGTCCGGGAGATACTCTTTGTCTTTCGTTTTGGTTTCTATTTGGTAATTTTTGACTGCCGAAATAAGAAACCGCAAAACGCCGGCCCTTTCTTTTTCGCCGGATTTGAGCGCGGTCTTGAGATCGGCTTCGATTTTTTCATGTAGCATGCAAATTGTCGCGAATGTTTAAGCGAATACATCCGAATGAAAATTCGCATTCATTCGTTTTATGGTTCGCAACCATTCGCGTAATAATTATTCCTCGAGTTTCTTCTTTATTCTTTTCATGGCTTCTTCGTCGAACTTGCCTATTTTCTTCAACTTGTCGACTTCCTTTTTCACTTTGGCGCGGTACTGGGCGGAAAGCCGCTTTTGTCTTCGGCTTTTCGGCTTTTCATAAAAGCGCCCGCTTCGGGCAGTCAAAAGGACGCCGCTTTGTTGGATGCGGCGCGAAAAGCGCTTGATCAAACTTTCTGAAGTCTCCCTGTCTTTTTTCTTTACCTCAATCATCAAAAACCCCCTTTCAAAAATAAATTCCAAAATTCAAAATTCAAAATCCAAACAAGCTCTAAGCCCCAATTTTCAAAATTAAAAATGAAATATTTAGTCATTTGAATTTCGGCAATTGAATATTATCTGTTATTTGGCGCTTCGCTATTGTTATTTATAAACTTACAAACTAGATCGGCTCTATTATTTCTTTCAATCTGGCGCCGCCTATCAAGTGAAGGTGAATATGCTCCACTTCCTGCCCGCCGCTTTTTCCGACTCGAAACAAAAGTTTGTATCCGTCTTCGGATATGCCCAGATCATCCGCGATTTTTTTGGCCGCCCAAATCAGCCTTCCCATAATCTGCTCATCTTCCTTCTTGATATCAGTGACACTTTCTATATGCTTTTTGGGGATCACAAGAACATGAACCGGCGCAATCGGGTGGATGTCGCGAAAAGCAAGGACTAGCTCGTCCTCATAGAGAAATTCGGACGGGATCTCTTTATTGGCAATTTTGCAGAAAATACAATCGTTACTCACTAATTTTGAACGAATTGACAGCGAATCGGAACGAATGGATCTTGCGAACAAAATTCGCTCCCTTTGTTTGTAATTCGCTCTGAATTCGCGAATTATTTCTTCAGTCTTTTTTTCACTTCCTCCACAGCTTTGCTTGCGTCAATCACTTCCTGGATGCCGCTGGCCATCTCCTTTACTATTACGGTTTGATCAATGGCTTCCTTTTGGCCGATTATCAACGTGAGCTCCACCCTCAGCCGGTCAGCCACTTTGAGCTGGGATCTGAGACTCCCGCGCCCAAAACTCTCGGCCACCATTATTCCCGCCCGCTCCAGAGCTTCAAACAGGCGCAAGCTCTTCCTTTTGCCGAGACTTCCCAATTGAGCCAGAAATACTTTTGGCTTCGGCTCCTGAAGCGTTTTCGCGCCGGTTTTTTTCATTTCAGCCACGATTCTGTCGATTCCAATGGCAAAACCGACGGCCGGCGTTGGCTCTCCGCCAAGAAGCTCAATCAATCCGTCATATCTTCCTCCCCCGCCCAAAGCATTCTTCTTAGAATCGCCCTCTTCCGCGGTAAAGAGTTCAAAAACCGTCTTGGTATAATAGTCCAGCCCGCGGACAAGACCGGGATCCAGTTCAAAAGGAATTTCCAGCTCTTCCAGATATTCCAGGAGATTCTTGAAATGCACGCGGCATTCTTCGCAAAGATGATCAAAAGACTGGGGAGCGCTGGCCGAAACCTGGACGCACTTGTCTTCTTTGCAATCAAGAATCCTCAAGGGATTGGATTCCAGTCGCTTTTTGCAATCCAAGCACAATTTTTGCTTTTTCGATTCGAAATAGCGAACCAAAAGGCTCCGGTAATTTTTTCGGCAGGAAGGACAGCCAATGCTGTTTATGTGCACCTGGACATTCTTGATTCCCAAAAGAAAAACAATCCGCCAGGCCATCTGGATCATCTGGACGTCCATAATGGCGTCTCCCTCCCCGAAAGCTTCGCACCCAAACTGAAAAAACTCACGCCATCGGTTCTCCTGCGGCCGGTTATACCGGTAGCAGGGACCGATATAAAAAAGCTTCACCGGCCTGGGAAGAATCCTCATTCCATGCTGAATATACGCCCGGGCGGCACCGGCCGTGAACTCGGGACGAAGAGCCAATCGCTCTCCTCCCCGGCTCGTGAAAGCGTACATTTCTTTTTCGACGATATCTGTTCCGTTTCCAACGCCCCGAACAAAAAGATTTGCGAATTCGACAAGAGGAAGGTCAATTCGCCGATAGCTGAAATCAGACGCCGCTTTTTCAGCCACCCGGCGCACCTGCTGCCAATAGATCTGGTCCTGCGGCAAAATGTCGCGCATGCCCCGCGGCGGCTGAAGCAAAAGCTCTTCCGGCTGTTCGGCTGGCTTTGCTTTTTTTCTGAATTTTTTCGCTTCTTTTTTCTTACGAGCCATGAAAGTTTAGGTTGTATGGAATATAGATATAGGCTGTAGGCTAAGTCATTGGCCTTAGATCATAAGATGTCATTCTATAACCTAAAACTTGCAACTTAACGTACCGCTTACGGCCGAGTTCCCCACTGCTTATTATTTAGAAGAGCGCGGCTTTTGAAAACGGCCAGGCCCTTAGCAAGACCTTTCCGATGATATCCTTCTCCGGCAGAGGCCCCCAGGAACGAGAGTCGGAACTGTAGTGCCGGTTGTCTCCCATGACGAAATATTCGCTCTCACCGAGTTTCACGACCTGTTCCCCGCTGGTGTCGACATTGGGCGAGAGATAATCACTTTCATCCAATGCGAAACCATTTGGATTTTCGAAGTTGAAAATTCTTATCTTTCCGTCCCGAATTTCCAGCTTCTCATTAGGAAGGCCGATTATTCTTTTTATGTAATATATCGAGGGATTTTCGGGATAGCGGAAAACTACCACGTCTCCTCTCTCGAGTTTCTTGAAAGAATTCACCGTAAACAAATTCACTTCCTCATTGCCGTAAGTGAACCCGACCTTGGTGGTTTTATATCCCAGTTCGTTGATTATCAAATACTCCCGGTCTTCGAAGTTGGGCTCCATCGAAGCCCCCTGGACGAAAAAAGGCTGGACCAGAAAAGTCCGCAAGGGAATTATTATCACTACTACCCAAAAGACCATCTTGAGAATCTCCCAAAACATTCCGCCCACTCCATAACTGTCTTTTGCCGGCGTGTTCTTTTTTTGCTCCTCGTTCATAATTAACCGCGCGTCAACAGGCAAAACTTGCCGATTTCAAGCAGCTTCAGTCAAATTTTAGCAGAAAAAAAGCGGCTTGGCAAGGTATGGCTTAGACTT
>CAZFIH010000017.1:0-16349 GCA_964519445.1 uncultured Bdellovibrionales bacterium | reverse complement strand
AGCTTGCGCTTGGGTAAACAAAAACCCCGAGCGTAAGCTCGGGGATATTTATAAAACTGAGCTAAATCGGATTTAGCTCAGTGAGTTGTATGTAATTAATAGATGATGTTAGAATAATTGAGCTAAATCGGATTTAGCTCAAGGGGGAGATTATGAATAAATTTAAATTAAATTCCAAGTTTCAACCCGCCGGAGATCAGCCCAAAGCGGTAAAAAAACTAACTGCAGGGGTCAAACATGGAAACAAATTCCAAACACTTCTCGGTGTCACCGGCTCGGGAAAGACTTTCACAATGGCCAATGTGATTGAGAACGCACAGAAGCCGACACTGGTCATCGCGCCGAACAAGACATTGGCAGCGCAATTGGCGCAGGAATTCCGGACTTTTTTTCCGAAGAGCGCGGTGGAATATTTTGTTTCCTACTATGATTATTACCAGCCGGAGGCCTATATTTCTTCAACCGACACCTACATAGAAAAAGAAGCTGATATTAACGACGAAATTGACCGCCTGCGCCACGCGGCCACGGCGGCTGTTTTGTCCCGGAAGGACGTCATCGTGGTGGCTTCGGTGTCCTGCATATACGGCCTGGGATCGCCGGAGTTCTACGAAGAAATATCCTTGAGCCTCAAGGTGGGCGAGGCGGTGGACCGGGAAAAGCTTATCCGAGATCTAACGGAGATGCATTTCATCCGCTCGGAAGTTTTGTCGCGGGGGAAATTCCGCTCTCACGGGGAAACAGTCGAGATAATGTCGCCGTCGCGGGAAATTATTACAAGAGCGGAATTGAGAGATGGAAGAGTGGGGAGTGTGAAAGAATACGATTTTCTTACCGGGGATGAATTAGGAAATCTCGAGAAAGTCTTGATTTATCCGGCCAAACACTTCGTTGTTCCGGAGCCGGTGATGGGAGAAGCGCTCGAGCAGATTGAAAAAGAACTAAAGGAGAGGGTTGAATATTTCAAGAAAAACAACCAGCTTCTCGAAGCGGCCCGCATCGAACAGCGGACAAAATTTGATCTCGAAATGATGAGGGAAATCGGATATTGCAACGGGATCGAGAATTATTCCCGCTATCTGACGGGGCGCGCTCCCGGAGAGGCGCCATACACGCTAATAGATTATTTCAGCAAAGGCTTCTTGATTATCATTGACGAATCACACGTCACTATTCCGCAATTGAACGGGATGTATAACGGCGACCACGCCCGGAAAAAATCTCTTGTTGACAACGGTTTTCGCCTGCCGAGCGCTTTCGACAATCGGCCGCTCAAATTTTCGGAATTCGAGCAGAAAATCAATCAGGCGATTTTTACTTCGGCGACGCCGGCGGGCTATGAACGCAAACATTCCAAGCAAGTCGTGGAACAGATTATCCGGCCGACGGGATTGGTGGATCCGGAGATAATCCTGAAATCCGACAAAGGGCAAGTAAGAGACGTCGTGGAAGAAATAAAGCAAGTAAGCGAAAAGAAAGAGAGAGTGCTGGTGACCACGCTGACCAAAAAAATGGCCGAGGACTTGGCGGAGTTTCTAAAAGAGAATAAAATAAAGTCTGAATATCTGCATTCTGGCGTGGACACGATTGAAAGAATTAAAATTCTTGAAAATCTACGCAAAGGGAAATTCGATGTCTTGATTGGAGTAAATTTGCTTCGAGAAGGATTGGATCTACCGGAAGTAAGCCTCGTAGCCATACTGGATGCCGACAAGGAAGGGTTTTTGAGAAGCGAAACATCTCTCATCCAAACCATCGGCCGGGCGGCGCGAAACGTCCGCGGTCGGGTGATACTCTATGCCGACCGGATCACAGGTTCGATGAAACGGGCGATTGGCGAAACGGATCGCAGGCGCGAGCTCCAGATGAAATACAACCGGAAGCATAGGATTACTCCGCAAACCATCAGGAAAAAAATCGCTTCCATCGTTGACCATGATCTCCGGCCGGAAGTCCCGCGCGAGTTCGTGAAGCTGGAATCGCTTGAAGACGTTGCCGGATACATCAAGCAGAAAGAGCGGGAAATGAAAACCGCCGCCCGGAATCTCGAGTTTGAGAAGGCGGCGGTGATTCGGGATGAGATTGTGCAGTTGCGGAAGCTGCAGATGAAATAGTGGACTGCTCTTGACTACTTCGGGCGATTTTGCTTAAACTTCAATCAATAAAAAGCACCTTATTTTAACAACAATGCGCCGCGGCGCATGGGGAGGAATCGTGGAATTGTCGGAGTATCTGCGAGAAAAAAGAATGATTTTGACGGTAATGGGAGATATTTTCTCCCTACATGTTTATGATTCTTTTTGTATTCGTTTATATAAGCCGATTGAAATCGCTCTGATATTGAAAAACAGCGAATGCACCATCTTGTTTGTGATTCAGAAGAAATGGGGTATTCATTATAGGCTGTTAACTCACAGCATCGGAGACAACCGTAAAATATTTCGAAATGAGTCGGCCGGCAAGACAAAAACTGAAGCCGTTGATTCAGTTTTGGAGCGGATTAAGGAAAGTCTGCCCAAGGACGATTCTACGGATTTTACGGAACTGAAAGATAAGCTGTATGCGCGACTCCCTTAAACCAAACTTGGACTTCAAAGAGGCGGCTGCGGTCGCCTCTTAAAAATGGTTTTGAAATTGATTTATTAGCTCAATAGTATTAGTATAGGGCAAGCCCAATTTTGGGCACTTTTTGCGTTTCCAAGGCTATTTTATGAACAAGATTATTATAAGGGGTGCCAGAGAACATAACTTAAAAAATATAGACGTCGAGCTTCCGAGGGATAAATTCATCGTTTTCACCGGAATCAGCGGGTCGGGAAAGAGCACGCTGGCTTTCGATACCATTTTCGCCGAAGGGCAGAGGCGGTATCTGGAGAGCCTGTCGAGCTACGCCCGGCAGTTTTTGGGACAGATGGAAAAACCGGACGTCGATTCCATTGAAGGCTTGAGCCCGGCAATATCGATTGACCAAAAAGCGTCTTCGCACAACCCGCGTTCGACTGTCGGGACAGTGACTGAAATCCACGACTATTTGAGGCTTTTGTATGCCAAAATCGGCAAACCCCATTGTCTTGTTTGCGGAAATGAAATTTCAAAATTGTCGATTGATGAGATTGTCGACCGGATTTTGGATTTGTGCGTGAGCTGTAAAAATCCCCCTCGGTCCCCCTTTACAAAAAGGGGAGGGCGAGAAAAAACGAATTTTCCTTCTTTGAAAAAGGGGAAGTTAAAGGGGGATTTGAAAATTGAAATTCTGTCTCCTGTAGTTCGCGAGCGAAAAGGGGACTACGCGACGCTTCTTTCTGAAATGTGGAAGCGCGGATTTTCCGAAGCGGTCGTGGACGGAAAAAAAGTGAAATTGGAAGAAGAAGCCAAGAAGGGAAAAGCGCTCGCGCGATACAAAAAGCACAGCATCGACATTGTCGTTGATACAGTCGAGGTGAACGACAAGAATATTTCCCGGATTTTCGAAGGAGTCGAGAGCGCGCTAAAACTTTCACAAGGACTTGTGAAAGTTAAATTCAAAATTCAAAATTCAAAATTCAAAATTAAGGAGTCGCTCCGCGACGAGCAAATATTTAATCAAAATCTGGCCTGTCCGGATCATGAAGACGCGGTTTTTCCGGAGCTCGAGCCGCGGCTGTTTTCCTTCAATAGTCCCCAGGGAGCCTGTCCCGATTGCGAAGGATTAGGAACAAAGAAAGAAATCGACCCAAATCTCGTCATTCCGGATGACACCAAAACGATCGCCGAGGGAGCCATTTTTCCCTGGACTTACAAGAGAAACAATTATTACGGAACCATTCTCCGTTCGGTGGCGAACTATTATTCCATTCCCGACAACGTGCGGATCCGCGACCTTTCCGAACGCCAAAAAAAAATTCTTCTTTTCGGCGACGAACCCGCCGACGAGATACCAGTGAGATTCTATTCCAAAACGGGATCAGTCTGGCGGTTTGAGATCGACTGGAATGGCGTAGTCGGGTTTCTGCGCGACCGCTATTTCAAAACCGATTCGGAAGCGGTGCGCGCCAATATTGAAAAATACATGTCCCGGAGCCCTTGTTCGAAATGCGGAGGATCGAGATACAAGCCGGAAGCGCTATTGATTACCGTTGGAGGCCGCAATATTGCCGAGGTTTCCAAAGTGAGCGTAAATGAAGCTCTCAAGTTTTTCGAGGCTTTGGAACTCAATGATCGGGAAAAGATTATCGCCGACAAAATCCTTAAAGAAGTCAAAAACCGCCTCAAGTTCTTGGATGATGTCGGTTTGGGCTATCTCACGCTGGGCCGGTCGGCCAACACGCTGGCCGGCGGAGAAACGCAGAGAATTCGCCTCGCTTCGCAGATTGGCTCACAACTGGTCGGGGTTTTGTATATTCTCGACGAGCCGTCGGTGGGGCTTCACGCCCGGGACAACAAAAAACTGCTCGATACTCTTCACAAACTACGCGATCTTGGTAATACGGTGGTCGTCATTGAGCACGACGAGGAAACTATCTGCGGCGCCGACCACGTGGTCGACATCGGCCCGGGAGCCGGCCGACTGGGCGGCGAGATTGTCATTCAGGGAAATCCCAAAGAGGTATCGAAAAACAAAAAGTCAATCACCGGAAAATATCTTCGGGGAGATTTGAAAATAGGAATTCCCGAGGCGCGCCGCCCGGTCAGAAACAAAAAGTGGCTGACGGTGAAGGGAGCAAGCGAGCATAACTTGAAAAGCATCACGGTTGAATTTCCTTTGAAGACTTTCACTTGCGTGACGGGCGTATCCGGATCCGGAAAATCGACGCTCGTCGAAGACGTTTTGTATCGGGCTCTTTCTTCGAAAATCATGCGTTCGCTAGAGCGTCCGGGCAGGCACAGGGAAATTTCGGGAACGCAATACTTGAGAAAAGTAATCTTGGTGGACCAGTCGCCGATCGGTCGCACGCCGCGCTCGAATCCGGCCACTTATACGGGACTTTTCACGCCGATCCGGAATCTGTTTTCCATGACCAAAGAAGCCAAACTGCGGGGATACGGGCCGGGAAGATTCTCATTCAACGTTCCGCACGGTCGCTGTGAAAACTGCGCCGGAGAAGGATTTTTGAAAGTGGAAATGCAATTCATGCCGGATGTATATCTGCCCTGCGATGTTTGCCGGGGCAAGCGCTATAACAGTGAAACTTTGCAGGTCCGCTACAAAGGAAAAACGATTGCCGATGCGCTTGAAATGACGGTGCGGGAAGCAAAAGATTTTTTTGGGAATTATCCGGCTGTTTTCGGACCGCTCCAAATTCTCCAAGACGTGGGGCTGGGATATATCAACCTCGGCCAGGCGGCGACAACGCTTTCCGGCGGGGAAGCGCAAAGAATCAAGCTGGCGGCGGAACTGTCGCGGCGCTCTTCGAGTGATACTCTCTATATTCTGGACGAACCGACGACGGGACTTCATTTCGATGATATCAAGAAACTGCTCGGTGTACTCAATCGCTTGGTAGAAGCGGGAAACACGGTGGTCGTCATTGAGCATAATCTAGACGTCGTCAAAACGGCTGATTGGATAATCGATCTTGGTCCCGAAGGCGGGGAACTCGGCGGCCGTGTTGTCGTCACCGGCCCGCCGGAAGAAGTGGCGAAGTATCACCGGGAAAGCTATACGGGGGAATTTTTGCGGGAGGTTTTGAAAAAGTAAAAGCCCGGTCCGAATTCAGACCGATCCTTGCTATTGGGAGAATAATTTTTCTCATCTCTATGCTTCCTCTGGGTCAAAGATAACTATAATTAAGCACAATGCGATGAGCACAAAAATAGCCAGCCAATTCCAAAGGCGTTCTCCAAATTTCATCCTTACAAATCTCCTTATCCTAAGATTTTAGGTAATAATTGATAATACTATCCGAGTCGGCAAATTTTTTCAAGAAAAAAAGGCCCGTAAGGTGGAACCCATACCATTGTGAATCACCAGTTGATCTTCAAGGGGCGCACAGGTGTTGATCGATGAAGCCAATAAATAGCTTCATTGGCCCCTAAAACAGGTATCATTTCCGAGAAGAAACTTTCCAAGGTTTTCCATTTTGCGGCAACAAATCTTCTTCCGCCGTTGTTGGGCCATCCGAGTTCAAATAATCGCCAGGGTTCCATTTCACCAAGTGTTATTGGGGGTAATAGCTCGTACTGTTCTCGCGGCTTAGATTTTTTCTGAAGCCAGCATCCCAAGCCGTAAAAGGTTATTATGGCTAGACTCGCGATTGCTAAACCAAAAACGATACTGTCCATGATCTCCTCCTTAACAAAGGTAGTATTATTAAGAAAATATTTACAAAGAAATATGTCAATTCAGACCTTAAAATTCAAAATTTCAAATCTTCCCAAATCCCCCGGCGTGTATGAATTCCGCGGAAAAAACGGGGAAGTTCTTTATATTGGGAAGGCTACTTCGCTTCGAGACAGGGCGCGAAGCTATTTCAATTTGCGACGGGATGCCGATCCGCGGATTGCGCGGATGGTTGAGAATATAGCTGATGTCTGCGTTCACAAGACTGACACTGTCCTCGAAGCCCTTATCCTCGAAGCCAACCTTATTAAGAAACTCCAGCCGAAATATAATGTCCGCGAGCGGGATGACAAGAGTATGGGATATTTCGTCATCACCAAAGAAGATTTTCCTCGAGTGGTTATTCCCTGGAAGACAGAGCTGGGCAAAGTCGCGGCCAAAAGAATTTACGGTCCTTACGCGTCAAAACACCAAATGGGAGTAGCGCTCAAAATCATGCGCCGGATTTTTCCTTTTCATTCCGGAAAACAAAAGACGGAAAAAGGATGTCTGGATTATGAAATAGGGAGGTGTCCCGGACCGTATGCGGGAGCAATCACGAAAAAAGATTATTTAAAGAATATTAACGGAATCGAAATGATTTTGCGCGGCCAGAAGAAAAGGCTTATATCACGGCTAAAAAAAGAAATGAAGGATTATTCCAAGAAAAGTGAATACGAGAAAGCGGCTGAAATCCGAAACCGGATCTTTGCTCTGGAGCACATTCAGGATGTAGCGCTCATCGCAAGCGATGAGAAATTCCAAATTCCAAATTCCAAATTCCAAAAAATTAGAATTGAAGGATATGATGTTTCCAATATTGGTGGGGAATATGCGGTTGGGTCGATGGCCGTTTTCATCAACGGAAAAACGGACAAGGACCAGTATCGAAAGTTCAAAATCAGAACAGTTGCCGGCGCGGACGACGTCGGAATGATGCGGGAAGTGCTGATGCGTCGATTTAGGAATGATTGGCCTAAACCGGATATAATTGTCCTCGACGGCGGAAAAGGCCATCTCAATATGGCTCAAAGAGCCCTCAATGATTTCAAACTGAATATTCCGATTATTGCCGTAGCCAAGGGACCAAAAAGAAAAAAACTGGATATCTACCAGTCAAAATTTTTGCTTGAGTATTTGGGAAGAAACGAAGAACTGCGAAAAAAGTATAATCTTGTTTTGAGTGACAAAAAACTGCTGGAGAGAATAAGAAACGAAGCGCACCGGTTCGCGGTAAGCTATCACAGAAAATTGCGGGAAAAGCGGCAAAAAGCTAGCATTGAATCAAGTAAGTGAATTGTGAAAAGTATAATTTCTTTCTTTTTTTCCTGGACTATAGCGGCAATTTTTTGTATAATTCAAAAAGAAAATAATCATTAAGCGAGGCATAATGGATTTTTTGAATTTGGAATATTTGCGTTCGACTGTTTTTTTTGGAAACTCTCTGTATGAATATGTTTGGGCATTGGGACTGCTGTCGGTCCTGCTCGTGGTTTTCAAGCTTATTCAATGGGTCATTTTGTTCCGGCTTGAAAAGCTGGCGGACAAAACGAAAACCGAAATCGACAATACCTTGATTGACATTTTCCGCTCCATAAAACCCCCTTTCTATTTTTTTCTCGCGTTCTGGATAGCCGTCCGAACCCTGAATTTGAATGAAATCGCCGGAAAAATTGTTGATTCGGTGCTGATTATTTACGTCGTTTATCAGGTTATCATTGCCGTTCAGATACTCATCGAGTTCATCGTCACTGAAAAAATTAAAGATAAGAGTTCCCGTTCCGTGGCAAAGCTGATTTCCAAGATTTCCAAGGGTGTTCTGTGGGTTCTGGGGATTTTGCTGATTTTGTCAAATTTGGGTATCAATGTCACTTCGCTTATCGCCGGACTGGGCATCGGTGGCGTGGCCGTCGCTCTGGCGCTTCAGAATATACTGGGAGATCTTTTCAGTTCGTTCGCCATTCATTTCGACAAGCCGTTTCAGGTGGGGGATTTTATCGTTGTTGGCGACGACATGGGGGAAGTGAAAAAAATCGGCATCAAAACCACGCGTCTTCAGTCGTTGCAGGGCGAGGAAACAGTGCTTTCCAACGCAGAGCTGACTTCCTCGAGAATCCACAACTACAAAAAAATGGAAAAGCGCCGGGTTTTGTTCTCATTTGGAGTGACTTATGACACGCATCACGAAAAACTGGAAAGAATACCGGGTATCGTTAGAAATATTGTCGAAAAGGTTGATTCAGCGGAATTCGACCGTTCCAACTTTCATGAATTTGGTGATTCAGCTCTTCTTTTCGAGAATGTATATTACGTATTGACGGGGGACTACAACGAATTTATGAATGTCAATCAAGAGATTCACTTGAAAATAAAAAAATCCTTCGACGAGGAAGGAATTTCCATGGCCTTTCCTACCAGGACTGTCTACTTGGAAAAATAATTATTTCTTCATTCCGATTATGGCCATCATAGCCCTTATTTCTTGTTTTTTTCCTTGGCGGTCGCGCCGGTCGGAGAAATATTTGTGAGAATCCTCAAAGGTGCATTCAGGACTGATTTCTATATTTTTCTTATTTATTCCGAGATCCGAAAGCTGACCAGCAGCAGTTTTTCTTAAGTCAAAAAAAAGTTTTCCACTTTTTTCTTTTTTTGTTGCTTCAGGGTATCTCTTAAACTTCTTGGCTACTTTCGGGCCGACTTCGTAATGTTTTCGGCAGATGGACGGGCCGATGCCGATCAGTATATTATCCGGAACGGAGTGAAATTCGTTTTGCATTTTCAAGATCGCGTTTTTCAAAATATTTTCTTCAAGACTTCGCCAGCCGGCATGGACTATCCCAACAATTTTTCTTTTAGGATCAAACAAAAAAACCGGCAAGCAGTCGGCTGTAGTGACGGAAAGATATATATTTTTTTTGCCCGTGAGTAATCCGTCAACATTGGGAATAATTTTTCCTCTTTCGGCGCGATCCACGATTTTTACTTCTTTTCCGTGAGCTAGATCAGCGGAAACCAAAAAAGCGGGATTGATCCCGATTTCCGACAAATATCTGTCTCTATTTTTTTTATTATTCTTCCAGGCTTTTCTATCCTTAACGATTTTCATCGACCCGGAAGATTTCGGCGACAAAACAACAGCCAAATTATTATGTGGCGAAAAAAGATTGAATTTCATTCAAAATATTTATTATTCAGTTTTTTCCGAGCCCATCGTCGCTTTCATGAAGATCATGTAGAGAGCTGCCAATCCCACGAGAACATAGACGACTCTTGATATCGCCGACATATCGCCGAATATCGTTGCCACGAGGTCAAAATTGAACAGGCCAACCAGACCCCAATTCAGCCCCCCGACTATTACGAGAATAACCGCGATCCAATCCAAAGCGCTCATTTTTTTCATCATATACTTCACCTCCTTCCAGTATCTTTATTCTACTATTTCCCGAACTTCGTGTCTAATAATCCTATCATGGTCTTTGAAAAGGAAATGCCCCTCGAATTTTTTGCCGGCGAGAAAAAGATCGTACCAATGCTCATCATCCGGCCACATTTGTTTCCAGGGTATTTTTTTTACGTCGAACCATTTCGGTTTCATTTCTTCGGTTTCAACAGGCTCTCCTTCATACGCCGTCACCTCAAACACGTTGACTTCGATGATTTCGCCGTCGTGAAGAAATTCAAAAATCAATCGGCCGAGTTGTCGAAATTTCGTGGGCGTCAGGCCGCATTCTTCCCGCATTTCCCGAATAACATTTTCTTCGAGCGTCTCGCCGGCTTCCAATTTCCCTCCATAGCCATTCCAGCGCCCTCTTCCAAAATCTCTTTTTTTGAAACCCAGAAGAATTTTCGGATGGTCATATACGAGGCAGAGGGTTGTCCTCTTGGTCGGATTTTTGGTTTTTTCCTTCATGAGTTTCCTAAAATTCAGCCTTGTTTTTCAAACAGGGTCGGTATTTCCCTATGCTTAACTTAACAATCGCAGTCCGGAGGACAACCCCCGCATCCGCCATCTTTTTCATCGCTGTCGGAATGAGAACGTTTGTTTTCCATAATGAATAGTTTAATATTTGCTTATGTCGTCATTCTAGCCGAAACAATGGAATTTGGGAAGTTTTTGACACGATTTTCCAAAATGTAGTAAAATTCATAAAAGAGAATAAAGAGCCTCTCGGGGCTTAGTTTTTTTTCTAATTTTTTTTAAAACAAGATGAAAGACGAAAAAAATATCCAGACAGGGCTCACATTCGACGATGTTCTGCTGGTTCCCCAAAAATCGGAGGTTTCGGCAAGGACTGTCGACGTGAATACTCGAGTGACCAGAAAAATAAAGCTAAATATCCCGGTTCTTTCCGCCGCGATGGACACGGTCACGGAAGCCAAACTAGCTATCGCGATGGCTCAAGAAGGCGGTTTGGGAATCATCCACCGCAATCTCACCGTCAAACAGCAAGCCGAAGAAGTGGAAAAAGTGAAAAAATCGGAAAGCGGAATGATTATCGACCCTGTGACGGTTGGACCGAGCGCCACAATCGGCGAAGTGAAAAAACTGATGGAGCACTACCGCATTTCGGGCATTCCCGTCGTGGACCGCAGAAACAAGCTCATTGGAATCATCACCAACCGGGACTTGCGCTTTGAAACCAACAACCACAAGCTGGTGCGAAGCGTTATGACCAGTAAAAATCTAATTACGGGGCCAGAAAAAACAACTCTGGAGCAGGCTAAAAAAGCTCTTCACAAATACAAAATTGAAAAACTTCCAATTGTGAACAAGCAGTCTATCTTGAAGGGACTCATAACCATAAAAGACATCGAAAAAAGACGAAAATACCCGAATGCCGCCAAAGACAGTTTGGGAAGACTGCGGGTCGGAGCGGCGGTCGGAACCGGCTCCAATGTTCTCGAGAGAGCGGACCATCTGGCAAAAGCCGGAGCGGACCTCATTTCAATTGACCGGGCGCATGGTCATTCGGGAGCGGTGCTGGAAACACTTCGGGAAATAAAAAAGAATTTCAATATCCCTGTCATTGCCGGAAATATTGTCACCGGGGAAGCAGCTGAGGATCTCATTAAGGCCGGGGCGGACGCGCTCAAGGTAGGCGTCGGACCGGGTTCCATCTGCACCACGCGAGTTGTTTCGGGATCTGGTATGCCTCAAGTCACGGCAATTTTTGAAGTAGTGCGCGTAGCCAAAAAATACAAAATTCCGGTGATTGCGGACGGAGGCATCAAATTTTCCGGAGATATCGTGAAAGCCGTTGCGGCCGGGGCGGACGCGGTGATGATCGGAAGTCTTTTCGCCGGAACGGACGAATCGCCCGGAGAAACGATTCTTTATCATGGAAGAAACTACAAACTCTATCGCGGAATGGGATCTCTCGGGGCCATGATTGATGGATCAGCGGATCGCTACGGGCAAGGGAAAGTTGATGCCTCAAAACTGGTTCCGGAAGGTATCGAAGGCCGAGTTCCTTACAAAGGCCCGCTTTCGCAGAGCGTCCATCAGCTGGTCGGCGGTTTGCGATCCGGTATGGGATATTGCGGGGCGGGGAACATACGTGAGTTGCAGGAAAAAGCCCGATTTGTGCGAATTTCAGGGGCGGGACTCAAAGAAAGCCACGTTCATGACGTGACTATCACCAAGGAATCTCCGAATTATCAAGTGTAGAAATTTTCATTCTATATAATGAAAATAAAAAAAACCGATTCTAATTAAAGATGTCGGTTTTTTTTGTGTTTCTATATCCCCAGACTCGAAGAAAGCGTATTCACGAAAATCGGTATGACGATGGCAAGGGCGATGACGGGAAGGATAATCATGACAACGGTGATTATGAGCGTCCAAAGAAAATATTTCCTCGTTTTTTCCGCGGAAGCGTAAATCTGGTCAATCTTTTGCTCAAGAATTTCCAATTTTGCTTTTGTTTCCGGGTCCATAAAATTTTAGTTATTTATTTTCCATTAGTTTATCCATTCTCTCTTGCTGCTGGTTCTGGAGGTCTTTCATTTGCCCTTGGACTTCGTCAACTTGGTTTTGCGCGTTTTCAAGAGTGGGAGGATTTTGGATTGGTCCGTTGGGCAGTTCTTCCTTTAGTTGTTCTGACCTCTTGAAGTATATCTTGTTGACGGCGTAAATAGAAAGCAGGGCGACGATAAGAATCGAGACGAGAAGTATTACGATAGTATAACCAGAGGAGTTGTTTTTTGTTTTCATGTCGAAATTATAGCGTATTTTGCCCGGGCAGGGTTCGCCCGCCAAAATTCGCTTCGTGAAAATAAGGCGGGTAAAAACCCAAATGGCGGCTCTTCTGCCAGATTTATCCGCCTTTGGCGGAGGCGGACAGGCACCGGCCGCTGACCATATTTGGCTCGGGGACGGGGATTCGAACCTGGATTAAGCCCGATTCCATCGGAACTGTCCATATTTCAGACAAAGCTGGGGAGGAGGGATTCGAACCCCCGAATCACGGAGCCAAAGTCCGTTGCCTTACCGCTTGGCTACTCCCCAGCTTTGTCTGAAATTTTTCCTTCAATAATTTTCTCTTTTATATATCTTTTATTTTTCAGAGATTTCAAATACTTTTCGCATTCCATAGCTGACGATCGGCTTTCAAACTCTCTGCAGTAGGCCAATTACCATGGACCCCGATTTCTAGTTGATCTGACTTTATTTAAATTATGCCTCAATAATCTATTGTTCAGATTGTTTGTCTGTCCAATGCAAAATCTTTCCTTTTGATTTTCTATAATGCAAATGTAATACATTTAAACCTGCGCATTTCCCGACAAGTCGGGGTGCCTTATTCCGATACCATCGGGACTACCGGGCAGCTATTCTTTCACAACTTTCCCGCCGAAAATTTCCATCGCTTCCTGAAGGATGCTTTTGTCCCGCTTTGCGTCCCCGTACCGCTTTTTGAAATCCTTTTCGGTGAGGGCTTTCACTCTCAAATTGACGCCGGATATCTTATCAATCGCTTTTTCAATTGTCAACCGGTTTTGGGCTTCGGCGATTTTGTCGTTATAGAAAGCGTATTTGGTGCATAGAATCAGGTACTTTCCCTCGATAAGTGCCGGGCGGCACATTTTGAGTACGGAAGACAGGGAATGATTGTAGCTTTTGAGAGATTCGATGATTTCCGGCCAGTTGGATATGACGAGGTCGAGGTCGGATGAGGAGCTATTATTTTTTGTTTTGATTGGATTGTTTTTAATCTCGGAATCTTCGGATTTTGTATTCTCCTTTTGGTCCTTGTTTTTGGGGGCTGTTTCTGCGAGTTTAGGATCCAATATCTCATTTTTAGGTGTCTTTACGTGAGAGCCGAGCCTGAAATTGGCGGCACTGATTTCCAAAAAAAGATGAGGAATGGGAGAAGATTTGAATTTCTCCATATTTTCCTGCAATGATTCGATGAGTCCGATGAGATCGTCCATTTCGATGTTTTGGGCGTGCTTTTTTATCTCTGCCAGCCTTTCTTTAGTCATTTCATAGGATATTTTCTTCCCCAGATCCGGATTTATTTTTATGACCAGAATTTGGCGCAGGTAGTTGAGGAGCGACTTGCCGAAATTGCGGAAATCGACTCCCGATTCGCGCAACGCGCCGATTTTCAAAAAAACTTCGGCGATGTCTTTTTCGATCAATGAACCGGAAAAGGATACCATTTCTTTTTCAGACGCGGTTCCGAGGATAAACTCGACTTCTTTGGCGGTGATGTTTTGGTCTTCCAAAGCGATAATCTGCCCCAAGAGACTTTCCGCGTTCCGCATTCCGCCTTCGGAATGCAAGGCGATTATCTCAAGAGCACCGGGCTCGATTTTTACTTTTTCAAGCTTGGCGATTTCACCAAGCCGTTTGATTATTTGTTCAATTGTGAGTCTGGTAAAATCAAACCTTTGGACACGGGAAAGAATTGTTTCCGGGATTTTGTGAACTTCGGTCGTGGCCAGAATGAAAACGACGTGAGCAGGCGGTTCCTCGAGAGTTTTGAGAAGAGCGTTGAAAGCCCCCCCGGAAAGCATATGAACTTCGTCGATGATATAGGCTTTATATTTCAAAGCCGAAGGAGGCAGTTTCACTGTTTCTCGGAGCTCGCGGATGTTATCCACGCCCGTGTTGGAAGCGGCGTCAATTTCAATGATGTCGAGAGAGCGGTTGTCAACGATATTTTGGCACGATTCGCATTTGAGACACGGCTCGCCGCTTTTTAAGCGGGAGCAGTTAATTGTTTTGGCAAGGATTCGGGCAATAGAAGTTTTTCCGGTTCCTCTGGGGCCGGCAAAAAGATAAGCCTGGCCAATCCGGCCGGATTTGATGGCGTTTTTGAGGGTTTGAACGACATGCTTTTGGCCAACGACTTCGAAAAAAGCTTGCGGTCGGTATTTGCGGTAGAGAGTGGTGCTCATACACAGGAATTATAGTTAATTGAATGAGGTAAATCAAATATAAAAAAGCGCCGAGCGCTTTTTTGACCCCTTCTCGCATTATCCCTTTCGCAAAGAGCGAGATGAGAAGGCTATTTCTTGAAAACCCAAAACTTGTATCCAATGAAATTCCAGATGAGTCCGATCGCGGCGCCGGCGACAGCGCCGAGGTTCCCCCATACTTTTCCAGCAAGAGTTATAAACGTGATTCTGGGGGCGACTATGTTAACGACCGCGGTGGCCGTGGTGACGTTAATGATCATTCCTATTATGCTGACGAAGAGAAATTGAGAAAATTGTCGAGCCTGGTGAGTACGCTTTTTGTCCCGAAAGGCCCAGTATTTGTTAAAAAAGTAGCTGAAAGTCACGGCGACGAGAAAAGAAAATGCCTTAAAGACAGTATAGTGAACCCCGGCGCTTCGGCCGCTCGCGAACATCAAAAGATTGAGAACTCCCAGATCAATAAAAAAATTCATAAAGCCGATCATGCAGAACTTTATGAACTGGGGCAGGATAGGATATCGCTTGCAGGCAATTGCCATATACGTGCTACATTGCATGTTTGTTTTTTATTTTTTAGTTTTTTTCTTTACGAGCCATACCACATCGGCGGAACCCCGCCAACGCGATGAGTTCAATTTCCAGCTTTATATTTTCGTGAAAATACGCTCAATTGTTGAGATTGCGTCGATGGCCTAACTGCTTCTTCCGGCGCTTATTCCTGTTCCGGCATCCATTCATTCACGAAATCACTTTCCAATTTTCCGTCCTTTCCAATGTAATCGCTGGTATCCTTAACCATTTTTTCTTCATTGTCCTCCCCATCTGCGTCGTTTTTTTCCTCGCCCTCGATTGCCATAGCATTCCCGGCGGCTCCCTTTTTGACGAGGTTTTCAATAGCGCCCCAGACTGTTTCGCTGTCGCGGGGAACGACCAAAGTGACTTCGTCGCCGGCTTCGGCCTTGAAGTAGGTGACGGATGCCAAAAGCACCCGGTAGGCTTTGCCGTCGGCAATAACAACGAAATTCCCAAGATCGTCCTGGCTGACTATTCCAATGAGCCTTTTTCGCTCCACCGGGCCAATTTGCTTATAAACAAAAGAACCGTCCGGAGTAATAGTAAGCTTGAGCATATCCCCTTCGACCAATTTGGATTTGGAAGCGTAATTGGCCGGAACCGGATACTGCTTTCCGTCGGTTCCAATCATGACCTGTCCGTCAAAAACTCCTTCCACGATTTCTCCGTCGTCCGATGAAGCTTTCAAAGCGGCGGCTGACCGGGACGGCTTTCCTTCGATTTGAACCAGCATGGCGCGGGCGGACGCGATGGTACGTTCAGCATTGGCTATCATTTCCTTGATAGCCGCGATTTTCTGGAGCTTTTGATCGTCTTCTTTTTTGTCGTTTTTCTTTTTTGTCATCGTTGAAACCGCAACCAACCGTAAGCGGCAGAAAGTTCTTCAAACAAAAATCCCCCTAATCCGGCTGGCTGCTTTTTATTTTTGTTTTCTACGCTTTTATTATATATCCGCTTTCAAAAGCATGCAAGTTTCTTGCTTTAGGGATAATATGTTCAAGTCCACGAACATAATTAACACATATTACTGATAAGAATTTATCAATTT
>CAZFIH010000016.1:0-17218 GCA_964519445.1 uncultured Bdellovibrionales bacterium | reverse complement strand
AGAAGGACAAAAATAATTTTTTGGACAACCGGGTGGCGGACGTATTTCGCGATGAGAAATATCGAATAAAAAAGAAGAAGCGGAAAGACGGCGAAAGTAAACCGGCGGAAAAGCCACGGGTCGTCGAGGGTTATAATTGGGGTTATTAAGTAAATCAGAGACGGGAAAAGGATAAGGAGGGGCAGATTTTTCCCATTGGGTCGCCAGCCGTACCGTTTGAGCATGGCAAAAATCCCGAAAAGGCCCAGGACAACATAGACAATGAATTGATAAGCGACAAAAAGAGAAAAGAGATAAAGGTAAAGATTGGAGGAAGGTGTTGATTCTTTTTCAAATTGGGGAAGAAAAAGCTTGGCGATATTCTTGAGGCTGTCGAAGAGAACAGACGAATTGAGCCAGAAATAAAAAACGAGAGTGGCGATCATGACGGCAAAAACGATATTTCGGAATTTTCGGCGGGGTATAATTTTATTTTTCCGTTGAAAATACCAGATTATCAGAGCCGCCAGAACAAAAAAGGCGATCCCTTCAATGCGGGCGAGAGTTGAGAGGCCGAACAGGGTGAGGGACAAGATCATATTTCTTGACTGTTTCTTGGAATCGGCATTTTTTGCAAACCGTAAAAGGAAATACAAGCCCGACCAAAGCAAACCGAGCATGAATATTTCCGTCAGGGTGTATTTCGCGAACCAGAGAAAAGGAAAGAAAGTCGCGGCGATAAGAAACCCAAAGAAAGAAATCCGTTCACTCCAGAATTGGCGCGAAGCGAGCCAGAAAAAAACAAGAAAAGCCGCGAGCGGCAGGAAATTCGCGAACTGAAGGCCGGCGAGCCCGAAAAGCGAATACAAAATCGCGAGGCAGATTACGTACAGTTTTGGGAAACGGGTTGTCAGATTGCCGTTTTCGGTATAATTGAAGCCGGGATAGTTGAGGGCTTCTCCCGGCCCGTATTTTCGAAAAAGATCCTGTGAAGCGGTTGTTTCGAAAGCGAAAGATTTTTGCTCTGCAAGGTTGATAGCTGCCGCGGCGAGAGCGCCCTGATCGCGGCCGCCGAAAACGGTCGGAGCAGCGAAGTAGCAGGTCGTGAAACTCACCGCGATTGCGGCAACCGCCGCAAGAATGGACAGATAGCTTGTTTTCAGGTATAATTTTTCGGTAAGAGTCATAAAGAAAATAAGGAAATATGCCTATTTTTTTGCCAAGAATCTCTTTTTAGACTACCATAAAAACATGGAAATTGCCAGTTCAAATTCGCCTCAAAAAAAGGAAATATCCGTGGTTGTTCCGGTCTATAACGAAGAGGGAAACGTGGAGGAGCTACACGAGCGAATTTTGGATGCTTGCCGGAAACTGGGCAAGTCTTTTGAAATTGCTTTCGTCGATGACGGAAGCAACGACCGGACCAATGAAATTTGCCGACGGCTCAATCCTCTCAAACTGGTGACCTTCCGGAAAAATTTCGGGCAAACCGCCGCTTTTGACGCGGGCATAAAAAATTCCAGCGGGGATATAATCGTCACCATGGACGGCGACCTCCAAAATGATCCGGCTGACATAGGACTGCTGCTTCAAAAGATCGACGAGGGCTACGACGTTGTTTCCGGCTGGCGCAAAAACCGGAAGGATCCGCCGATGAAAAAAGTTTTTTCGCGAACGGCCAATCTGCTGCGCAAGATTCTGATTGACGACGGAATCCACGATTCCGGATGCTCTCTCAAAGCCTATCGGCGGGAATGCTTCGAAGACGTCGATTTGTTCGGCGAAATGCACCGCTTCATTCCGGCCACCCTCAAAGTGCAGGGCTTCAAAATCGCGGAAGTTGTCGTGAGCCACCATCCGAGAAAACACGGCGTCACCAAATACAACTGGAGAAGAGGAATAAAGGGCTTTGTGGATATGATCTCGGTCTGGTTCTGGAAAAAATACGCCAACCGGCCTTTGCATCTTTTCGGAGCGGGCGGATTGGCGGTTTTTGCTGGCGGGATGATACTGGGAACGGGGTTGGCTATCGCCCGCGTTTTCTTCGACTTCAAGCTGGCGGAGAGGATCTGGCCTTTGGTGGCAGTCTTCATGGTCCTGATGGGCGTCCAGCTTTTCGTTTTCGGGCTCTTGGCCGACATCTCCGTCAAAAACTACTACAAGGCGCAGGGGAGGATGAACTATAAGATAAAGGATATCTTTGAGAATTGAAAATGCAAAAATCAAAATGCAAAATGACAGGGAAAAATTTAAAAATGAATTTAAAAAGAGATTATATAATTTTGTTTTACGGCTAATAAAGTTTATCGATAAACTCCCTAAAGATACGACTTGCCATGTAATTGGGAAACAATTGATAAGAAGCGGGACAAGTATATTATCAAATTATATAGAAGCGAATTCAGCGAGCTCCCGTAAGGATTTTATTAATTTCTTCACGCATTCTCTGAAATCGGCAAATGAATCAAAAGTATGGTTGACACTGCCCAGAGACTTGAAAAAAGGTGATCAGGAAGAGATAGAATGGTTATCAAAAGAATTAGTTGAAATATCAAATGTTATTGCTTCCGGGATAATAACACTAAAAGGGAAAAGAAAATTTTGACAATTTACATTGTCATTTTTCATTTTGAGATTTGCCTTTTGCATTAATGAAAGAAAGAATCATTACAATATCAATCCTCTTGGTCATCGTCGCGTCAAGTCTCTATTTCGGATTGCCGCGGCTCCAGCATTTTTCCGGCGTGGACGAGCCGTACTGGTCGTATGACCGGGTTCCCGACTTTTGGGACGCCGTGAGAGAAGGAAAGTGGGAAAGAACGGACATTTGCGACAAGCCCGGCGTGCCGCTGGCTATCATTTCCGGAGCGGGCCTTCCCGCGATCGGCGAGGATCCGGGAAACTACGAGAGTTTGCGCTACGAACCAAAAACTCCGGAACAAGTACAGCGGATCGGGGATATCTATTTTTATCTGCGTCTTCCGGTTTTTCTTTTCACGCTGGCCGTTCTTCCGCTTTTCTACTGGCTGATCAAGAAACTCCTCGGAAAGATCACGGCGCGTTTTTCTCTTATTTTCATCGGTCTTTCGCCGATTCTTTTTGGAATTTCGCTCATCATCAATTCCGACTCAATTTTGTGGATCCTGACCGGCCTTTCGACACTTTCCCTTTTCGTGTTTTTCAAAAAAAACGAGCGGAAATATTTGGTCCTCTCCGGTTTTTTTCTGGGACTCTCCGTCATCACGAAATACGTGGCCAACATCCTTTTCGTGTATTTCTTTTTGATTTTTCTTTTGGAATATATTTTTCTTGCCCGAAAGATTCCGGTTGGAGAGTACATGAAGAAAGCGCTTTTCAATTACGCCATTCTTTTCAGCACTGCCATGGCAACCGCCTTCGTTTTTTTTCCGGCAGCCTGGGAAGATTTTTCGGAGCTGACAAAGGCAACTGTTCAAAACGATGTGTTTGAAGCGGCTTTGCCCCTCTTTGCCGGGGTGATTGGTCTTCTCGCTGTTGATATTCTGGCTCTCAAAGCCGGATTCTCGACTGCTCTCTTTGATTATTTGGCGAAATATAAAATAGTACTGACGCGTTCGATCGCGGTTTTGTTTCTTTTTTTGAGCCTCATCATTTTTTTGCACGTTTTTACGCCGATCGATGTCTATGATATTCAAGGAAATATTGCATCACCCAAAGGAATCGGAGACGAGAGCATATTGAAGACATTCCCGAGAGCGATTCTGGCCGATCTCTACAGCCTTTTGTTCAGCATATCGCCACTGGTTCTCTTGTCTCTTCTCTTCGCAGTCGCCGGTTTATTGAACAGAAAAGAAGTCGGACGGGAGAAGATGACGATATTCTATGTCTTGGTTTTTATGTTTATTTTTTATCTCGGCTCGGCGGTGAATGACGTCATCACGACCGTGAGATATCAAATAATGGTTTATCCGCTTGCGTTTGTCGCCGCGGCAATCGGGATTTCTCAATTCCTCGATATTGACAAGGTCAGGAAGTACATTGCTCTTCCGGCAGCTTATTTGGCGGTGATAATTGTTCTTTTAGGGAGCCTGTTCTGGGCGCGGCCCCATTTTCTGGCTTACGCTTCTGAAATTCTGCCCGATGATTTTCTGGTCAACTTGAAGGGAATGGGAGAAGGAAGCATCGAGGCGGCTTATTTCCTGAACAACATACCGGGTGCCGAGGAGATGAAAATCTGGTCGGACAAAGGAGCGGTTTGCGAAAGATTTGTGGGAAAATGCTTCATTGATTTCAAGAAAAAAACTTTCGAGGAAAACCAAATAGCCTATTTTGTCGTTTCCACCGACCGGCGGTCAAGAAGCCTAAAGATGTCCAGCGACATTGATGATGTCGTAGACTTTGAAGAAATTTACGCTAGCCAGGATTATACATACAAAGACATAATCAGCAACAATCCGAATAATTTTGTGAAAATTTTCAAGGCGTCTCAATTTTTGGACAGAAACTAGCTTTTTAATATGAAGGATTTCATTGACAATGCCATTGAGCGAATAGCGGGGCGCGAAATCAGCAAAGGGATTCTCCAGTTTTTTCGATACCTGATATGCGGAGGGACGGCCACAGTGACAGACGTGACAATACTTTTCGTTCTGACGCACTTTTTTGCTGTGAACTATCTCGTAGCGGCCGCGTTTGCTTTCATCACCGGCATGACCGTGAATTATACCCTCAACACGATTCTGGTCTTCAAGAGCAGTGGAAAGATTCACCGGGAGTATCCTTTGTTCGCGCTGGTGGGCATCGGGGGTCTGATTTGGACGGAAGTTATACTCTGGTTTTTGGTCGACAGGCTGGGAATCTACGTCATGTTCGCCAAAGCGGTGGCGGTCGCGGTCGTGCTCAACTGGAATTTTTTCATGAGGAAAAAGTATGTTTTTTCGGAAGAACCATCGGCGGAAGGGAGAGAAGATGAACGCACCGAAAAGAAAATGAAAATACTGACCATTGCCGCGACGCCTTTTTTTTCCGACCGAGGCTGTCATATAAGGGTGTACAACAAGGCCAAGTATCTTGGGAAACTGGGAGCAAAAGTGAAAATTTGTTCCTATTTTGGCGGAAAGGATATTGAAAATCTTGATGTCGAGCGGCTCTCACAGGTTAGTTGGTACAGAAGAACCGCTCCCGGATTTTCGTGGGGTAAATTTTGGCTGGATATCAAATTGATTTTTTTATGCCGGAAAATTATCCGGAAATTTCAGCCGGATGTCATCCATGCCCATCTTTATGAAGGCTTGGGAGTGGGATATTTGGCCAAAATCCCGGCATACCGGCGGATACCGATTGTGATTGATCTTCAGGGTTTTTTGGACGAGGAGTTCCGGAATTATAACCGTCAAAATATCATTGCCCGGAAAATATTTGTCTGGCTTTCCAAGAGGCTCATCAACCGCTCCGACTGGCTGGTCTTGAGCGGAGAGAATCTTCAGCCGTATATGGAAAAACTGGTTCGCGATAAAAAGGCAATTTCCATAATCCGGGATGGCATTGATCTCGATTTGTTCCGGAATGCCCCTCCGCTTCCGGATGACGAATTCGAAAAAATAAGGAACTGGAAAAGAGAGAGCAAAACACTTGTTTATATCGGAGGCTTGAGCGACAATAAGGGAGTGGGGGAGCTATTGAAGGCTTTCAAGGAAGCCTTGACCCAAAATGGTGATTGGAAACTGCTTATCGGGGGATATGGAAATGACGAAGAAAAATATAAAAAATTTGTTGAAGAAAATGATCTCGGAGATTCGGTGCGCTTTTTGGGAAGGGTGGGATATTTTTCCCTGCCGGCTTATCTGGCTCTCGCCGACGCGGCCGTGGAGCCGAAGCGAGACAGCACTGAATCGAGCGGAAAACTGATGAATCTGATGGCGGCCGGGCTTCCGATAATTTGTTTCGACAACGATTTCAACCGGGTGCGATTGGGTGAAAAGGGTTTGTACATGAAAGATTTTTCTGATCTGGGAGCCGCGCTCCAAAACCTTGACCAGCCGAAGCAAACTGACTATGGGCTGAATAATCATTCGGAAGAAAAAGAAACGCGGAAACTGTTTGGAATCTTCCAATCTCTAACAAAATAATTCCACACCAGTATACCAGTTTACTGGTGTGGGCGTAAATAATGAAGAAAAAAAATATTTCGTGCAAAACGGGATTGAAAAAGAATGTGATCAGTAAAAAGGTATTTGACCGGGAAATGGAACTTTGCCAGATGCTCTCCAGGGAGAACGGAGGAAGATGCGGTTGGGGAAGATGCAAAGACTGCGGCGCGGTTCCTCTTCTGATAAAGCTCCACAAGGGAATTTTACTGGAGGAGAAAGATGAAATTCAAAAAGCTAAGAAGAAATATTTTCGAAAGAGAAAAAATAAAGATAACTCATGAATATCGAATACGAAGCGACGTTTGAGAATATAGACAAGGATGAAATGCGAAAGCAGCTGAAAAAAGCCGGCGCGAAGTTGGCGCGGAAAGAATATTTGAGCAGGAGGTGCACATTTTCCATTCCGGGAAGAAAAAATGGATTCAATTCCTGGATAAGAGCCAGAGATGACGGGAAAAGAGTTACGCAGACTTTGAAGGTCGTTAACTCTGGAAAAATTAAAGATCAGAAGGAACTAGAAATCGATGTCGGCAATTTCGACGACACAATTGAATTTTTCAAAAGGATAGGCTGTCGGAAAAAATCATATCAGGAAACGAGAAGAGAAATATGGTCAATGAGTGAAGTTGAAATAACCATCGACGAATGGCCGTTTCTGGAGCCGTTCGTCGAAGTGGAGGGGAAAAACGAAAGGGAAGTAAGAAAAGTGTCAGAGAAACTGGGTTTCAATTGGAATGATGCGTTGTTCTGCGCAATAGGGCATTTATATCATCGAAAATACAACATACCGGAATACTATTTCAACAACAAGGTTCCCAAGATTACGTTTGATATGAAAAATCCATTTGAAAAAATAACGAAGAAATGAAATCTCTTCTCATAAAATTTGGTAAAGTACTGAACGCCATGAAGCAGGACGGGCTGGTTCGCGGCGGGAAGCGGGCGGTGGTTTCTTTTTTTCAACTCTTTCGATTTGTTGGTTCCGGGGATATTTTGTTCATCTCCAGCGGAATAGGAGACAGCGCCCGTTTCCGATCTCACAATCAGGCCGAGGAGCTGGGAAAGCACGGCTTCAAGTGTTCGATAACGGTGCAGGACAATCCGTTTTTAAACCGCTACGTCGACCGGTTCCGGATTTTCATTTTCCAGAAAAATCTCTATACAAAAACGGTTGCCAAGGTGATCGAAGAGCTAAAAAAGAAAAAGCGGGAAATTATTTTCGAAATCGATGATCTTGTCTATGACCCGAAATATTTGAAGCATATGGATTTTTTCCGGCATATCAACGCGCTCGAGCGGCCGCTTTATGAAAACGGGCTGGGCGGAGAGATTCTGCGGGATCCGTATGTAAAAACGGCGGTGACGTCAACTTCATTTCTCGCTGATAAATTAAGGGAAGAGGGGAAAACTGTATTTCTTTCAAGGAATAGATTATCTGACTGGGATTTGGAAACCGCTGAAAAAATTTTGGCCGAAGAAGACAGGGGGACGGGGGACGGAAAAATAAAAATTGCCTATTTCAGCGGGACAAAGAGCCACGACAAAGATTTTGCCACAATTGAAAATGTACTTGTCCGCCTTTTGGAAAAATATCCCGAAGTCGAATTGCGACTCCATGGACCGCTAAAGATCGGCGATGAATTTTCAAGATACAAGAATAGGGTCCAAAAATCCCCTTTTGCTTCCCGAAAGGAGCATTTTGAAAATATCAGCCGGGCGGACATAAACATTGTCCCGCTTGAAACAGGCAATCCCTTCTGCGAAGCCCGATCGGAACTCAAATTTTTCGAAGCCGGCGCAGTGGAAGTGCCGACGGTCGCGGCGGCCACCGGAACATACAGCGAAGCCGTCAAAGACGGCGTCGACGGATTTTTAGCCGGCAGTTCCGACGAATGGTTCTTGAAATTGGAAAAATTGATACTCGATAAACAACTTCGCCAAGATATGGGAAAACGAGCCAGGGAGAAAGCATTGCGGGAGTATTCGACAAAAAACAGCCGAAACAACGAATATTATGATTATTTAAAGCCAAAATGCAAAAATCAAAATTCAAAATGACAAGGCAAAATTCAAAATTATTTAATTACAATGATCGACACTGCGATAGTTATCGTCAATTGGAATGGTTATAGATATCTGAAGGATTGTTTTGATTCGCTTCGGAGCCAGACGTACAAAAATTTCCGAATTATTTTTGTTGACAACGGATCCTCCGATAATTCTGTTGAATTTGTCCGGAAAAATTATCCCGGAACGGAAATAATCGAACTTGAAAAAAACACCGGATTTTGTTTTGGGTACAATACGGGGATGGAAAAAGCGCTTGAAGACGAGAATATCAAATTCGTAATTGTCCTCAACAACGATACCAAGCTGGATGAAAAATATATCGAAGAGCTGGCGGGCTGTGCCGAGAAGCACGCGGACGCCGGCTCCGTCCAGCCGAAAATCGTCAATTTTTTCGAGCCGGAAAAAATCGACTGCGCGGGAATCTATATCGCACGGGACGGAACAGCCCGCAACAGGGGATACGGCCGGGACGAAAAAGAATACAACCAGGAAATGAAAATATTCGGCGCCAACGGAACGGCCAGCTTGTTCACGCGGGAAGCGCTTCTCAAAACGCGATATCAAAAAGGGGAATACTTCGATAACAGCCATTTCGCTTTCTACGAAGACGTGGATCTGGCTTGGAGAATCAAGTCGGCAGGATTCGCGTCCTACTACTGCCCGCACGCTCTGGTCCATCACGTTCACAGCGGAACGGCCGGAAAAGCGTCGATTATGAAGGCTTATTATCTCCATAGAAATTATTTTTTCACTGTCATCAAAAATTATCCGGCAGGGAGATTGTTGAAAACTCTTTTCTGGCGTTTTTTAGGCTATGGGCAACTTGTTTTGAATATATTCCGAAAAAAGAAACGGGAATCGGAATTTACTAAAGGTTACGGCAAGAGCCAAGTGGCGCTCACGATCTTCAAGGCTTGGGGAAGCGTAATTTGGAATATCCCGAGTCTCATCAGAAAAAGATGGAAGGTTGCTCGGTTAGAGAAAGTATTGTTTTTGCTGTTTCTGGTTCAGATACTGGTTTTCCCGAACTCGGCCCGGGCTCTTGATGTCGTTTTTCTGTCGGATATCCACGCTGACGGAAAAAAGAAAATCGAAAAAAGGGAAGGGAATACCATTTATCCGGCCAAATTCAGATATTGCCTGAATAAGGTCAAAAAATGGAAGCCGGATTTGGTGATCGTATCCGGGGATCTGACTGAAGACGGAGAAAAAAAATATTACAATCAATTGCGCCGAATGACGCGGGGGATGGATGCGCTCTGGACCAAGGGAAATCACGATAATGAATATTTCAATCTGCTTTCCAAAAATGATTATTTCGTCGATCGGGAAAACTGGCGGTTTATTGTTCTCAATTCGAGTGAAAAAAACAGCTCTTCCACGGGGCATCTCGACGACTCTCAAATCGCCCGGCTCAAAAAATGGCTGGATACAGACAAAAATGTCGCGATATCCATGCACCATCCGCCGTTTTGGTACAATTCCCGGGAAGGAAAATACTCTGACAGCAAAGAAAAACTCTACAATGACTTTTTCAACGCGCTGGCGCCAAACGTCCGGTACGTTTTCACCGGACATTGGCACCATGAGATGAAAATTCAAATTGGCGGCGTGACGTATCTCACTCCGGAAGCGCTGACGCAAAACAACGAATGTAACTTTATCAATCTGGAGCTCTAAAACAGGCTCGAGAATCAACATCATCATGGATTTTTCGCGAATCAAAAACTATCTCGCAAGAAACTGGAAAATAATTTTGTTTCTTTTTGTAATCGCTCTGGCGATATTTCTTCGCGTTTATAATTTTTCCGACTGGCTGTTTTTCAAAATGGACCAGTCGCGGGACGCGCTGCTCATCCGGCAGGCTCTCGAGCAGGGCCCGGGATGGCTGCCTTTTCTCGGCCCGAGAGCGGGAGGAACGGACCTCAATCTGGGACCCGCGTTTTACTATTTCCAATATATTTCAGCCGCGCTCTTTCAAAGTTCCCACCCGGCGGTTTTGGCTTATCCCGATCTCCTGTTCGGCATTCTTTCCATCCCGCTTTTCTACCTTTTCGCCAAAAAATATTTTTCCCGGGACTGGTCGATGATTCTGGCGAGCCTCTACGCGCTCTGTTTTCTGGGAATCCAATATTCCCGTTTCGCCTGGAATCCAAATTCGCTTCCGTTTTTCAATCTCCTTTTCTTCTTTTCCCTTCTCAATGTTTTTGACCCGAAAATCAAGTATCAGCCGCGCTGGGTCGTTCTGGCGGGATTTTCTTTCGCTGTTTCCACCCAGCTCCATTTCCTTTCCTTCTTGACGCTGCCGATTGTCACGTTCATATTTCTTCTTGCCAATAAAAAAAATATTGGAAAATATTTGAACTGGAAGAAGGCGCTGCTTTTTGTCCTCATGGTTCTTGTTCTGTATCTGCCGTTCTTTTTGAATGAAATTGCGTCAAACGGGGAAAATACGAGGCAGTTCATCGCGGCTCTCGGCGAGAAGCCCTCGGACCACACGCTTTGGGAAAAATTCAACCGCAATATCCGCTACTGGGGACAGCACTGGTTCACTATTCTCACCGGCTGGATCAGTTCCAAATCGGAGCTTCGAACCGGCGCTCTGGCCTGGCTGGGAGCAATGCTTCCGGCTCTCTATATGGGATTTCGCTCCTGGCGGCAAGAGAAGGACTCGGTCAGGAAAAATTTTCTTCTCGTCGCGCTGCTCTGGTTTTTGGTTTATTTTCTGGTTTATGTTCCGGTATCCTATCAAATCCGGCCCAGATTTTTCATGCCGCTTCTGGCCCTGCCCTTCGTTTTCATCGGTTTTCTGGCCGTTTTTTTCTGGAATAAGAAGAAAAAACTTTTCCGGTTCAGTGTGATTGGGGCGATTTTGATAGTTCTCATTGGAAACATGCTGGGAACCTTTTTCTGGTTTGACGAAATCCGGGAAGCTCAATCCGGGTCCGTGAGGCCGTGGCGGACGATTATTCTCAAAGCCAAGGACGGAATTGTTCTCTGGCATCTTGAAAAGACAGCCGATTTCGTGAAAGACGATTGTCCGGGCAAAATAGCCTACTATGATACAATTCCGGAATACAGGTCGCCGATGAAGTATCTTTTGGCAGAGCGAGGAATTGAAGCGCAGTCGCTTTCCGATTTTAGTGACGAGGGAACGGAATCTCAATCATGCAACTACTATTTCAACCTTGCGAGGCGCGAACCAAAGATAAAAAAGAAAACCGAAGGTGAGTTTTCGTCCGCTGAAGCCCGGGAATTCGGAGCCTTTAAAGTTTATGTTCTGGAGCCGGCTGATCGGGTTGAGGAAGCGCAGGAAGAGGTCGAAGAAGAAGACCGGGAAGACGAAACCGGCAAGGCGCCGAGGATTTTCTGGAGGGATTTGCGAGATGAAAGAAAAGATTTTTGAAGTTATATTTGAAAAATATTCGAATGCAAGAGAAAAGTATTTCGGTTATTATTCCGTGCTATAACGAAGGCCCTATAATTTACCGCAATTTAGGCACGATAAGAAATTATCTTGAGAGTATATCTGACGATTTTGAGCTGATTGCCGTAAATGACGGAAGCACGGACAATACATTCGCCGAACTGGAAAGAGCCAGCCAAGTTTTTCCGGTAGTGGTGGTCAATAATGGGGAAAATGAGGGCAAAGGAAGAGCCGTTCGCGACGGGGTTATGGCAAGCTCTAAAGATATAGTGATGTTTCTTGACGCTGATCTTGGCATCCCGATTGAAGAACTGGAAAAATTTGTCGAGGAGCTGGACAAGGGTTTTGACATTGCCATCGCTTCCCGATTTGTCCCCGGAACCAAAATTGTCTCACCCGTCAGCCGGCATCGAAGATTCTTGGAAAAATCATACCGGCTTTTTCGCATTCTTATCGTCAACTTGAGTCAAATCAAGGACACTCAATGCGGATTCAAGGTTATGAAACGGAACGCCGCGGTGAAAATATTCCCGAGGCTGAAAATCAAAAAATTTTCTTTCGACGTGGAGTTGCTTTTTCTTGCCAAAAAATATAAATTGAAGATAAAGGAGCTTCCCATATCCCTTGAAAATCCGCCGGCGACCCATATTCGGCTGGTTCGCGACTCCATGCAAATGCTCTGGGATCTTTTTCGCATAAGGATAAATGACTGGAGGGGAAGATATGACTGAAATTTCAAATCTCAAATTTCAAATCTCGAATAAATTCCAAATTCCAACTCCCGAATATAAATGCTATCTTTTTTCAAAAACGAAAAAGTAAAGATCATTCTCTTCTATACCGCCCTGACTCTCATCCTCACCTGGCCTTTTGCCTGGCATTTTTTCTCGTCCGTTCCCAGTTTTGGAGCGGATACAATGCAGGTCATCGGAGTGGCCGGAGAACGGGCCAATCTTCTTGATGAGAAAGGAATATTCAAGGGAACCTGCGAACTTGTTCAGCGCTCCGAGTTCAATATGGTGTCGCTCTACGCCTACTTTCAGCTCATTTTCGGCCGGATAGTCGGGTTCAACATACTATTCCTTCTCTCTTTTGTTTTGTCCGGATTCGGGGCGTATCTTCTGGCTTTTTACTTCACGAAAAACAAGCCGGCCTCGCTCATTGCCGGAGTCATTTTCGCTTTCTCTCCCTTTCATATCCACAATTCCTTGAGCACCAATGTCGGCATCATGCATCAGGAATGGCTACCTTTTTTCGCGCTTTATCTTTTCCGGTTTTTTGAAAATTTGCGTTTTAGGAATTTTGTTTTAACGGCCGTTTTTTTGGGATTGATCGCTTTCACGGAGCACCAGCTTTTGGCTTTCACCCTGCTTTTCGTTCCATTTTTTCTTGTTTACAAGCTTATCTCCCGGCCGAGAATTTTCATTAAAGGAAAATTTTGGCTTTATGTTCTGGTGAGTTCGGCCATTTTCGCTGTTTTGTTTTTCATAATGTTCCGTTCTCTTTTTCAAGTCGCCGCCTCCGAGAATAATTTCCTGGATCCCGGGCTCGAATCGGCTGTCAAATACTCAAACGACGCGCTGGCCTTTTTGATCCCCCCTTATTTTCACAGCCTTTGGCCGAATTCCTTTTCGGAGGTTCGAGAGGCTTTTCAGCGCCAAGCCGATTCCAATTTCACGGTGTACGCCGGTTTTTCCGTGCTGGTTCTTTCTTTTCTGGCTTTTGTTCGGGATCGCGATTCGAAAAAGTGGTTTTGGCTGGCGGTGGCAATCGGCTTCAGTATCCTTTCCATGGGTCCCCATCTGCACTATTTGGGAGAACTGGAACCGCCGGTCGAATTGCCGTATATGCTGGTCTATGATAATCTTCCTTTTTATGAAAATATTCGCACCGTGGGACGGCTCTATGTGTACTCGCTTCTGGCTCTCTCGATGCTGGCCGGATGGGGAAGCGCGTTTGTTATATCAAAAATAAAAAATAAAAAATCAAAAATTGATGATGATGAACCGGGAGAAAATACAGGGATATTAGGGGATGGAGCGGGAAAAAAAATCGTTTTTGTCATTATCAGCGCCGTCATAATTGTCGAGTATCTTTCCATTCCGCTAAAGACGGATTCTTTGCGCCATTCGCAGTTCTACGAAAAACTGGGGCGGGAAAAAGGAAACTACAGCGTTCTGGAGGTTCCGGGCAGCACCAGCTATGATTTTGCCTCGCGAGATCTGGTTTGGAAAAGTATCCACAAAAAAAACACCATCAACGGGTATGACTTCGCCCGCGTCGTTGAGGATCATTATACGTTTCAGCGGGGGACGCCCATTATTCGCACTTTGCTGTACGATTTTCCGGAAGGAAATGAAAAACAGAACGACCGGGACATAATGGAAGATTCTTACTATGACATCTCCAACGAAATCCTGACTTATTACGGAATCAAATATGTAATTCTGGACAAAGAAGGGCTGGCGGGAAATCCCAAAAAGGATGAGCCGAATCAATTTTACGGCGTAAGAGCTTATGTCAAAAATGTAATTGACTGCAAAAGCGAATACGAGGACGAATTTCTATACGCATGCGAGGTGGATCGCGAAGTGACCATGAAGCATATGTTCGTTGCCATGGACTATTCCAACAAGCATTGGGTAGGAAAGGACAAAGGGAAAAGCGGCCTTCGCCGCTGGGCGGAAAACGGAGCAGGCTTCAAAATCGTGAATATGTCCCAGTTTCCGCAGGACGGGGAATTCAGCCTCGACGCGAAGATTTATAAACCGCTGGGAATACGAGTTTACGTGAACGAAGAACTGGTATTTGACAAATACTTCACCAATTTTTCTCAAAAAGCCAAAGTATCGGCTGAAGTTGAAAATATTCTGCCGGGTGAAAACGAAGTTATCATAGGGGTTTATGCCGCGGACGGGTCAGAAATTCTTTCAAATAAGAAAAAGGACGTGGCGGCGATTTATGACGTGAAGATGGATTGAATTCCCTGCGAATTAAATACAAATATACGAATGAATTGATTTGTGTTTCAGGCGTTGCAAGCAAAATTCGTAATTCGAAAAGACAGAAGAATTTGATTACTGCTGGATAGATGCTATAATTATCTCATGCAAAAGCGCTTATTTGTGGCGATAAGTTTGCCGGAGGATATCAAAAAGCGCCTGTTTCGTTTTGTCCAAAAAGAATACAAAGACCTGCCGGTGAGATGGGGAAGGAGTGAAAACTATCATATTACACTCAATTTTCTGGGCTATATTCAAGGGGAAAGAATTCCGGAGATTTGCGATCGGCTGGAAAAAGTTGCGGGGCAAATCGAAGCGGCTACTCTCGATTTTTCCCGCGTTGAACCCGGCCCCAAAAAAGATTCGCCAAAGCTCATTTGGGCGGCTGGCGAGAAAAGCGAGGCAATGGCGGCTCTCAAAAACAAATTAGACGAATATTTGGGAATGTATTTTCGGGACAGGAAAGGGTTTGCTCCCCACATAACGCTGGGGAGAATCAAAAAAAGGGATTGGCAGAAATTGGAGCAGGAGCCGGAGATCGAAAGGGATTTCAAATTTTCCGTGCCGGTAAATTCCATTGAATTGTACGAGAGTATGTTTGAAAAGGGAAAGAGAGCATATTATGCTTTGGAATCATTTCCCTTGGAATAACTCGCGAATTATGAACGGATGAAAAACGAATGCGAACGAATGAGTTGAAAATTTTGGGAATCAAGGTTGATAATTTGAACAAAGAGCAAGTTGAGGAGCGGATAGAAAATAGTGTCGAAAGCGATTCGCGAAAGAAAATGATTGTGACGCTCAACCCGGAAATCATTCTCAAAGGATATCGGGACAGAGAATATGGGGATATTCTCAACAGCGCCGATCTCAAGATTTGCGACGGATTTGGGATAAAGTCTGTCAGCTGGATGAAAGGAAAGAAAGTAAAAGCAAGATATACCGGAGTCGAATTGACAGAATATCTCCTGAAGCAGGCGAGAGAAAAGAATAAAAAAGTTTTTGTCGCGGTGGCGAAGAACAGCTTGAGCAATCCGGGGGAAATAGAGCGGGGGATAAAGGAAAAGCATAATCTGGACGCGAAAGCGGAATATTTCAAAGAAGAAACTTTTTTTGATTCGGAAGCCGTGAGCAACGCGGAAATTGTTTTCGTCAATTTTGGAGCACCGGATCAAGAAAGATTTATTTTTCAAAACAGGGAAAAATTTCCGAAGGCACGCATACTCGTCGGAGTAGGAGGCACATTCGATTTTTTGACCGGTAAGATGAAACGGGCTCCCCGATGGATGCGAAAGCTTGGAATGGAATGGCTTTTCCGGCTTTTCCGGGAACCAAAGAGAATAAGAAGAATCACAAACGCCGTTTTGGTGTTTCCGTTTCTGGCGCTTTTTAGATCGGAATAGTTATGTCAAGCAGCAGACAAATTATACTCGTCGCCTCATTTTCCATCGCCATTGTTCTCACCTCGGCTTTGGTTTATTTTGGTTTCTCCTGGAACAGGACGGCCCAGTATCTGGCATGGACGCTTCTGGCTATTTTTTTCCTCGGTATGCTGGTCTCCAATCAGGAGTTCGAGGAAGACGCGCTGGCCAGCGCGGAAAGGGCAGCCAGCTCGGCCCTGCTTTCTTTCGCAGTTTTGATGGAGCTTGTTTATTTTCCCATTGCCGACTATGTCTTCGGCGAAATGATAAGAAGCCGGTTTTTTCTGGCTGACCTTCTGGCTTTTTTTCTTTTTCTCTTTTTCGCTGTCGGGACGGTAATCATGGCCATTATCTTGAGCCGCACGGCCCGCTATAGTCTGTTCCCGAGCCTTACTGTCTTCCGCAGCGAGCAGGCCTTTTCAGCCTTGCGCCTATTTTTCCTCCCGGCGGTTTTTCTGGCCGTCTATCTTTATATCTTGAGTCCGTTTTTAATTGTCACTTCCTGAAGAAAACTTTGTTCTTCAAACGAAAAATTATATGGCAAACAAGGAAAACAATATAAAAAGTATTTCAAACTACGCTTTCATTGACAGTCAAAATCTGAATATGGGGATAAAGAGACTTGGTTGGAAAATGGATTTCAGAAAATTACGAAAATATCTAAGGGAAAAATACAAAGTCAGGAAAGCGTATCTCTTTATTGGGTACATGCCGGAAAACCAGAATCTTTATCGATCCCTTCAAGAATACGGTTATGTGCTTATATTCAAACCGATCCTAAAAAAAAGAGACGGAAATATCAAGGGAAATGTTGATGCAGAATTGGTATTGCAGGCTATGATCGACTTCAACAAATACGACAAAGCCGTCATTGTTTCCAGTGACGGCGATTTTTATTGCCTTGTGAATTATTTGTATGACAAAAAGAAGCTTGCAATCGTAATCAGTCCCTGCTATGAGACCTGCTCGATTCTACTGAAAAGATCGGCAAAAGAAAAGATTGTTTTCATAAACAACCTGAAGAAAAAGCTCGGATATGAAAAAGCACCGCAGAAGGACAGAACCTTAAGAGGTGCGATTTCGTCGTAATTCTATAAAATAGTATAGCAGATTAGCGCAATCTGTCAAGTCTGCCAGGTAATGTCCACACACATTTGGCGGTTTTCCCGGAATAGCGATATTCTGGGGAAT
>CAZFIH010000015.1:0-17257 GCA_964519445.1 uncultured Bdellovibrionales bacterium | reverse complement strand
ATGCAACTGCATCTCACGAGCTTACGCTCGGAGATTTAAGTTTGGAAGGTTAAAAATTGTTCCGTTCCGCGAGGCGGAACTCCACAATTTTGATTTTTAACTTATACATTTTGAATTGTTTTCACCCCATGCCCAATATCCCAATAATGATACCGATGCCGGTGGCTACCCCGGTCAAAATCCAAGCCCGCATGGTCACTTTGGTTTCCGGCCAGCCCTTGGCTTCAAAATGATGATGGATGGGCGTAGAGAGAAAAATTTTTCGACCGAACAATTTTTTGGAAGCAAGCTGAAGAATAACCGAGCCGGACTCAAGCACGTAGATGAAACAAATGATCGGGAGAATGAAAACCGATTGAGTGAGAAGAGCGATGACAGCCAGGGTTGTTCCAAGAGATATGGCGCCGGTGTCTCCCATAAAAAACCGGGCCGGGTACACATTGAACCAGAGAAAGGCGAGCAGTGCTCCGCAAATGGCGGCGCAAAGACCGGCCAAATCGTTCATATTTTGAGCAAAGGCGATAACGCCAAAAGAAGCAAAAGCAAGAAGAAGAATACCGCCGTTGAGTCCGTCCAGCCCGTCTGTTTCGTTGGAAGAAATTGCGGTGGCAAGAACCACAAAGATGAAAAAGGGAATATACCAGAGGCCGATTTCAAAATCCCCCACTCCGGGAACGTGAATGTCGTTTATCTCAAGCTTATAGTGAAACCAGAGGGCGCCGATTACGGCGATCACTATTAGCCAGCCGAAGCGAAAAAGAAATCTCACTCCTCCTCCCTTGTTGGTTCCCCATCCGCGAACGCTGAAAATATCATCAAAAGCGCCCAAGATAGCTGATGTTGCCAGGGCGAATAGCGGAAGCCAGGTCTGGGAGCGGCTCAAAAAATCGAGACGGGTGATCAATTTTGCGCTGAAGAGCGGCGCGATGTAGTGAAGAAAAAAAGCCATAAAAAGAACTGTTCCCCAGACCAAAATCCCTCCCATCGACGGTGTCCCCTGCTTGCCTTTGTGAAGGCCGTGATAAACGGGCGCTTCTTGTCCGTCCACGGAGGTTTTTTTGATCCGGATTCCTATTTTGTACTTGTACAAAAAATGAGTGAGAGCCGGAGTCCAAAGCATCGCTAAAACAAAGGCCAAGGTGCCCAGTATCCACATCTTTATGGCGGCCATGGCCGCCGGAATAGTTGTGATATCGGCAAACTGCATGAGTGTGATACTAATCTACAAATAAATGCGAATCTGCGAATTGCTAATGCGTGAAGTCGTCATTCGCAATTAGTTGATTGGCATATATTCGCGGATTAGCATAGTGCTACCGCCATTCATAGTTGGAAAATGTCCATTCAATGAGATTGCGCATGTCTTCCCAGCGCTGGTTGTCGTTGAGAATCACCGCGACGATTCTGTGTTTTCCTTTGATTGGATGCTCGGCGGCCATCATAAGCGACAAGCCGGCGTTGTACGTGAATCCCGTCTTTCCTCCCAGGCAGTTGGGCATCTGATCCAGCAGCAGGTCGGTGTTTTTTATGAGATGGGAGTATTTGCCGTCGCAGGAACGGATTTCGATTTCCTTTTTTTTCATAACCTTCCAGATGAAATCGTATTTCATGGAATAGGCCGTCACCCGCGCGATGTCGTAGGCGGAAGAATAACAATCATCTTCATCGAGACCGGAAGGGTTGCAGAATTTTGAATCGGCCAAATTGAGATCTTCGGCTTTTTGATTCATCAATTTCGCGAATTCCTTCTGGGATCCGGAAATATGCTTGGCCAGAGCTATTGCCGCGTCATTGGTGCTGTTCATCAGCATGGCCATCATGAGATCTTTCACGGTCACTTTTTCGCCGACATGCAGCCGGTCGTCAAAACAATACCCGCTTCTCGGACAGCCTATTTTTGTCCCTTCAACGAATACCGCCTCCTCGTCGATGATAACAGGTTCGTCCATATTTTCAACTTGCTCCATGACGACTACGGCGGTCATCATCTTGGTAAGCGAGGCAATGGGAATTCTTTGCCTCCCTTTGTCGTAGTGGAGAATGGTTCCCGTATCCGCGTCAATGACGACAGACGAGCCGGCCCAAACTTTTGTTTCATAAAAGTTTTTTTTGCGCTGGGGAACAAATCCGGAGCCCTGAAAGACGGCGTCGTTTTCTTTTTCTGATTCGACCAGACTGCCCCTGAAATTTTTTTCAAAAAAAGGCTTTTGGATTTCCTTTTTATCGGAGATACCTTCCGCTTGGCTTGCGATGCGGCTGTCGGGCGGGTCCACCAAAAAACTTACCGGAAAAAATTGAACCGGCAAAAGCAAAAAAATCAGGATTGGCGCCAGTATGTTCATGCGTCCTTTTCTTTAGTTTCTTCAGCCTGGTCTTCAGAAATCAGCTCTTCTACTTTTTCATTCCGGGAAAGTTTATCCCAAGACGGAAGCTGTTCAATTTTTTCAAGACCCAGATTTTTCAAAAAATCAAAACTTATTTCATAAATATATCCGCGAACATCGGAGGTTTCCTTTCTTTCCACAAGGCTCCGCAGAAGGAGGCTTCGAAGCACAAAACTTGAATCAACGCCCCGGATCATTTCGATTTGAGATCTGGTGACTGGCCCGCGATACGCGACGATGGAAAGCGTCTCGAGAGCCGATTTGGAAAGTTCGGAGTGAAGCTCTCCGCTAACGAGACGACTGACAAATTCATCATTTTCGGGACTCGTAGCGAGCTGGAAAGAATCGCCTTTTTTCACGATCCGGAGCCCGCTTTTTTCGCTGTATTTTTCAGCCAGGCCGCCGACCGCGGCCTCCGCTTCATTTTTTGACACCCCGGCGATTTTGGCAAGTTTTTGCACTCTCACCGGTTCGCCGGAAACAAAAAGGAGGCTTTCAATGACTGATTGGAGTTTTTTTCTATCCATGAGTTTCTTGGTCATTGTTAGTGTTCTTTGATATCCTCATTTCTTCAAAGAGGTTATTTTGCTCGACGCTCACTATTCTTTGCTTCACAAGCTCGAGAAGAGCCAGGAAACTGACAATGACTCCCACCCTGTCTCGGGCGCGATCCCTGATTTGGGAAAAGGACATTTCCATTTTTTCGCTTAAACTTTTTTGAAGTTCATTGATTTTTTCCTCAAGAGTCACGATATCCTGAACAGCTTCTTTGGAAATCTTTTCAGGCAGGATGATTTGGCTGACGATGTTTTGGAATTGTTTCTTGAGGTCATAAGAATTCAGATTTTTGGGCGGCGCGAAAACAGAAGTTGTATTTTGGAGAAACTTCCGGGAGCGCATGGGATTTTTACCGAACCGCTCTCCGATTATGCAAGCCGCGTCTTTATATTTTTTATATTCTCTCAACTGCTCTTCGAGATCTTTGATTTCTTTTTCTTCATCAGGCGTAATTTCAATAGTCGGCAGTATATTGCGGGATTTGATAAGGATAATTTTGGAGGCAATGTCCAGGAACTCGGACAAATTTTCGAGGCTAATATTTTCTTCGGTGCGGACATATTCAAGATAGTCTTCGGCCACTTGGGCTATGGAGACTTCGGTTATGTCAAGCTTCTGCTCCTCAATCAATCTTAAGAGCAAATCAAGCGGTCCTTCGAATTTTGGAAGTTGCACGTTATACATTGGTTTTACGAAATACGAATAGGGCGAAATACGAAACATTTTGCATTCAAACCGGTTGTTCCTTTATGACAATTTTCAATTTTCGCAGTTCGTTAAATTCGTATTTCGCAATTACATCACTTTTTCGAGCTGAAACTTCCCTTGGCCGGTGTTTCGATTTTCAGATATTGCTTGGTTGGAATCTTGACGGAATATTCATACTCACCGGAGCCGACGTATATATTTTTTTGCTTGGCGAGCACGTTGTCAATATAGACATTCAGGTTCAGAAGATTCCCAAATGCCGGCGTGGCTCCCACTTTTCCGGGAAGATTCTTTTTCATCCAGGCTTCCTTGGCGAGATCAATCGATTTCACGGTCGGAAGCTTCTCTTTTTTCCTTTCCGCGTTAACGGTCTTGAGAAGTTTTTTCTTGTCAAGCTTCTTGCCGGCCGGAACTAGCGCCAAAAAATAATCCTTTCCGGATCTTACTACCAGGGTTTTGACAATTTCTTCCGGCTTGATTTTCTTTTCCTGCTTTTGGGTGGTCTGGACAGTGTCCCAAGCGGTATAGGTAGTCCGGTGTTCGATTGTTTCATATTTGTAACCGGCCTCCTTGAGATAATTATCGATTTTTTTGGGTATTGGCATGGTTTTTTAGATAATGATTAGAAATCAAACTTTGAAACTTTGAAAATATTGGGTAAACTCCGTCTTCTGTGGCATTTGACGATGGGGGGGACGCGGCTGCTGGCAAGACGCAAAGATACAGGGATGCCGGTCAGGACTATTGCCGCGAGGAGCGGGAAAACATACGCAATTCCAAGATAATACACAATCGGCGCTGCGACAAGAAGGCTCAAGATATAGGCCATCGGCCGGACGCTCCGGAAGAATTCGATGACGTCGATATCGTGCTGGTCAATTCTTTTGTAAAAATAGGAATCGCGCAGAATTTCAATCAGACTCGCTCCGACGCGGGTGGCGAATAAAATGCCGGCCCACAGCCAGAAACTTTCGGATTTGAAAAGGAAGACCAGGAGAGTGAAAAAAGACATAACGAGCAGCGCGAACGGAATCATCTCTCTTTCTTCAATTTTCTCATCCGCGATAAGTCCGGCCGGATACTGAATAAAAACGAAAGGAATGAGCATGATAGTGAATATTTGCCCGATTTGTGTCCAGGAAAATCCAATATCGAGAAGAAGGAGAGGCGTGTAGATGATCATGAGAGCATAAAAGACGTCAAGGAGAAAAGCGATATAGAAGATGCGCAGCACGTTTTTCCTTTCAGAAACTTTGAGAATAATCGATAATATGCCCTCCTTTTTTACGGGTTCGTCTTCTATTTTTTTTAGTTTCGTCAGCGCAATTATATCAATTGCAAAAATGATCAGGAATGCTATCCCAAAAACAAACTGAAAGCCGTAGATGCTTACCAGAAAACCGGCAAATAGAGGGGAAATAAGCCGGCCGGCATTTTCAAGCGTCAGTTGGGATCCCCTGATTTCTCCAGTGCGGTCATCCCGGGAGCAGGTCTCTATTAGAATATCAAGGCTAACCCAGCTCGAGATGGCTAGAGTTATATATATAACAAAAATCCAGGCACTCTCGGAGCCAGGCGGAAGTATAGCCAGCAGCAGGAGAATGAAGGCTTTGAGGGAGGTTATTGCAATAAACGATCTTACTCTTCCGGCAAATCTCACCACCTTGTGCCAATTGAGAATGAAAACCAGGGCCAGCGCGTGGGCGACGATGAAAAAATGGGTGATATTCTCACTGCGAGTGACGGTTTTGAAATAGTCGGATTCCAGATAAAGAACGAAAGAAGAGGAAACACCCAACAAAAAAGTAAAGAAGGCGAGGACCTTCAATAGCGGACGGTTGATTCTTTCTTTGTGGGTGACTGTTTTTGTTTTCGGCATTAGAAAATTCTTTTGATTCGAACTTCCTTCAATTGCTCGTCTTCAATTTCACCGGGCGCTCCCATCATCAAATCTTCCGCTTCTCCCGTCTTTGGGAATGCCATTACTTCGCGAATATTAGGTTCGTTCATGAATATCATAACCAGGCGGTCTATTCCCGGGGCTATCCCTCCGTGCGGGGGGGCGCCATACTCGAACGCCTCCAAAATATGTCCGAACCGCAGCTTAATAGTTTTTTCATCCAGTCCCAGAAGTTCAAAGATCCTTTGCTGTAAATCTTTTTTATAAATGCGCATGCTTCCTCCGCCGATTTCAATTCCATTGAGAACTATATCGTAGGCTTGAGCTTTGACTTGATCAGGCTTTTTCTCAAGTAGTGCGATATCCTGATCGACCGGAGCAGTGAAAGGATGATGGGAGGAAGCAAGCCGGCCATTTTTGTCCCGTTCGAAGAGAGGAAAATTCAAAATCCAGCAAAAAGCTAATTCATTCTCGTCATTCTTGTTCTCGCGAAGGTCGGGCTTGTCGGTACCGAAGCTCTCCATCGCGTCTGCGTAATTCATTTCCGGAAAAGGAATTCGGGTAATTTTTTTATCAGGGAAATATTCTTTTACCAGCTGAATCAGGCAATCTTCGAAAATCTGCCTAATCTCCTTTTCGCTTGAAAAGCTCATTTCAATATCAAGCTGGGTAAATTCCGGCTGGCGATCGCCCCTTTGGTCTTCATCCCGAAAACATTTGGCTATTTGAAAATATCTTTCAACCCCGGCGATCATCAGCAGTTGCTTGAACTGCTGCGGCGATTGAGGAAGAACATAAAATTTTCCAGAATGGAGCCGGGACGGGACTATGAATTCCCTGGCTCCCTCCGGCGTTCCCTTGGTTAAAATCGGAGTTTCTATTTCCAAAAATTCTTTTTCAGCATAGTAGTCGCGTATGAATTTCACTATCTTGGCGCGCATTTCCATGTTCTTTTTCATTCTTTCCGAGCGCAAATCAAGATAACGGTATTTAAGGCGTATGTCCTCACTTACTTCCTTGGTGTCTTTGTCTATCTCAAATGGAGGTGTTTTGGACTCGTTGAGAACGTTGATATTTTCCGTCTCAAGCTCAATTTCACCCGTGGAAAGATCCGGGTTGATTGTCTTTTCGGGCCGTTTTTTGATTTTTCCTGAAATTTCAATGACGAATTCGCTTCGAAGCGTTTTTCCTGTTTCATAAACATCCTTATTATCCGGCGTTATCACGCATTGCAAAAGGCCGCTTCGATCGCGAAGATCGACGAAAATTATCTTCCCGTGGTCGCGGCGGATATGAACCCAGCCGCAGACTTTGACGGCTTGGCCGATTTTATCCGTTGTATCACCTGCAAGAACTCGCTTCATTGGGTCAGCTTAGAGGAATTTTGTCTGGTTAGGCGGTTAATTTCATCGACAATTTCCCCGGGAGTCACTTGGGTTTTGATGAAATAGGCGTTCACTCCCAGATCCATTGCTTTTTTCACTTCGCTTTCGACAGCCGAATTGGAAAGAATTATAATCGGAATGTTTTTGGTATTTTCATTAGCACGCAGTTCGCGAGCGGCGGAATAGCCGTCCATTGCCGGCATCATCATATCGAGAAGTATACAGCTGTATTCCCCTTTTTCCGCTTCCTTGAGCCCCCATTTGCCGTTTTTTGCCGCTACAACTTCAAACCCTTCCTGGCGGAGTTTGTCTCCAAAAATCTGTATGAATATATCCTCATCTTCGATTATCAGAACTTTTTTGCCGTTGCGGTCTTTTTTTTCGGGCTCGGGTTCAACCGGTCCGTCGGACCGAGCTTCAGCTTGCTTCTTTTTTTGCTGATTCGGGTTCTGAAGAATTTTTTTTACCTCTTCGGCCAGTTGAGTGGGCGTATAGTTGGACTTTGTAAGAAAGCCTCTGGCTCCCAAACCAGCGGCTCTCTCGATGTCTTCCTTGGCGGATAGGTTGCTCAAAACATAAATCGGAATATCTTTAAGGTTCGAGTCTTTTCTCGCCAATTCGAGTATTTCGTACCCATCCACGTCGGGGAGAACCACGTCCAATAGTATCAAATCCGGCTTCCAGGCCAAGGCGACGTCCCGAAAAAAAGATCCGTTGGCGACGGGTTTTACATCAAAGCCGCTGTCTTCAAGTTTTTTTTGATATATTTCGACGAGCATCGGATCATCCTCGACGATCATTATTTTTGCCATATTTTTGTCTTAGCGGCTTATGGTCATATTATACAGGAGCACAGCAAAATAACAACCTCGAAAAGAGGTTTTTACTAACTGAAAAAACACATTGGCCCGCATGAAATTAGCGGCCGATTCCTTTATAGGTTATCCCTTTTTTTTCGAAGGAGTTTTTTTCAAGACAGTTTAGCCCGTCAATTATGACTTTTACCCCATACCGCTTGAATTTTCGCGCCGATATGTCCAAGAATTGATCGTGATTGGTGAGAAGCAACACGGCTTCCGATTTTTTCAGCAGTTCGTCGGTTTCGAATACATTTGAATTTTCCGGAAGATAAGGATCAAAAATGTGCAGTTTTGCATTTTTTTCGGTGAGAAGTTCAATGATCTTGATTGCCGGGCTTTCGCGGAGATCGCCCACGTTGGCTTTGTAGGACACACCCAGTATCCCCACATTCGTTCCGTTGAAAGGCTTTTTTATCTTATTCAGGGCTTCCTGCAGCAATCTAACCGTGTACCGGGGCATGCTGTTGTTTATGGCGCGTGCGATACTCAAGAAACGGTGATCGAAATCGTGTTCTTTGGCTTTCTCGATGAGATAATAGGGGTCGACGGGAATACAGTGTCCACCCACTCCTCGGCTCGGCCAGTGGGCCAGAAATGCAAATGGTTTCGTGGAAGCTCCGCGGATGACATTGACAGTGTCGATTCCCATCAGATCGAATGATTTTGCCAATTCATTGACGAAGGCGATGTTGATGTCCCGGAATGAATTTTCCACAATTTTCACCGCTTCGGCTTCCCGGATTGTATTCATGGGCATGACATCGGCATCAAGAATGCTTTCGTAGAAGCGAAGGCTTTTTTGAAGTCCCGTTTCATCGAAAGAGCCAACCACTCGCGGGATATTGGTGACGTTCCATTTCGGGTCACCGGGATTTATTCTTTCCGGACAATGAGAAATGAATATATCCGTTCCTGTCTTGAAGCCGGCCTTTTCGAAAATAGGGCGGACGACTTCTTCGCAAACTCCGGGATTGATGGTTGATTCGATGATAACAAGCGATCCCTTTTTGGCGTTTTGGGCTACCTTTTCGCAGGCTGATTCAACGAAACTCAAATCGGGATAATGCTTTTCATCAACAGGCGTTGGAACCGCGACGATAAAAATGTCGCATTTTTTCATTTGGCTTTCTTTGCGCACAATGTTGATTTTGGCTTTTGGCAGAAGTTCGTCCAGGTATTCTTCGCCGACAACATTCTCGAGTTTTTCGATTTTTTTTAATTTCTTTTTGTCTTTGGCGTATCCCCAAACTTCGTGTCCTTTGACAGAACACAAAACCGCGAGGGGAAATCCGACATAGCCCAAACCCAAAATGCAGACCTTCCGGCCCTTGTCTTTTTTCATAGAAGCCTAATCACGCTTAATTTTTTCAGCTAATTTATCAATTCGACCAACTTCGATTTTTTTCGAATCTCTTTTTTTGATTTCGATTCCTCCTTTTTTTATTGATTTTTCGCTAACCACCGCTCTCCAGGGAATGCCGATGAGATCCGCGTCAGCGAATTTTTCCCCGGGGCTCGCGTCACGGTCGTCGAAAAGCACTTCAATATTTTTTTTCACCAGGTCGTTGAAAATTTTTTCTGCCTCCCTGTTTTTTCCCAGACTCAAAAGATGGACTTGAAACGGAGCGGCCGATTCGGGCCAAATGATTCCCCTTTCGTCATTTGAAACTTCAACAATCGTTCCCATGAGCCTTTGAAGGCCGATGCCGTAGCAGCCCATGACAATATCTCTCTTTCTTTCTTTTTCGTCGGTTATTGATAGATTAAAGGGTTGACTGTATTTGGTTCCAAGCTTAAAAATATTTCCGACTTCAATTGATTTTTCCTTTTTTTTCAGTTTTTTTCGGCATTCAGGACATCTGCTTTCCACATCAGAAATAATTTCCTTGTTCACGGCGAGCCTGCATTCGTGACAGACGTAAATCGTATCTTCGCCGGCGCCGGTAATTGTTTGATATTCATGGGAATACTTTGAAAATGTTCCGCCCGAAGCGAATGTTTTGTAAGTTTTCTCGCCAATACCGGCCCTCGTGAAAATGTTTTCATACGCTTTTTCAACTTTCTCATAGTACTGATCCAGATCTTCTTCAGAAACATGAAAAGAATAGAGATCTTTCATGATGAACTCCCTTCCCCTCAAGAGTCCCGATTTGGCCCTTTTTTCTTTTCGAAATTTATTTTGTATTTGATAGGCAGCCAGCGGAAGATCTTTGCGTGATGAAATATATTTCTTGAAAAGAGGCACGATTACTTCTTCGTGCGTGGGAGCGACGGCGTATTCCCGGTCACCGTCTTTTATTTTGTACATCTCCGAATCTAGCGATGCCCATCTGCCGGTAACTTCCCAATTTGCTTTGGGGTGAAGCGTGGACATAAGAAATTCCTGTCCTCCGATGGCGTCCATTTCCTCCCTAATGATACCCTCGATTTTCTTGAGCACGCGGAATCCAAGAGGCAGAATGGTATATACGCCCGCCATGAGCTTGTCGGCAAAACCGCCCCTAACCAGAAGCTGGGCGTTCCGGCTCACCTCATCCTTGGGCGGCCTTTTGAGAGTTTTTGCAAAAAGTTGAGATTGTCTCACCCTGTTAGAAATTACTGATTGCTAATGTCAATTTCCGCGCCCGTCGGCTCTATTGTCGTCCTGGGTTCCAGCGGGACAAGCGCTTTTGGGCTGGATCTGTTTTATTTTCTTGACGACGTCTTTGATTATCCAATCCGGCGTGGAAGCTCCGGCGCAAATGGCTACACTTTTTATATCATTAAACCAGGATTTCTTCAATTGGGCGGAGTTTTGGATGAAGCGGCTCTTTGAATTGATGGATTTGGCAATTTGGAAAAGTCTTTTAGAGTTGGCGCTGTCTCGTCCGCCGATGACGATTATCAAATCGTTGGCCTTGGCCAATTTTCGGATTTCATTTTGCCTCGAATCAGTCGAGTCGCAAATGGTGTCGTAATGAACGAAATTTGTTCTAATTTGCTTTTTATTCGCCCTAAATTCGCGAGTTAAATAATTTTTAATCTTTTCAAATTTCTTTACGTTTTGGGTTGTTTGCGATATAAGGCAATATTTTTTTGATTTCTCCGGTTTTATCTTTTTTATTTCCCCGAGACTGCCGAATACGACGGCCTTTCCGCCGGACCATTCAACGAGGCTCTTTACCTCTTTGTGCTTCCGGTCTCCGAAAATCAGGACTTCATAGCCTTTTTTTGAAAAATTTTTCGCGATTCGCTGGGCTTTCATGACTTTCGGACAGGTTGTGTCAACAATTTTCAGTCCCAGTCGGCGAGCTTTTTCGTAGGCGTTTGGTCCTATTCCGTGAGCGGTGAAAATGATTGTTCCTTTTCCGGCCTCGTTTATGCTTTTTATCTCCCCAATCTTTTTTTTCTTTAGATCTTCGCAGACGTCATCGTTGTGGACCAATTTTCCCAATATAAACACATCCCGGTCGTTTCCGGAGCTGGAACAGGCCAGTTCATAGGCTCTTTTCACGCCGAAACAAAATCCCGAATTTCGGGCGACGGTTATTTTCAACAAACTTTTCTTCATAGATCAAGCTTCGCTGCTAACATATAATCCGATATGACAGCGAATTATTCAATGAGATTGAGAAATTTTGACGGCAAGCTTTTTCGAATTTTTGTATTTTAGATTCGCGATATTTCCGACTGCTTTCAAATCGGTTTCCGTCTTTTTGAGAAATTTTTTTGTTTTCGCGTCGCAGGCGATCTCGACTTTTTCCAATTCTACTTTCATGGAAAGATTTTTTTGCGCCTTGTGTTTTCTTATTAAGGCGATAATTTGAAGCAGTATTTTCCCGTTCTTTACTTTTTCCGGATCGCGCAAATCCGGATTTACCTCCGGCCAGCCGCAGAGGTGAATCGATTTGGCGCACTTTTTGGTTTTGAAAAAGGTTTGATATATTTCTTCCGTCGCGAAAGGAACAAACGGTGACAAAAGGCGCAAGATTGTGAACAGAATGCTATATAGCGTGAATTGAGCCGAATCGCGGCCGGGTTTGTTCTTTCGGCTCTTGTCGTAGAGCCTGTTTTTCACGATTTCTATATAGTTATCAGTGAGTTTTATCCAGAAAAATTTTTCCAGGGACATTTTTGCCGCCGAGTAGTCGTATTTTTCAAAGCTTTTCGTCGCCGATTCAATGACTTCCTGCAACTCGGCCAAAATCCACTGATCTGTCGGATGCAAAGATTTCTTTTTTATTTCCGTCCGAGACGATCCCGCCTTCAGCAGACGCGAGTCCAAATTCATCATCACGAAGCGTGTCGCGTTCCACGTTTTTGTCAGAAATTTTTTTCCGGCCCGGAGTTCCTCTTTGGAATAGTTTATGTTTTGTCCAAGGCTTCTCCCGGCAGCCCAGTAACGAAGCGCGTCAGCTCCGAAATCCTCGATTATTTCCCGCGGTTCAACAGCGTTGCCCAGGCTTTTGGACATTTTCCGGCCCTGCGGATCCAAAACATGCCCGGAGATCATAATTTTTTTCCAAGGTTCTTTCTTGCAGTGATAGAAAGACCGGACAACGGTATAAAAAAGCCAGGTGGAAATGATGTCGTGAGCTTGGGGCCGGAGTGTCATGGGAATCATTTTTTCCGAGGCTTTCTTGTCGTAGAAAAGATTGAGTGCCAGTTGAGGCGTGAGCGAACTGGTTGCCCAAGTGTCCATAACATCTTTTTCGGGAACAAATTTGGAGGATTTGCATTTTTCGCACTTCCCTTTGGGTTTTTTGGAAAGCGGGTCGATTGGAAGATCTTTTTCTTCCGCCAGCTTCACTTCGCCGCATTTTTGGCAGTACCACAGCGGAAAAGGCACTCCGAAAAATCTCTGCCTCGATATCGCCCAATCCCAGCTCAAGCCCTTTATCCAATTCTCGTAGCGTGTCCGCATAAACTCCGGATGCCACTTGATTTTTTTCCCCAGTTCGCGAAACTCTTTCTTTTTGTCGAGAATCCTGATATACCATTGTTCCGATTCGAGAATTTCAGCCTCCGTTTTGCAGCGTTCGTGAATGTTGACCGCGTGAGAAATTTTTTTCTGTCCGATGATCAGTTTTTTCTTTTTGAGGTCAGAAATAATCTTTTCCCGCGCTTCCTTAAGGGAAAGATTCTTGTATTTTTTGGCCTTTCCGGTCATTCGGCCCGCTTTGTCGACGGAAACAACGAGCGGCAGTTCGTGTTTCTTGAACCATTCCACGTCGGCCTTGTCACCGAAAGTACAGCACATCACCGCTCCGGTGCCTTTCTTCATATCAACTTCGGGATCGGTTTTGATTTCCACCCAGTTTCCGAAAATGGGAACTCTGGCTTTTTTTCCGACGAGATTTTTGAAGCGCTTGTCCTTGGGATGGACGAAAATCGCCGCGCAACTCGGAAGAAGCTCCGGGCGGGTCGTGGAAATAGTTATATTTTTTCCGTTTTTTAGATTGAAAACAAGGTCGTTGAATAGGGTTTCAGCGTCTTTATCTTCCAGATCAGCTTGCGCCAGTGCCGTTTGACAGCGGGGGCACCATATTACGGGAGCTTTTTTGCGATACACATTATTATTATTGTACAAGTCAATGAAAAAGATCTGGCTTATTTTTCGAGAGTGATCGTCTATAGTGGAATATATTTTCGAAAAATCACACGACATCCCCAGTCTTTTCCAGTCTTCAATGAAGATCGGGGATAATTCATTGATCATCTTGATGCAGAGCTTGATGAACTCGCTTCTTTTCATGCGACTGGCTGATTTCCCGGTTTGTTTTTCAACAAATCGTTCCGTTGGAAGGCCATTATCGTCCGTCCCGAAAGGATAAAAGACGTTATATCCCCTCATTCGGAAGTAGCGGGCCATAAAGTCTTCATGGGAATAGGAGTAGGAATGGCCGGTATGCATTCTTCCGCTCACATAAGGCGGCGGAGTGTCGATGGAATATATATCCCCCTTCGCTTTCGGATCGAATGAAAAAACTCCTTCCTTTTCCCAGAAGGCCAGCCACTTCGGCTCGACGTCTTGCGGATTGTAGTGTTTGGAGATTTCTTCTTTCATTAAAAAATGCGATTACGGCATACCGGAATACCGTAATCCGTTATTTTCTCACTTTCACTTTCAATTCTTTTTCGAGAGAAAACGTTATTTTTTTCATTACGGCGTCGATTTCGGCGGAAGTCAGAGTTTTGGCGGCGGAGCCGATTTTGAGGCGCAGAGCCAGGCTCTTTTTTCCATCTTTTTCAAAAACATCAAATAGTTCAACGGATTTGAGCATATTTCCCCCGCTTTTCTTGATCTTTTTTTCGATATCCGCGTAAGTCGTGTTCTTTTCCACAAACATCGAAATATCCCGCTCAACGGACGGAAATTTGCTGATGGGCTGGAATTCGGCCTGAAAGTCGTGGACATTAAGCAAATCCTCAACGCGCATCCCGAATACAACCGCCCTGTTTTTGATGTTGTATTTTTCGAGAATTCGAGTGTCTATCTCGCCTATTCTTCCCGCTTCTATTCCCTTGATGATTATCGCGGCCGAGCGCGCCGGATGCCAGAAATGTTCAGGTTTTTTGAGCGGCTCTATTTTGAAATTGTGATAATTCATTTTGGAAAGCAGGGCTTCCAGTTTTCCTTTCAAGATAAAAAATAATTCATCTTTCGCGGAGGGATTATACTCCGCGCCGGCAAGCACATTTTTTTCCGCCGGTTTCCCTTTTTTCAAATAGTATTTTTTTCCGATTTCGAAAATGGAAAATTTGTCAGAATATTTAGCGTTAACCTGAATATTTTTCACCAGATTCGGAATCAAGCTCCAGCGCATGAACTGCTGATCCGGATTCATTGGATTGGCAACTTCGATATGATCGTTCTCTCGGAAGCCGAAATTTTCAATTTCCTTTTGGCCATAGAAGGAATAATTGTATACTTCAGAAAATTCGAGGCCCGTCATGGTATCCCGGAGGTCATGAACAAAATTCAACTTGCGGTTTTCTCGCGGAGCGGATATTTCGAGCCGCGGAGCGCAGGCCGGAATATTTTCGTATCCGTATATCCGGCCGATTTCCTCAATAAGGTCTTCTGGGGTTCCAAGATCAAGCCGGCGAGTGGGAATTTGACATTCAAGGTTTTTTCCGGAAACTTTTACTTTCAGGCCCAAATTTACGAGAATCTTTTTCATTTTCGCGATTTCGATTTTTTCCCCAAGAAGGCTGTTTGCGTATTTCGTATCGAGAGTTATTTTCCAGGATTTCAATTTTTTTGGATAAACATCCGTGAAGGCGGTGATTTTCACATTCTTTCCTCCATAAGCGAGAATGAGTTCCACGGCTCGCTCAAGTCCGGTTTTGGCAAGATTGGGGTCAATTTGGCGCTCGAAGCGGTATGAAGACTCGGTTTGGATTCCGAGAGCCGTTCTGGTCTTCCTGATGTTCCGGGCGTTGAAATTGGCGGATTCAAGAATGATTGATTTTGTTTTTTTGGTGACGCTTGAGGCTAGTCCGCCCATTATTCCCGCAAGAGCGATAGGCTTATTGGAATCAGCAATGACCAGATTGTCGTTTGAAAGTTCGTATATTTTTTCATCCAGCAGTTTTATTTTCTCTTCGTTTTCTGCTTTTCGGACGACTATATTACCGGTGGTTTTTTTCGCGTCAAAAGCGTGCATCGGCTGGCCGAGCTCAAGCATGACATAGTTGGTGATGTCAACGATATTGTTGATCGGGTTCAGATCGCAGACTTCAAGCCTTTTTTTCATCCACTCCGGCGACGGCTTCACCTGGATTCCCTCGATCACGGCGCCGATGTAGCGTGAACAGAGATTTCCGTCTCGTATTTGAACATCCAATTTGGGCAATCCGGAGGATATTTTTTCAATCGTCGGTTCGGAAAATTTTCTTTCTTCAACGGCGCGTATTTCCCGGGCTATTCCAAAATGCGAAAGAGCGTCGTGCCCGCGGTTGGGAAGAATATTGAATTCAAGCTGGATGTCTCCGCCAAGCTTTTGAATATCCTCCAGTTCAAAAGCGTGCATGTTGACAAGCTCGGCGACTTTTTCAGCGCTTTTTTTGGTTTGGGATAGTTCTTTGAGCCAGTTGAAACTATATTTCATAACCTAGAATTGCTTGATAAACCTCAAATCCCCGCCGTGGAAAAGGCGGATGTCGTCCACTTTGTATTTCATCATAGCGAGCCTTTCCAGTCCGAATCCCCACGCGAACCCCTGCCATTTGTTTTTCGGATAACCGGAAGCGGCAAATACTTCTTGGTTGACCATACCCGCTCCGCCGATTTCCAGCCAGCCGCCGCCTTTGCAGGAGCGGCAGCCGCGGCTCGAGCAGACGGTACAGCTTATGTCGAACTCGAAACTGGGCTCCGTGAAAGGAAAATAGCACGGTCTCAAGCGGACCTTGATTTCTTTTCCAAAAAAACGGGAGAAAAATTCCTGGGCCAAAAACTTGAAGTGGCTGACGCTGATATCCGGCCCGACCATCAGCGCTTCAAACTGGTGAAGGGTATGCTCGTGGGTGGAATCGGTGGCTTCGTTTCGAAATACTCTTCCGGGGATTATTACTCTAAGAGGAGGCTGGTTTTTTTCCATATATCTGACTTGAACAGGTGACGTGTGAGTTCTCAAGAGATTTTTCTCTTTTTCGTTTTTGAGCCAAAAAGTATCCTGCATATCGCGCGCCGGATGATCATCAGGAAAGTTTAGCGACGAAAAATTGTACCAGTCCGTCTCAATTTCCGGGCCGTCGGCGATTTCAAATCCCATTGAAGTAAAGATTTTTCCAATATTTCGCTGGACTTGGGTGATGAGATGAAAATGCCCGATTCGCGCCTTTTTCCCGGGCAAAGTGACGTCGATCTTTTCCTTTTCCCGGTCTGATTGCCGGGCCAGCTCGCTTTTTCTTCGGCTGACAAGACTCAAAATTTTTGAACGGGCGGAATTGGCGAGCGATCCGATTTTTTTTCGTTCACCAAGAGGAAGATTTTTTATGTTTTTCAATATCTTGGTTAATTGACCTTTGCGGCCGAGATATTTTTTTTGGATGCCAAAAAGCTCTTTCTCGGATCGAGAGCTTGATATTTCACTTGCGCTTTTCTTTTCCATTTCGGAGATATTTTGATCAAGCATGCCGGGAAAATCAATAACCTCCGGCAGAAAATCGAATTCTGCCGGCTATAGACTAAATTTATCCTAAAAATAAAAAAAAGTCCAGCAGGATGACTTGGCTTAATGGCGGGCAGTTGAGGATATGCCTGGGAACGGATTCAGTGTAATAAAAAACGGGATTTTGCAAAATTGGGAGAGTTTTATCGCTAAGGTCGACCCTTAGCGAAGCTTAACTCTTTAATATGCTTTATTTATAAAAAATGTTTCATGAGATCAAAAAACCAGCCGGGGAGACTGAAAAGGAATTTGCTATTTAGCATAATAAGACGGCCGTATCAAAATGCTAAGTCTGGCATAAAGAACG
>CAZFIH010000014.1:0-20283 GCA_964519445.1 uncultured Bdellovibrionales bacterium | reverse complement strand
ATTTAGGGTCTATACCTTGGAGATTGAAAAAGGATCGAATCTCTTCATCACGCTCAATCTCATTTGTCACAATTACACGCATCTCTCCGAAACTGAATCCGAAGAAGTCTCTTAATATATCCATTTCCCTCTGAAAATGATACGGGCAAACCCAAACACTTTTTTGCAGTTTGTAAAATCCCAACTCCTTTAATTTCCCCCTTAGGGCTTCTCTTTTTATTTTGTGCCTATCTTCAATATCAAACATCAATATTCGCCATTTTTCATCCCATTTTTTCGGTTTTTTTATTTTCAAATTGTTAAAGTTGTATCTTTTCACTTTCTTTCTTCCTTTTTTTGTAAGAGAAACATGCACTTGTTTCCCCTCGTATCGAAGATTGATGAATCCCCGGCTTTTAAGATAATAAAAAGACCTCTGATAGGATTTCAATTTTCTTTTGTGGCGAATCTTATATTTCGCATGGCGAATTAGTTTCGGTACGAGACGATGAACAAAGTAGGGATTCGTTGACGCAACCGCAACAGCTCCTGTCCAAAATAGTCCCTCTAGTATTATCCTCGAAACATCTTTTTTCTCTTTCATGGAATCTGTTCAACGGAATTATTTATGTAAAAATCCCTGATCTACAATAGACAATAATATTGCTATAGCAATATTATTGTCTATGACTGCGAAAACAGCAGTCATAGAGCGCGGCCAAATAATAAAAAGTCCTGGGCAAATGATTCCATCATTCACTTCTCCATCTTCCCGATCTCAATCATTGTCTTGATAACCGTGTCCGGATTGAGGGAAATGGAGTCGATTTTCTCCTCGACCAGAAATTTGGCAAAATCCAAAAAGTCCGACGGGGCCTGGCCGCAAATACCCACTTTTCGCCGGGCTTTGTGGGCTTTTTGAATGACTTGGCGGATGAGTTCCTTCACGGCTTCATTTCGCTCGTCATAGACATGGGCTACTTTAGCGCTGTCGCGATCGACGCCAAGCGTGAGTTGCGTAAGATCGTTGGATCCGATAGAAAACCCGTCAAAAATTTGGGAAAATTCCTTGGCCAAAATCACGTTCGAGGGAATTTCGCACATTACATAAACCTGGAGCCCGTTCACGCCTCTCTTCAAGCCGTGACGCTCCATCTCGGCGAGAACTTTCTTTCCCTCTTCGACCGTTCGGCAAAAAGGAATCATCGCTTTCATATTGGTAAGTCCCATAACGTCCCGGACTTTCTTAAAGGCGAGGCACTCCAGACGAAAGCCTTCTTTATAATTCTCATCGTAATATCTCGACGCTCCCCGCCAGCCGATCATTGGATTTTCTTCGGCCGGCTCAAAATCTTTCCCGCCAATCAAGGTCGCGTATTCATTTGTCTTGAAATCAGCCATCCTCACAATCACGTCTTTGGGAAAAAAAGCGGCGCAGATTCTTCCGATTCCTTCCGCCAGTTTGTCGACAAAAAATTCTTCTTTGTTTTTGTATCCATGGACCAGCTCCTCAATTTTCTCTTTTTCGCTCTTATCTTTGATTTTATCAAAATGGACAAGCGCCATGGGGTGAATTTTGATGTATTCGGTGATAATAAACTCTTCCCGCGCCAGCCCAACCCCGTCATTGGGAATGAATGACAGACTGAAGGCCTGCTCCGGATTGCCGACATTCATCATTATCTTCGTTTTTGTCTTTTTGAGATTTTTGAGATTAGTTCTTTTGGTTTCATACTTGAGGATCCCATCATAGATTTTTCCTTCTTCTCCTTCAGCACAGCTCACCGTCACTGACTGGCCGTCCTTTATCGTCCGGGTGGCATTTCCCGTTCCTACGATGCAGGGAATACCAAGCTCTCGGGAGACAATGGCCGCGTGAGATGTCCGGCCGCCGGAATTAGTGACGATAGCCGAGGCAATTTTCATTATCGGCTCCCAATCCGGATCAGTCATCTCCGTTACCAAAACTTCGCCCTTTTGAAACTGGGATATTTTAGCCACTTCTTTTATGACGTTCGCCTTTCCTTGTCCGATTTTCGAGCCAACGGCCGCGCCGGTGCAGAGCACTTTGCTTTTTGACTTCAGGACATAGTCTTCAAGGACATTTTCCTCTTTTTGGGATTGAACCGTTTCCGGACGGGCCTGGACGATATAGAGCTTTCCGTCCCGGCCGTCCTTGGCCCATTCAAGATCCATCGGTTTTTTGTAGTGGTCCTCGACAACGATGCCCCACTTGGCGAGGCTTATTATTTCATCGTCAGAAAGACAAAATCTCCGCTGGTCCTCTTTCGTGACAACTGTATTCTGGGTCGAGGCGCTTCCTCCAACTGAATAAACCAGTTTTGTTTCCTTGCTTCCCAGCCGTCGCCCGACGATGGAGCGGAAATTTTTCTTAAGGGTCGGCTTGTGAACAATGAATTCATCCGGATTGACTTTTCCTTTGACAATATTTTCTCCCAATCCCCAGGAGGCATTTATCACAACGGCATCTTTAAAGCCCGACTCTGTGTCGATCGTGAACATCACCCCGCTTGAGGCCTCGTCGGAACGAACCATTTTCTGCACCCCCACCGAAAGAGCGATCTCGAAATGGTCAAAGCCTTTGTCTTCGCGGTAGGAAATGGCCCGATCGGTAAAAAGGGAAGCAATGCATTTTTTTATTGACTCGAGAAGCTGATATTCACCGCTCACGTTGAGATACGACTCCTGCTGGCCGGCAAAAGACGCGTCGGCCAAGTCTTCAGCCGTGGCGCTCGAGCGGACAGCGACATCCACCCCGCCCGCGAAATGGTTGGTATGGTCTTTCTTGTCCCAGGTTATACGGAAACTCTTCGCGGGGTCATACTCTTTTGATAATTTTGCGTAAGCCTCAATGATTGCGTTTCGAAGATCTACCGGAAATTCGGCGGAGAGTATTGCCTGGCGAACTCGATATCCCCGCTCGGCGAGATTTCTCATATTTCCCGTGTCGAGCCCTTTGAGGATTCGCTTCACGTCGTCGTCGATTTCATTTTGGCGCAAAAAGTAGCGGTAGGCATCAGCCGTCACCGCGAAACCATTGGGAACTCTCACTCCCTCCTTTCGAAGATTCCGGAACATCTCCCCGAGCGAAGCGTTTTTTCCTCCCACTCGCTCCACGTCTTCGATTCCGATCTCGCGAAACCAAAGAATATGTTTCTCATTTTTCCTTGTTGTCTGGTTTTTTGTTTTCATTTTGTTTCCTCCCTCCAAGTGTTATGGGTTTATTATAACAATAAAAAAAGAATACGGCGAGTATCTTTTTTTGATCACTGCTGCAAAATGCTAATTTCTTACCTCCTCCACCTTCACCAAGCTCATCTGTTCTCTTTTGACGTGAGGGCGGCCGGTGACAATGACAACTTTGTCTTTCTTTTTGAAAAGTTTATTTTTTCTCAAAACTTCCATTGAGCGGTCAATGAGCTCGTCCAAATCCCGGCAGTCGGGAAGAATGAAGCTCTGGGCTCCCCAAACCAGAGAAAGCTGGCTGTGAGTTTTTTTTCGATTGGTCATGACATACAAATTCTGCTCGGGACGGTGCCTGGCAATTACCCGAGCCGTGAATCCGGAAAGGCTCGCGACGACAATGGCTTTGGCGCCGCTGTCTTTTGCCAACTCATGAGCCGAGTGAGCTACAGCCGCCGTTACGGAGGCATTTTTGTCTCCGAGAAAACCGTGTTCCAAGTCATCAAAAGGAGATTCTTCCGTTTTTTCAATTATTTTTCGCATGATTCGAACTGCTTCCGACGGATATTTTCCGTTGGCGGTTTCGCCTGATAGCATCACGGCGTCGGCGTGGTCGATGACGGCATTTGAGACATCGGTGATTTCAGCTCGGGTGGGACGCGGGTTCCTCATCATTGAATCAAGCATTTGAGTGGCAACAATAGCCGGCTTACCGAACCGCAAAGACTTGGCCGCCATATCTTTTTGAAGAATGGGGATTTCCTCCTGGGGCATTTCTATGCCCAGATCGCCCCGAGCCACCATGATAGCGTCAGCTACCTTGAGTATTTTGTCAAAATTTTTCACCGCTTCCTGCCGTTCGATTTTGGCAATCACCTGAGGAAGCGCCTTTGTTGATCCCAGCCCTTTCTTGATAAGCTTTTGGAGTCTCCTAATCTCTTCTTCGTTTCTGACAAAAGACATTGCTACAAAATCCACGTCTTGAGAAAGAGAAAATCCCAATACTTTCTGGTCGTGATCGGTAAGGGCGCCCAGTTTGGACGATACTCCTGGAATATTGACGCCTTTTCTCATTTTTATGACGCTTTCATTTTCAACTCGGCACTCCAAGCCGGCGGGCGTCCTTTTCTTGACCGAAAGTTTGATCAACCCATCCTCAATAAGAATGTCATTTCCGACTTTGACCAGCTTCATCGCTCCCGGAAAATCCAGTGTGATATATTTTTTCTTTCTGGCCCTTTTTGAAATCCGGCTTTCCCGGTCGGCCACCATGACGATCTCCCCTTTTTTGACGTTAATTTCTTTCGTCCCAACTGTTCTTATTCTCGGACCCTGAAGGTCGGCCATGACCCCTATCGGCCTCTTGAGTCTCCAGCTCACTTCCCTGACATTCCTGATAGCTCTGCGATGCCACTCAAAACTGCCATGGGAAAAATTGAAGCGGGCTACGTCCATTCCCTCCTTCGCCATTTCCTCAAGAACCGACTTTTTCTCCGATGCCGGCCCGATAGTGGCGATGATTTTGGTTCTTTTCATAGTAAATTTACGAAATACGAATCAAACGAACTACGAAATTGTGCAGACATAAATTTTCCCAATTTCCAAAAAACATCTTTTCTGTTTCGTATTTTGCTCGTTTCGTATTTCGTAACTATTATACCTCAAAAAACAAGCAACTCCAAAGGAATTGCCTGTTTTGAAAAACTCAATTGCGCAATAGAATTTCTAGTTGAGCAGTTTGAAACTGCCGATAACGGGGAGTTCCTTCATCTCGCCTTTCGAGGCGTTCACAATCCCCAATATCATGAAAATCAATCCGGCAATCAAGACCAGCGGAAAGATGAGAAAACCGATGAGAATGAATGATGTAATCACTCCGACGATTTGGCCAACAACCCAAAAGAGAAGCAAGTTAAGCTGCTGGTTGGCGTGGAATTTCGCGTACGGGCTGTTTTTGGCATCCGTCACAAGCGGTACGAAAAAGAGGATCGGTATGATGTATCCGATAATGGCCATCGGCTTGTTTTTCTCAACGTCTTGAGAACCGCCTTGTTTTTGCTCTTCCATATTTCACCTCCTAATCTGCTTAATTTTTAGCGTTTTATCTTAGTTCAATTTTACACTAAATATCCATTTCCCGCAAAGCCCTGACTCTTTCCTCCACCGGCGGGTGGGTCATGAAGAGTTTTGAGACCTTTTTTCCTCGAAAAGGATTGGCGATGAAGAGATGGGCGGTGGCCCGGTTGGCAGATCGCAATGAATGCGGATCGGCGGCGATTTTTTCAAGGGCGCTCGCCAATCCCTCCGGATAACGGGTGAGAAGCGCTCCGTCAGCATCAGCCAAAAATTCACGTTTTCTCGAAATAGCAAGCTGGATTAGGATCGTCGCGATCGGCGCCAGAATAGATAGGGCGATACCTGCTATAAATAATATCAGGCCCAGCTGGCCCCGGTCGCGATTGTCGCCTCTTCCTCCGAACCAAACCCAGTGCCGAAAGAAATCAGCCAGAAGCGCCACGAAGCCGACCAGAACTACAATAATTGTTGAGAGTAGTATATCCCGATTTCCCACATGCGAAAGTTCATGGGCAATAACCCCTTCCAACTCTGCTTTTTCCAGTTTTTCGACCAGGCCGGTCGTGAGAGCAATCACCGCGTGCTGCGGATCGCGGCCGGTGGCAAACGCATTGGGTGAAGGATCTTGAATAATATAAATCTTCGGAACAGGAAGGCCGGCCGTTATGCAGAGATTTTCCACCAGGCGGTATATTTCCCGCGCGTTTTCAGGTGTCACCTCTTTTGCTCCGGTCATCGCGATAACTATTTTGTCGCTCCACCAGTAGGAACCGAAACTCATTAAGACACTGAAGATAACAGCAATTACCAGTATCAACGAGTTTTCCATCGCCTGGGCAAAAACATAACCAACGGCGATCACAAATATCAAAAAACCTGCGATATAAATCCAGGTAAGACGAGTGTTTCTGTCAGCTTGATTGTAAATTGTCGCCATATATTTAAAAATTCCAATTACCAAATACCAATTTCCAAATAAATACCAGACTCCAATAATCAATTACCAAGAGATTGGTTATTGAATTTTGATTATTGGTTATTATTTGCTGTTCGGTACTTGATTATTGGAATTTCAAAACTAGAATTCCACCTTCACCGGCTCCTTCTCCGTTTCTTCCGCTTCGAAAAATTCCCGCTCCTTGAATCCCAGCATGCCGGCAAAAATATTGTTGGGAAAGACTTGAATTTTCGTGTTGAAGTCGCGGACATTGCCGTTATAGAACCGGCGGGACGCTTGAACTTTGTTTTCCGTATCCGTAAGTTCCCTCTGAAGCTCCAGAAAATTTTGGTTGGCTTTGAGATCCGGATAGGCTTCGGCGACGGCAAACAGGCTCTTCAAAGTGTCAGAAAGCATGTTTTCCGCTTTGGCCTTGTCTCCCGCCGATTGGGCCGACATAGCCCTCGTTCTCGCCTCGGTCACCTTTTCGAAAACTTCTTTTTCGTGGGCCGCGTATCCTTTTACGGTATTCACGAGGTTCGGAATGAGATCATACCGCCTCTTGAGCTGAACATCGATGTCGCTCCAGGCTTCATCGACCCGATTCTTGAGCCTTATAAGGCCGTTGTAGATAAAAATTCCCCAAATAGCCAAAACGGCGATTATCCCCACTATTATCCAGGCTATCATATGTTTTTTATTTAATAATTATACGATTTTTCGAGACAAATTTTTCCTAAGGTTGACTGCCGAAGGGATTTTCTCCGGACGGCGGGGGGGATTCATCCGAATCAATATCACTTTGCATCGCCGACTGAATCACCACTCGCGAAAAGGAAATACTTTCCTTGATGGCTTTATCTCCTGCTCCCAAATAATCCGAAAATATATCCCGAACCGCGGAGAAGTTCGCTCGTTCATCGTGCGTTCCCGCCACTCTTCCCGCTTCAAAACCGGCAAACTCCGCTACCTTCTCCCTGAATAGAAAACCTCCGGAAAGAGCCACAGCCAATAGTAGCACCAAAACACCGCCAAAAGCAAGCTTGCCGCCCCGCGCGCCGAAAGAAGAGGCGCTGCTGTATTCAAATTGTTCGGCTCCACTAAAATTAGGACTATGAGCACTTTTCGCTGCGTAATCATACGATACGTTTTTTGTTCTTTCTCGTTTCGGATCCGGCTGCTGCTTGGGAAAGAGAAACCGCTGATCGGTTTCTCGGAAAGCAACTCTTTCAAATTGCTTCTCTTGAAAAGTTTTTCTTAGGTCAATTGTCGGGAGACGCTTTATTTTTTTTCTGGCCACAGTCTTTGCCGGCATTCTAATCTGGACAGTCTCAATTTTTTCGCTCTCCTGATTGACTAAATCCTGTTCTTCAAAACTTTTTCTGGCTCCTTTATCACGCACAGTTTCAAAAACCGCATTTTGATGCACCGGGCTCTCCGGCGGAAAAACCGCTTTCGGCATCAAAACTTTTTGGACGGTTTCAGGCACTTCTGATTTTTCCGCGTCTCGCTGGACAGTTCCCGTCTTCGATTCAATCATTTTCGCCTCTGTTCTTTTTTCCCTGGAGTCTTTCAAGAATTCATTGAACCATTCCCAAGTCGTATACCACCTCTTTCCAATTCGAATGGAACCGATGTTTCCCCGACGGGCCAGCAGTCCCAGATACTCCTGGGCGTATTTTTTTTCCTTAGCCACCTTGGAAAGCAGTATGAAATTCGTGTTGATTTTTGGCATATGAAACATAATAGCACAAAAACCGATTTTTATTCAAACCGATTCGCCCGATATTTGCCGAATACGTAGTTAATTTGCGCAAAATTCTTATTGACTATAAAATAATAACATGAACTCTTTTGGAATTGGAATAGGAGAAGATCCATTCTTTCGCAAGTCATAAAATTAATCTTAGAAAAAGTGAACTGGCAGGATTACAATATAATAACCGTACCCATAATCGTCGGCGTGTTCACGCAAATACTCAAGTTTGCCATTTTTTCCTGGAAGTATGGATTGAAATGGGAATATTTTCTTACTCACGGACATATGCCCAGCGCGCACACGGCTTTTGTGGTCTCGGCCGCCGCATCCATTGGATACTATGCCGGTTTTGACACTGCCGTGTTCGCCTTGTCCATAATATTTGCCGTTCTTATCATTGACGACGCTCTTCGTCTCCGGGCTTTTCTGGGCGACCAGGGAAGATATCTGAATATGCTTATTGACCAGCTTCCGGTGGACAAGAAAAAATTCCCTCGCCTAAAGGAGAGAATCGGACACCGGCTTTCCGAAGTTGTCATCGGGGGAGCTATTGGTCTTCTTCTTTCTCTTGCTCTGATATCATTTCTCGAATCACTCTAGGGTCGTTCCAGGGGATCCTTTTTTTTCCCACAGCCATAGTTTCCTCCGCTCCTTTCCCCGTGACAACCACGATATCCCCCGGCTTTGCGAGTTCGAGGGCTTTTTTTATTGCTTCGCGCCGGTCAAAAATTCGCCAGGCGTTCATTCCCTCTTTCCGGTAGTTGGAAACGCCCGCGAAAACTTCGTCAATTATCCGCTGCGGATCTTCGTTGTAGGGATCTTCATTTGTGACAAAAACGTAGTCGGCTGCCTTTCCAACTATCTTTCCCATAATCGGCCGTTTGCCGCGATCGCGTTCGCCGCAGGAGCCAAAGACGGAAATCACTCGCGAATTTTCTTTTTTCAATTCCGCGATGTAATCATAAAGTTTTTCCAGCGAATCGGGAGTAAGAGCGTAATCGACGATAATCTCCAATCCCCGATCGTTTTCGATCTTCTCCATCCTTCCCGGCACGACTTTTATTTTTGCCAGAGCCGCGGATATGTTTTCAAGGGATACTTCCTGCGACAATCCCACGCATGTTGCCGCCAGAGCATTTTCAATGTTGAATTTCCCGGGTAAATTAAGAATAAATTGTGTATTAAGTATTGCGTATTGAGTATTGTGTATATCTAATTCTATATTTTTAGCAATAATATTTTTAAATTTTGCATTGTCATTTTGCATTTTGACTTTTGCATTTTGATTTTCCGCAGAAAATCCATATTTCTCCTTTACTGGATAACTCAAGTAATTCTCTGAAAAATTCGTATTCAGATTGACAACGCTCACTCCCTCCGGATTTCTTGAGACCATTGCGAAGAGCTCTTCCTTGGCTTCTGCGTACTCCTCGATTGTTTTGTGATAGTCGAGGTGCTCGCGAGAGACATTCGTGATAACAGCTACCAAAAAATCAACTCCCCAGACCCGATTTTGGTCAAGCGAGTGAGATGTCACTTCAACAACGGCGTATTCGCATCCAGCCCGAACCGCTTCGCGCAAATGTTTTTGAAGCTTGAAACTCGATAAAGTCGTAAATTTTGTTTTGTTTACCCATTCTTTTTCTCCGATTTTGAAATTGATAGTCGAAGCTACGGCGACTCGATAGCCCGCGCCTTCCATAATTTTGGCGATCATCTGCACTGTCGTCGTCTTTCCGTTCGTCCCTGTCACGCCAATAACTTTCAGGTTTCGCGACGGAAAGCCATACCAAACATTGGCCAGGATTGCCTGGAAAAGATGATAAATGTTTTTCAGAGATTGAGGAGTGAGCTGCTTAAGTATCATTGGAATAATCTTTAGAAAATTTTCTTTATTTTTTGCAAAAATCTGTAAAGAAAATATTTTTTTGAATTAAGGACAATGTCCCAGCACCCCGGAAATTTGATCGGCTCAATATTCGGCGCGAAGCCAATTTTAAACCGCGTAATGCCCTCCCATTTTCTGTATTGAGTATTTATGCCACCGAAATCATATCTTGTGCATCCGGATGTTTTTGCGTCGAGAATCTGCCGCCACTGCAAAAGGTGCGGCGCCATGACATTTCTATATTCGCTCGCTGACGCCCCGTGCATATAGGTCGCAGTTTCGCCGAAAAAGGAAACCAGGTTCGCCGCGATGATTTTTCCTTCATATTCAGCGGCATAAAGTTTCAAAATTTCCGGCGGAATCATTTCAAACATTTTTCGATAGTAGCCCTCGGGATGAACAGCAATCTTATCACGTTCAGCGGTTATTTTTATAAGGTTCAGAAAGGAATCTATATATTTTTTATCCCGGGACTCGATGATTTTCACCCCTTTTTTTTCAGCCAGCCGAATATTATACCGGGTCTTTTGTTTCATCTCTGCCAGCAATTCTTCCTCACTCTTCGCGATATCCAAGGCCAATATTTCCCTCGGCTGAACATCCACGGCTGATTTTTTTATTTCTATTCCATTGGATAAACCATTTTTTATTAGGCCCAACTCTTCCTCACTGTTCGGCTCAACCCTCACCCAGCCGATTTTTTCCCTTTTAGCCAATTCAAAAAGATTAGTAAAAAAAGATTTGAGTTTTGCGCTGTGGTTTTGCGCTTTGAGTTTTGCGCTTTGAATTAAAATGGGGCCGCGCGGTGTATAAAAATAATTCCCGACAACCGGAAGCGTATGCACTATCATATTAGCTAATATGAGATTGTCACCCTTTTCGTCATTTTCTTCCAGCGAAAAAGTTTTTCGTCCGACGCTTTCCTGAAATTTCCGCCAATACTCGGATTGTAAAAAGCCCCCGTCCGGGGAATTTTGTCGAATAAAAATTGGAATATTTTTTTTCATAATATTAAATGCCGGATACAAAATACTATTTCCCTAAGCTCTTAAGCGCCGCTCTCACTCTCTCCGAAACGTCTTTCAAATTCTCGGGAACAGATTTCAAGGCATCCCGCGCTTGCGAGACTGAATACCCGAGCGACATCAGCGCTTCTATCGCTTCCGAATCGGAAACCGCGGTTTTGCTTTCTTCTCCCGGAAGCTCCACCAATCGGTTTTTGAGTTCCAGCACCACCCTTTCGGCTGTTTTTTTGCCGACTCCCGAAACCTTCGTGAGAATTGAAGAATCTCCTGACATCACCGCCGACCGGATAGTTTTCGGCTCGGCGATGGAAAGAATTCCAATGCCGGCCCGGGGACCTATTCCGGAAACGGAAATCAAAAGTTCGAAAAGCTCCAGCTCTTCAAGCGACACAAAGCCGAAGAGGTCGAGGCTGTCTTCGCGGACATAAGTATGGGTATATAGCTCAATTTCGTCTTTTCCGGCAATTTTTCCCATCGTGAATTCGGAGACGAATATTTTGTATCCGACTCCGTTCACGTCGACCACGACGTACTTATCCCTCATATATGCAATTTTGCCGAAAACTTTGGCAATCATACCGCCGTACTGCTATATTATGTATAAAGTATCAGATATTTTTGCGATTTTATCAAATTATCTGGTGTTTACAAAAGTAGCAATCCGTGCTAGAAATAGAAAGTAAATTTAATTTCAACTGTAATTTTTAAATTATTACTTTAAATTTTACATTTGAGCGGCAGCGAACGTGCCAATTAAACAATCCGCCAAGAAATATCTGCGGGCATCAAAAAAACGAGCGACCCAAAATATCAGGATCAAAAAAGCCTACAAGGACGCGGCAAAAAAACTGCGATCTCTTGCCGCCGCAGGAAAAATCGATGACGCCAGGAAAATGTTTCCCTCTTTCCAAAAAGCTCTCGATAAAGCCGCCAAAAGCAACGTCATCGCCAAAAACACCGCCGCAAGAATGAAATCCAGGTTAGTGAAATTACTCAAAAAAAGCGAATCGAAATAATTTTCTTACTACAACTGGTTGTGGTAAGAAAATAATCGCAACCCACAACAGTATTTTTAGAATGCTGTTTTTGAATGAAAAAACCGCCCCGGCAAGCTGCCAAGGCGGTTTTTGAGTTTCATCTTATCCCTGACCACGTTAGACTTGAGCCAGAAATTTGTCCAGTGCCAGTTCAATGTCGGCTTTTCCTGATTTTACCGAATAATCAACATCGCAAAGCTTCCCGTAAAGCTCCTTGAGTCTTGCAAGAGTAAATCCTCTTCCCTGCTCCAGCCCCTTTTTCACGACAAATGGATGCAGTTTCAGCTTCTCGATTATCTCCCTTTCCGATAGGTTAATTTCGGAAAGATTTTTTATTTTCAGCAGGTTTCGAAACTGGTAGAAATACATCGAAAGAAGATAAAGGGGATCATCACCGGAGCTCAAATGATCGTGAAGAAGTTTCATGGCCGTTTTTTTGTCCCGCCGGGCCAGTGAATCGATGGCTTTGAAAATATTGGTGTCGATTTTTGTCCTGACAAGGACATCCACGTCAACCTCTTCGATTTTTCCCCCATCCTTGAAATTAACCATCTTCTCAATTTCTTTTGAAAGCAAGAACAGATCGTCCCCGACATACACGGCCAATTTTCCTATGGCTTCTCTGGAAATCGATGCTTTCTTTTGCCCGATCGCTTCAACTTCATCTTCTATCCATTTTTCCAGTTTCAAACCGTGAAGAGGAAGGAATTCTTCCTTTCTGGATTTCTCAAGAAGAAACTTGGCCAGCTTTTGATCCTTTCTGAACTTTTCTTTCTCCCAAAAAACGAATGTTTGGTCTGTCGCTTTTTCTTTCTCTGTCTTTTTTAAAAAATCGAGAAAACCCTTGTCTTGGGACACTTTTTTGTCTTGAAAGATATTCTTGAAAATCACTAGTTTCTTGTCGGAAAAAAGCCCTCCGGAAGAAATTCTGACCAGTAGTTCCTCCGCGACAATCTTCTTTTCAGAAAAATCAAAAACAAATCCCGCCCCGGCGGGATTGTTTTTTTCCAGGAATCTGTTTCTTATTTCAGCGAGCTTCCTGCTCGACCGAAAATCATCCTCGCCGTATAACAATATAATCATAAATTCCAAATCACAAGCATCAAATGACAAATAAGAGCCAATAACCAATTCTTCGATCACCAAAAACATGCTCTTTCGATCGTTGGTGACTCGAATTTATTTGAAAATTGGAAATTGGTATTTGGAAATTTTACTGCGCGGGTTCCCATCGCAGAGCCTGGCCGGGCTCTAAAATCTCAACCCAAAGCTGACCGGGAACGAATTTAACCTCTTCCCCCCTCTCGTCGTACATATAAAGCTTGCTTGACCAAGAAGATTTGTCTTTCTTCCACCGTCCCCTCATTTCTTTTCCGTTGAAGTAGTAGTAGGCATCTCCTTCGCCGACGCTGTCAAACTGCGGGTCGCCAATTTGGACATTGTTGTATTGGCCTTCAATTTGCTCGGAAGAAGCAATGAGAACGGCTATGTTTTTTGGCGCTATTCGCTTGTTGTTGCTGGCATCCACGTCGGCAACTTTACCCCAGGTTCGCAGATAGCTGTTTGCTTCTTTGTTATAGTCATATTCAGCCGCGTACGGACCGGCAAAGGCAACTCTAAGATGCCCTCCTTCCGGTCTTTCGCTTATGGGAGCCTCCTTTTGATGGGGATAGCCGGAAAATTTGTTCTCCATTCGATATTCTCTTGCCTCTGCGCATTCCAGAAGCTTGTCGAATTTCGCAAAGCCATTGTCGGGCGCAGGGACGCCCGCTTTTCGAAACCCGCACTCTGAAGCTTTGCTTCCAAAACTGCCATTCAAGTCCAGGTTGTCTACCACTCCTTCATTCAGAAGATCGCCGGCGAAATGAGATCCGCCCCAGTGGACGAAAATCGCGTCCCATCCGGCCGCCAAGGCGATATAATCGTGGCGCGAAGAGCGAATGGAGCCGACTTCGGGCGGATTGTTGCACACATAGACACCCATCAGTCGAGTGATGCTTGCCGTAATAGCGGGCATCTCGAGCACCATATCAGCGTCAGATAAGCCGCTCACGGGCCGAACCGAAACATCGGCGGCCTCCATCACGGCGATAGGACGACGATTCCAATTTTCACAGGCAAGCCCGGAGAACGGGCTTACTTCGCCAGTGTTGAGGGGCTCGCCCATATCGACTTCCCCTTTCATTGATTCCAGATCCAGCGATTTTGTTTTGTTTTTTCCGAACCAGCCGGAAAAATATCCGACAATCAGAAGCGCCAAAATGACAGCCACGACGGCGGCGATTATCTTTTGCTTGTTCTCCATAGCTTTTATTTTGTCGAGCATAGATTTTTTCTCACGAATGCTGAGCGGATGAATGACGAATTGGAGCGAATTATTCGCCCCTATTCATTGATAATTAGCTCCTCATTAGCGAGTCGTTATTACTTTTGGCAAATAGGGCAAAAAAATGTCCCTCTTTGTCCTATTTTTTCTCTCTGGATTATTGTACCACAACGCGGACACTTTTTTCCAGCCCTGCGGTAAACCCGAAGAGCTTCCTGAAATTTTCCCGGCGCTCCGGAAGTGTCGCGATAATCCGAATCGGACGTTCCGCGAAGCTCAATTGCCTTCCGGAGAACTTTTTTTATGGCGGAATACAGCCTTCTTCTTTCTTTTTCGGTTACTTTATGCGCCGGACGGCTGGGAGAAATTCCGGCTTCGAATAAAATCTCGCTGGCGTAGATATTCCCAATTCCCGCGATCTTGCTTTGATCCATCAGCAGCAACTTTATTTTAGTTTTTTTCTTATCTAAAATTTCATTCAATTTTTCTTGGGTAAATTCTTTGCTCATCGCGTCCACGCCTAGTCCCCTGATCTCCTTTATTTTCCCGATTTTCCCCGTATCAGCCAGCACTATTTTCCCGAATTTTCTCACATCCGAAAACTCCAAAGTCTTTCCAGATTTTAAATAGAATATATGATGAACATACTGATTAACCTTCTCTGAAAAATAGTTCCTCCCATCCGTTTTGGGTTTTGGGTTTTGGGTTTTGGGTTTTACTAAAAGGTGTCCCGTCATCTTGAGATGGATATATATCGTCTTGGCGCCGGACAAATTCAAAAAAATATTTTTCCCGATCCGGCTGGCATTCAGAATTTTCCGTCCCTTTATTTCCTGCGTGAATTTTTCCACCGGCATTTTGACCGCCCTTTTCCAGTCCGTCCAAAAGCCGGCGATGGTGTCGCCTTTTACTTTTTTTTTCAAATCGTCAACGATCGTTTCGATCTCCGGAAGCTCCGGCATAAGCATCGCCTTTAGTGTTTTAGTTCCCTAAGTTTCGAATCTCGTTCCGCTCAATGATTACCTGGTTTTTTTCATTCCGCTTGAGGAATATTATAGCATAACCATCCTCATAAACTCGAGCCCAATCTTCAAAATTTTGAATATCCTCGAAAAATTTCCGCGCCCAGGGAGTAATGTCATTTCGGTAGAAAACGATGGCGTTGAAGTCGTATTTTTCATCGACTTTCTGAAAAACATCCTTATCGCCCTGCATAGATTTGTATACATCCCCGAAAAATTCTTCCGGATAAGCTTCAGGGCGGTTGTCCACGAAAACTTTCTCTTCCGGATAGAGATGAAAGATCAGATATCCGCCGATGTCGTAGTTGTTGAAAATCGGCCCGTGGATATTCTTTTCTTTTATAAATTCCGCCGCCGACTGCACTCCCGGACGCAGCCCCAGGCCGAAATTTTCATGATGCGCCGAAACATATTTATAATTGCCGTATAGCCCGAGCAGTCCCATTGAAACAAACAAAATTGTTATTCCATATTCTCTGGCTACATTCACGTCTCCTTCTTTCTTTCTGAATATCCTCCCAAAAAAATAAGAAAGGGCGGGCAAGGCGAAAAAGCCGAGCAGGGTGAAATTGCGCAGAGCCATCCATCCAATCGCCCCGAAGAAAATTGCCAGAATCAAATACCGGAAAGAAAATGATTTCCTATTCACGGCGACAAGAAGCACAAGGCCGGCCACAAACAAAACCAACACCCCTTTCACTGTCAAAAAATTGGGATTCATCACGCCGTAGTTTTCCAAAAACCAGACCGACTTTTCCTCAAGAACGGTATAGCCGTAGTTGGTATATATTTTGAAAGGGTGAAGCGCTCCTCGGAAACCGGACGGATTTAGAAACGATCCCAATATTGTCAGAACGAAAGCGGAAGTGAGCCATTTTAGGCCAGTCAGCTGTTTTTTGAATTCATCGTCAGTAAGCTTGAGAAGAATAATTTTGCCGGCCCTGGCCGTCCAAAAAACGCCGACCAGAAAGAAACCAAGAATAAAGTAAATATGGAGATTCACCCAGAGAATCATGAAAAGCGGAAGAACAAACAGGCCGCGAAATGAAATTTTCCCTTGCTCCCACAGCCAAAGAATCAGGAAAAACAAACCGGCAAAAAAATAACTCCAGATTTCAGGTCGAATTTCCGTCCTCTCGGCTGCGAGCGGAATGAGAAAAAAGGAAAAAACAGCGGCCATTGCATAGTCCGACTCCTGATGGGCGACATAGAAAAAAATCGCAAAAGTAATCAGGGTCAAAGCCGTATTAAGCACGGAAAGCCCTGCAAATCCCAGGACGGAATAAACCAAATAAAAGACAATACCGGTTGCCCAGTGATGATTCAGAAACGGATAATCCGGATGAGTATAGGCGTAAAAATTGGAATGAAGAACGGGATTGTTTGATGACAAGTCGAAACCGGAGCTCACAAGCAGTTCTCCGTTTTTTATATGTCGGCCCAAATCAGCCGTCACGAGATCAATCTTCTGCGCACACAAAAACCCAAGCCAAGAAACAAGCAGAACAAAAACAATAATCTTCCAAAATTTTGAGCTTTGAAATTTGAGATTTGAAATTTTCTTCATATTTCTCCCCAGTTGTCTCCTGTCTTCACTTCAACGATGAGCGGAACGGAAAGCTCATAAACGTTCTCCATTGTTGATTTCAATTCAACCGCGAACTTTTCCTCATCTCTTTCGGAAACCTCAAACAGCAGTTCATCGTGAATCTGAAGAACCATTTTTGCCTTGAAGTATTTCTTTCGAATAAGATCGTCGGTCTTTATCATAGCCAGTTTGATGATGTCGGCCGCCAGCCCCTGGATGGGCATATTGATGGCCATTCGCTCCGCTTGGGAGCGAAGCTGAAAATTGGAGGAGTTTATTTCGGGAATATAGCGGCGGCGGCCAAGTTCCGTTTCCACATATCCGTGTTCGCGGGTGAAAGCTTTCACCTCTTCTAGAAATTGAGCCACTTGCGAATAATTTTCGAAGTACTTCCGGATGAATTCCTTGGCCTCCTCCTGTTCGACTCCCGCCGCCTGGGAAAAACCGAAAGTGCTCATGCCGTATATTATTCCAAAATTGAGGGCTTTGGCCGCGCGGCGCATTTTATCGGTTACTTTGTTCAAATCGATCTTATTGATCCGGGCCGCGGTAGCCGTGTGGATATCCTCGCCCTCGAGAAAAGTGGTAATCATTTTCACATCGCCGGAGAGATGGGCGGCAATGCGAAGTTCAATCTGGGAATAGTCTGCGCTAACCAATCGGAATCCCCTTTCTGCTTCAAAAGCGGTCCGGATCAGCTGGCCGAGATCGGTCCGAATGGGAATATTCTGGAGATTCGGCTCCGACGAGGAAAGTCGGCCAGTAGCAGTCACCGCTTGATTGAAAGTGGTGTGGATTCGGGATTTTTCGTCCGTCAATTCCGGCAGAGGATCAAGATAGGTAGTCTTGAGCTTGAAGATCTCCCGGTATTCCTCGATTTTTCCTATAATGGGATACTGGTCCTTTATCTTCTGGAGTTCAGCCGAAGCTGTTGAGTATCCTGTTTTTCCTCTTTTTATGTCCTTGGTTGATATTTTCAGTCTTTCGAAAAGAATTTCTCTCAATTGAACGGATGAATTCACGTTGAATTTGGCGCCCGCCAGTTTCTGTATTTCTTTGTCGAGTCTTTTTATCCTGCTTTCAAGTTTTTCTGAAATGCCTTCGAGCACCAGTGAATTGATTTTTATGCCTGTTTTTTCCATTTCCGCCAAAATTTGAATGAGCGGCGTTTCAACTTTTTCAAAAAGTTCCTTGAGAGTCTTATTTTTTCCATTAGATATCTGTTCTTGGCTTATCCTGCCTAATTTTTCCTTCAGCCTATTCTTAAGAGCAATGTTATACGAAGTCTTTCGGCATAACTTTTCAGTGCGCTGTTCGCTTTCGTTGAAAGTCAATTCGGCCTGACCTTTTTTTTTCTCTTCTTTTTCGACCATGACATTCAGTTCTTGAAACACAAAATCTTCCCAAGATAAATTGCTTCCGGAACTGAGCATATAGGCTGCCAACTGGACGTCGAAGAGTTTTCCGACAAGTATTATGCCGGCATCCCCAAGAATCTTCAATTCTTTTTTTAGACCAAAGCCGACTTTCTCTACCCGTTCGTCTTCGAGAATCACTTTCAATTTCCCGTCGATTTTCGAAGCATAAAAAGCCGATTTTTGATCAAAGCTAAAAGCGATGCCCTTCAAAACTCCGCCGGCTTCCCCGTCTGAAGCCAGCGAAATCGATTTTACATCCTTAGGGAAATCATTTGGTCCAGCCTTTTTCCACGTTATTTTCCCCGAAATGCCTTTTCCGCTCGGCTTGGATCGCGCCCTGTTTTCCTCCACGTAGCCATCGTAGCCGGGAAGCCGGCGCAAGAGACTGAAAAATTCAAGTTCCCGCATGAGATTGATTACTTTCACTCGGTCGAAATCCTCCGCTTCGCTTTTTTCCAGATCGGTTTTAATGGGAATGTTTTCAACAAGTTTAGCCAGTTTTTTGCTGAAAAAAGCCTGCAGTTTGTCCTTTTCCAGTTTTTTTCTGACGCTCTCTTTTATCTCGGGAAGGTTTCTGTATATTTCTTCAATATTTTTGTATTTTTTCAGGAGCTCTGTCGCCGTTTTTTCGCCGACTCCCTTGACCCCGGGCAAGTTGTCAGAAGCATCGCCGCGAAGACCTTTGTAGTCAACCATTTGTTCCGGCTCCAGTCCATATCGATCTTTGATGGCTTTTTTGTCATAGAGAACCGAGTCACTCATTCCTTTGCGAAGAGCAAAAACTTTTATCTTGTCGTTTACCAATTGAAGGGTGTCCAGATCGCCCGTCACAATGATCACTTCGACATCCGGATGAAGCCTTTCAGTCCGTCTCGCAAAAGTAGCGATAAGATCGTCAGCTTCATAGCCTTCTTTTTCGAGAATCGGAATATTAAAAGCCTTGATAATTTCTCTCACGCGGGGAATCTGCTCATAGAGATCATCGGGAGCCTTCACGCGGGTAGCTTTGTATTCCTTGAACTCCTTGTGCCGGAAAGTCGGCTCCCTCAAATCGAAAGCCGCCGCGATGTAATCGGGGCTGAAGCGATTGAGAACGTTGAGAAATACCGAGGTGAAACCGTAGGCCGCGTTTACAAGCTCCCCCTTCTTGGTCGTAAGCGGCGGAATAGCATGATATGCCCGGTGGATGACGGCATTGGAGTCTATTAATATTAACCGTTTTTTAGGTGACATATTTATTGCCTCTTTAGCGCAAAATGTAAAAATTATTTTATAAATTTTGCATTGTTATTTTACGTTTTTGTTTTTTTTGAATTTTGAATTCACCCCAATTATTCTTTTTTGCCCGTTAAAATGAGAAAATTTTATCCAGATAGCTCGACTCGGAATAATAGGCTTGATCTTCTCCGCCCATTCAACAATGATGACATTCTTCCGGTCAGCCGCAATTTCCCTCCAGCCTAAGTCAAGAATATCTTTCGAACCGACTCTGTACACATCAATGTGGTAAATGTTTTGAATTTTATTTGGGTATTGGGATTTGGATTTTGGATTTCCTTTCTTGTAATGTTTCATTACAAGAAAGGTAGGGCTCGTATACGGCCCCTTGACTTTCAGGCTCATGAGAATTCCCTGCGCGAAAGTCGTTTTCCCGCTCCCGAGCTCTCCTGCAAGACAAATGATTTCGCCGCCTCGGAGCTCCTTGGCAAGGAGCTCCCCCAGTTTTTGAGTTTGCCTCGTATTTTTAGTAATAAATCTATTCAAATTACTAATCGCAGATTACAATTTACCGCAATATTATTCTGGCACAAATATGATTTTTAGCAAAGAAAAAAGGCCGGCCTTACCCAACGAAACGCCAGCCTTTCCGAAATAAGATGGGCTACCGGCAACGCCGTTGGCGTTGCAGTTCTTCCCAAAGAGCACGATTTCGACCCATATTATAATATAGTCGGCGCATTTCTTCATTCCATCGGCGGGCATCGCGATATCTCTGCTCCCAGTACCCCCTGTGATACTCCACT
>CAZFIH010000013.1:5686-21171 GCA_964519445.1 uncultured Bdellovibrionales bacterium | reverse complement strand
TCTTATGAGAAGCTTAATAAAAGATCTTGTTGATAATGGCTATCTTGAGACGGAAAGAATAATCGACGCTTTCAAGGAAATAAAGAGAGTTGATTTCTTGCCTGAAGAATTGAGATCATCCGCCCAAGCCAACGTCCCGCTTTCTATCGGTGAGGGGCAGACAATTTCCCAGCCGCTCACGGTGGCTTTTATGCTGGAAAAATTGCGGCCTATGCCGGCCGATAAAGTGCTGGATGTAGGTTCCGGTTCCGGCTGGACGACGGCGCTCTTGGCGCATATTGTTGGAGAAAAGGGGAAGGTGATTGGAATTGAGAGAATTGAAAAGCTCTGCCGGTTCGGGATTGAGAACGTAAAAAAATACAGCTTCATCGAAAGCGGACGGGCCCGAATAATCTGCGCTGACGGAACCAAAGGATACGCCGATGAAGCGCCCTACGAGCGGATTCTGGTTTCCGCCGCCGCCGAAGAAGTTCCTCAAGATCTAAAGAAGCAGCTGGCGGTCGGCGGGAAAATGGTTGTTCCGGTGAAAAACAGTCTTTTTATGCTGGAAAAAAGTTCCGAGAAAGATTTCAGGGAAGAGGAATATCCGGGATTCGCGTTTGTACCGCTTGTTGGAGAATAGAATGGAAATCCTTCCCGGTTTCTTGGTTGGAGGTTTTTTTATTTTGGCTCATCTGTTTCTGAGTCGATTATGCTGAATCAATTATAAACGGTGCATCGTAGTAAGATATGTCTTGACATCGGAACGCGAGGAATGTAAAATGAATTAGCACTCTTCACATTTGAGTGCCAAATTGCAAAATTGAAAAAACAAATATCAAAGATGGAGGTTGCTGTGTTGTTTAATGAATATCAATTATAGTGATAGCGAAGAGCCTGCCTGTTGGCAGATATATGAATCTCGCGCCTACATTTTGCATTTTGAATTTAATCTATGGATCTCAACAAACTCACTCTCAAATCACAAGAAGCTTTGCAGGGGGCCCAGCAGCTTTCCCAGAGCCTTCAGCAGAACGTCGTTGACGCTTTGCATCTTCTTTATGTCCTTCTGGGCCAGCAGGAAAGCGTAGTGCCGACGATCATCGACAAACTGGAAACGGAACGGCAAAAACTCAAGGAGAAAGTCTATTCGGAAGTCAAAAAAATTCCCAAGGTTACCGGAACGCCCCAATTTTACCTTTCCTCTGAAATGGCGGGAGTGCTCCACGAAGCCTTCAAACAGGCGGAACAGATGCGGGACGAATACGTGAGCACAGAACACCTCTTTCTGGCGCTTCTCAAAATCTCGAGTGGCGCCAAAAAACTGCTCGAGGAAGACAAAATCAACAGTGAAAAAATAAAAAAAATAATGAAAGAAGTGAGAGGGAGTCAAAGAATCGACAGTCCGATGCCGGAAGGAAAATACCAGGTTTTGGACAAATACACGATCAATCTCAACCGCGAGGCAGCCCAGAAAAAACTTGACCCCGTCATTGGAAGGGAAGATGAAATCAGGAGAACCATGCAGGTTCTGACGCGCCGGACAAAGAACAATCCGGTCTTGATCGGTGACGCTGGAACCGGTAAAACTGCTATCGTTGAAGGATTGGCCCAGAGAGCCGTTGCCGGGGATGTTCCGGAAAACCTTAAAGGAAAGGAAATTCTTATGCTCGATCTGGGTCTCATTCTGGCCGGATCCAAATTTCGCGGCGAGTTCGAGGAGAGATTCAAAGCGATAATAAATGAAATCGAAAAATCCGCCGGAAAGTATATTCTTTTTATCGATGAACTGCATACTTTGGTCGGAGCCGGAGCCATGGAAGGAGCCATGGACGCATCAAACATGATAAAGCCGGCTTTGGCTCGGGGAAAAATTCGAGCCATCGGAGCCACAACTCTCAAGGAATATCAAAAATATATTGAACGCGATGCCGCTCTTGAGCGGAGGTTCCAGCCCGTCTACGTCTCCGAACCATCCGTTGAAGACACAATAGCCATACTGCGGGGAATTAAAGAGAAATACGAAGTTCATCACGGAGTCCGCGTGACGGACGAAGCAATCGTGGCGGCAGCCAAGCTGTCCAACCGGTATATCACGGACCGCAATTTGCCGGACAAAGCAGTGGATCTTATCGATGAAGCGTCCTCTTCTCTTCGCATGGAAATCGACAGTCTTCCCGCGGAGATCGACGATTTGGAAAGACAGAAAAGGAGGCTTGAAATTGAGAAAGAGGCGCTCAAAAACGAAAAAAACAGGTCGACCAAGAAGAGCAGGCTAAGCGAAATTAAGAAGAAGCTGGCGGATATCAATGAAAAGGTCAGCAAATGGAAGCTTCAGTGGCAGAGCGAAAAAGAATTGATAACAAAAATTCGCTCCCACAAAAGCGAAATCGACAGACTCAAAAGCGAATCCGAGATCCTGGAACAGCAGGGCGAGTTGGCCCGGGTGGCTGAAATTCGCTACGGCAAGATTCCGGAACTGGAAAAAAAGATACGCTCTGAACAAAGAAAGCTGTCCAAGCTGCAGAGCCAGAACCCTATCCTCAAAGAAGAAATTGTGGAGGAAGATATTGCCAGGGTAGTCTCGCGGTGGACGGGTATTCCGGTAGCCAAAATGCTGCAGGGAGAAATGGAGAAACTGGCTCGAGCCGAAGAAGTTCTGAAAAAAAGAGTCGTGGGTCAGAGTGAGGCCATCAAAGCTGTCTCCAATGCGCTGAGGCGTTCCCGAACGGGAGTGGCTGAAGAAAACCGTCCCATCGGTTCGTTTATATTTCTCGGGCCGACCGGCGTGGGCAAAACGGAACTTGCCAAGGCTTTGGCGGAATTTCTTTTCAACGACGAAAACGCCATGATCAGGGTGGATATGAGCGAATACATGGAACAGCACAGCGTGGCCAAGATGATCGGTTCTCCTCCGGGATACGTCGGTTTCGAAGAAGGGGGGCAGATAACCGAAAAGGTCCGCCGCCGGCCCTACAGCCTGATTCTTTTTGATGAAATTGAAAAAGCCCATCATGATGTTTTCAATATTCTTCTTCAAATCCTTGATGAAGGAAGACTGACGGACGCAAAAGGAAGAATCGTCAATTTCAAAAATACTGTTATTGTGATGACGTCTAACGTGGGATCGGATATTATTCACAAAATGCAGGGCATCGGTTTTCGCGACGGCGAGACTCACGGCGAGATTATTCTTCGCGAAGACGAAATGAAGGAGCAAGTAATGCATTCCCTGCGGGAAAGATTCAAGCCCGAGTTTTTGAATCGTCTGGATGAAATTATCATTTTCCACCCATTGGGGATCGCCGAAATAAAAAAGATAGTGGAACTTCAATTGGAGGTCATCCGCCAGAGAATGGCTCAGAAACAGATCAAGCTGAATATCAGTCCGGTAGCAAAAGATTTTTTGGCCCGCAAAGGATTTGACCCTATTTTCGGAGCCCGTCCTCTCAAAAGATCCATTCAGAGCATGATAATGGATGAGCTGGCTCTTCAAATAGTTGAAGGCAGGATCAAGGAGGGGAGCACGGTGAAAGTTGATGTGTCGGGGGAAAAAATTGTGATCAAGAAAAAAAGTTGATATTTTTTTGGTAAGAGTTTATGATTTTTCAAGAGGGTGGCCGTGAGTCCGTCCTATACTAAAGCTTTAAGCTGAATTCAATGTTTTTTCGTTTCAGTATTTTTTTCTTGACTCTCCTCTTCGCTGTCAATCTCTGGACATCGGTTAACTATCTCAAGTACTCCAGTTGGTTTGGGATTGTTTTTACTCTGGTGATTATTCTGATAACGAGGATAATTGTTCGAAGATGGAAATTCACTGTTCTTCCGATTGTGCTTGTTCCGGGTTCGGTCTTTCTTCTTTCGCTAATCGACTCCGTCTCGCAGATAAGAGCATTTATACTTTTGACGTCGCTTGTTTTCTATGTCACCGTCCTCGCGGGTTGGCGGCTGCGGCAATATCCCCGGGACGAGACCGCCAAGGCCATGTATAACATCGCTACCATAACTTCTCTTTTTCTCTGGTTCGCAGCTTCTTACGGCTGGTATCTCAATATTCCCGTGCCCGTATGGGGACTCATGCTCGTTTTTTCCCTAGTGACTTTTTTCGTGGCTCTCGTTTCTCTCACGGTCAATCAGATAGATCCATCAAAAAGGCTTTTATATGCTTTATTTCTGGCGTTGTTATCCGCTCAAGTGATTTGGATTCAAAATTTTTGGCCTTTCGGATACTTGACGACAAGCGTTATCAGTCTTATTATTTTTTACGTTGCCTGGAGCATAGTCCTCAATTATTTTTCCGAACGCACCAGCACAAGATCAATCGCGTTTGATGTCATATTTCTTGTCAGTTCTGTTTCGCTTATACTTTTGAGTACAAGGTGGTATCCGGTATTATAGCTACTATTTCCCATGAGTGAAGAAAAACAGCAAAAGGAAAAACCGAAGCGAAATCTAAAAGCGGTTAGGTTCGTTTTTTTTATTCTGCTCGTATTCCTCCTTTCCGGAGCAGGTGTCGTTATTTGGGATAGATATCTTTTTCCTTATCTGCGTTCCCACAAATACATAGGACAACTTGGAATTATTAAAAAAGGAACCGAAAACGTTGTCGTAATCAACAAAACGGAGCAGATAAACGTCACCGAAGATCAATCGATATCTCCCTTTACCGGGAAAGCGGCCTCGAGCGTGGTTGAAATTTTGTCAAAGAGCGAGATTGGTGAAGGACGAAGTGCGGCGCCGATGGAAAAAGTTGGAAGCGGGCTCGTTGTCACTGCTGACGGACTTATAGTCACCTATAAAGAAGCCATTCTTTCCGGGAACGCCCAATACAAAATACTTTCACCCCAAAGAGAGCCTCTTGAAGCCCGCCTTCTGACTACCGATTCATTTTCCAATCTGGCGATCCTGAAAATTGACGGAATATCCAATTTGCCGGTGGCAGAGTACATAGCCCCTTCAGACATCAAAGTAGGAGCTAAAGTAGTGGTCATCGGGCGAAACGGTTTCGACGCGGATGCTACCTATCAATACTGCATCTTGAGCGAGCACGACGCTGATTTTTCCCTAGGGGGCCCACAGGCTTCGTCTGAAAAACTGCAGGGTGTGTATTTCCTTGACGCCGATTTTGGCAAATACGGGATTGAAGAGCTGCTCGGCGGACCGGTAGTAGACTACAACGGTAACGTGGTGGGAATGCTTGGGAGCCGAAAAGACGGTCAGGAAAATAAATATTTCGTTATACCGGTTGACATCATTCAATCGGTTGAGGATCTGTACATTCAGAGTGGAAATCTTTCCAGGGGGTCGCTCGGGGTATATTATGCCTTGCTCTCAAAAGAAAGCCCGTTTTTTCTCGGAACAGATTTTGAGAGCGGAGCCATGGTCTATACTCCCAGTCTCCAGCAAGGTCTGGCGGTTCTTTCCGGGAGTGCCGCTCAAGTTGCCGGCCTTCGCCTCAATGACGTGATTTTGAGCATCAACGGGGAAGAGATTAGTGCTTCTCAGAATTTAGCTTATTTGATTTCAAAATACAAGCCGGGGGAGGCGGTGGATTTGAAAATATCAAGAGAGGGGAGAGAGATGGAAGCGAAGGCGGAGTTGAAGTAGGTCGCAAGGAAACAGGGAAGCGGCTATAAAGCGACGGTTGACATTTTATTTTCGATTATATACTCTAACAAAGTTGATTCATCAGGCAGAAACCATGATTGCAGTCATCAAAACCGGCGGGAAGCAGTATCTCGTCAAAAAAGGAGACCGGGTTAGGGTTGAAAAGATAGAAGGAAAAGAAGGAGATAAAATAACTATTTCTCATGTTTTGTTTTTGGGTGATAAAAAAGAAGTGAAAGTCGGCAATCCCCTGGTAAAAGACGCGAAAGTGGAAGGAAATATTTTGAAGCAAGGAAAGTCAAAAAAAGTTTGGGGCATCAAGCATAAGGCGAAGAAGAGATATAAGGTGAAATTTGGCCACAGGCAGTTGTTTACGGAAGTGGAGATAACGAAGATATAGTTTTACGAAATACCTGCCTGCCGGCAGGCGAAAAAAGCGAAATACGAAATTCAAGAAAAATGCGTTTCGTAGTTCGTTGAGTTCGTATTTAGTAAACCTACATTTCCCTTCTTCCCTCGATCGCTCCCGAGAGGGTCGCTTCATCCGCGTATTCAATGTCAGAGCCGGTGGAAAGGCCGCGGGCGAGGCGAGTCGTTTTGATGTTCGTCGGCTTTATGAGGCGGGCGAGGTACAGCGCCGTAGCTTCGCCTTCGGTCGTAGGATTGGTAGCGATGATTACTTCTTCCACACTGCCGCCCTTGAGGCGGTTTTGAAATTCCTTAATCGTGAGATTTTTGCTGTTTTGTCCCGTCAAAGTTCCGCCGAGCACATGATACAAGCCCCTGAACCTTTTCGTCTTCTCAAGGGAAATAATATCCAGCGGGTCCTCGACAACGCAAATTGTTTTTTGGTCGCGATTTTTGTCTTTGCAAACGGAGCAGAGATCATTTTCGGAAATATTGAAGCATTGCCGGCAAAATTTTGTCTTAGCCTTGAGGTTTTCAATACTTTGGGCAAAATCCTCGTTTTTTCCCTGACTCTCTTTAAACAGATACAAAACAATCCGCTCGGCCAGTTTCGGCCCGACGGAGGGAAGAGAAGAAAAATGGTTGATGAGCTTTTGGAAGGATTTAGGAAACATTTAACATTACGAAATACGAATAGAACGAACTACGGATTACGAAAAAATTTCTAAAGCTGCTACTATTGGGATCAACTATTTATACTGATTTCGTATTTCGCTTAATTCGTATTTCGTAAATTATTCACTTTGCCTTTTTTCCAAACTCGAAAAGCTGGTGATGGTATCATTGAAATACAGGCTAGCGGTGCCCAACGGGCCGTTTCTGTGTTTGGACACAATAACTTGTATCACATTTTTATTTGGGGTATCCGGTTTTTCCCGGTCTTCGCGATAGAGGAACAAAACCACGTCGGCGTCTTGCTCAATTGATCCGGACTCCCGCAGATCCGACAGCTTTGGAATTTGAGGGCTTCGGTTTTCCACGGCTCGCGAAAGCTGGGAAAGAGCCAGAACGGGGATATTGAGTTCCCTTGCCAGCCCCTTGAGCGCTCTTGAAATTTCCGATACCTCTTGGACTCGGTTGTCACTGGTGCGGCCTTCCATGAGCTGGAGATAGTCGATTATGATCAAGCCCAGCTTGTGTTCGGCTTGCAGTCTTCTGGCCAAAGTTCTCATTTCCATTACATTGGAGCGGGCGCTGTCGTCAATGAAAATCGGCGCTTCGGAAAGGATTCCCATGGCTTCTCCAATCTTGGCGAAGTCGTCTTCGTCATCGGAGCTTCGCAGGCGGCCGGTCCGGATCCGCCAGGCGTCTACGCGAGCTTCGGAAGCCAGCATTCGGTCAACCAGCTGGTCGGAAGACATTTCCAGGGAAAATATACCAACGGGGATTTTTTTCTTGAGTGTGACGTGCCGGGCGATATCGAGAGCAAGAGCCGTTTTTCCGATTGACGGCCGGGCGGCCAGAATCACCAAATCGGATTTCTGAAGGCCGGCCAGGATGTTGTCAAGATCAGAAAATCCGGTCGGCACGCCGCGGATATCGCGGTCTCCTTTGTGAAGTTCATCGATCCGGTTGAAGGCCGATTCGAGATAAGTCTTCAATGGCACAAAATCGGCCTTGACGAATTTTTGGGATACCGAAAAAAGTTTTTGCTCCGCCTCGTCGAGGACTTTTTCCACGTCTTCCGCTTCGTCATACCCTAGCTCGATGATATCCGACGCGGCGGAAATCATTCTTCGGAGCAAAGATTTTTTCTGGACCACTTTAGCGTAGTGGACGATATTCGATGCCGTGGGGACGGAATTGACAAGCTCGGTAAGATAGCTCGACCCCCCGATTTCTTCGAGCTTTTTTTTCTCCTCGAGTTTATTGGAAAGACTCAAGACGTCAATCGGCTCGCGGTCCTCGAAGAGCTCAAGCATGGTCTCGAAAATGAGGCGGTGGGCGTCTTTATAGAAATCCTCCGGACGAATGAGGTCAGATATCTTAATGATGGCGTCCTTGTCGAGCATCAGACTTCCCAATACCGACATTTCCGCCTCAATATTCTGAGGCGGAAGACGAGTTTCTCCGAGATTGAATTTGGTGGATTTTTTTTCGGGCGACATTACCAAATTATTTATAGAAGATAAAAAAACGGGAAAAATATTTTCCTACAGGAAAAGTTGATTTATGCGCAGCTGACTTATAGAAACTGTTTATTCAGTCGAACTGTCGTCGAACGACTCGCTGTCTTGGAAATCAGGTTGTGATTTACCGGCGCTATCAGCCGGATTATCAGTTTGGCCTTGATTAATGTCTTCCTGCACAACTTCCCCTCCGGTCCGCAAAATGCCGATCTTGCGGAGAAAATCTCCAATTCCCATTTTCATTTCTCTTAAAAATTATTATCTTGACGGGAATTTCGCTCCCGTCGGATTACTTTTTCTTGATTTTGTATTCTTTGCCCAAATCCTCGATTGTATATCCTATGTTTTCGATTTTTTTCCGCAATTTGTCCGCTTTCTTGAAATCTTTGTTTTTGCGGGCTTCTTGTCTCTCTTTGGCCAGCTTTTTCAATTCTTTTGGCATCTCAATTTCTTTTTCCGGAAGCTTCAGGCCGAAGATTCGGTTCATTCTTTCGAAAGCGGCGAGGGCTTGTCCGGCTTCGTCGGCGGACAGATTACTTTGGGCGATTTTCTTATTAGTGTCTGTGATCAGGCCGTATAGAACAGACAAAGCAAGAGGAGTATTAAGATCGTCGTCCATTGCTGATTCAAACTTTTTCAGGTATTTATTATCCAAGAGCTTAGCTCTTGGAGCGGCTATTTCCTTTAATTTTCCAACCCATTCATTAATTCTCTCGAAGTTAGCCCTAGTTTGTTCCATCGCCCGCCAGGAGAAATCAAGATTTTTTCGGTAGTGGGAAGATAAGTATAGCAAACGCAGATGCATCGGGTCAAAGCCCTTTTTGGTGATATCCTGTGGAGTGTAAAAATTTCCTTTCGATTTGGACATTTTTTCTCCCTCGACCAAGAGATGCCGGGTGTGAACCCAGAAATTCACGAATTTCTTTCCGGTCGCGCATTCCGTTTGGGCAATTTCGGCTTCGTGGTGAGGGAAGATGTTGTCTTCTCCTCCCGTATGAATATCAATCGTATCGCCGAGATATTCGGTGCTCATAGCCGAACATTCGATGTGCCAGCCGGGGTATCCTCGTGACCAGGGGCTGTCCCACTGCAGAAGATGCTTCGGATCGGCCTTGAGCCAGAGAGCAAAATCCCAGGGATGCTTTTTATCCGGATGTTCTTCAAGTCGGGCGCCAGTCTTCAGATTGTCGAGTGTATTCCCGGAAAGCTCCCCGTATTTTTTGAAACTGGTGACGTCGAAGAAAACGTTGCCTTTTTTTTCGTAGGCGCACCCTTTCTCTATCAGCGTTTCGATTATTTTTATCATGCCGGGAATGTGAGCGGTGGCTTTGGGAAAATAATGGGCCCGCAGGATGTTCATTGCGTCCTCGTCGCGGTGGAAAGCCTCGGTGTAGAATTTGGCAATCTCTTCGGGCGTTTTCTTTTCAGAGAGTGCCTTCTTGAGAATTTTATCCTCGCCTGAATCAGCCTGGGCTATATCGTCAGCCGTGAGATGACCGACATCGGTGATGTTTTTGATGTGGCGGACTTCGAAGCCGGAATACTCAAGATAGCGCCGCAAAATGTCGGCGGTCATATAAGAGCGGAGATTTCCGATATGGACGTAGTCATAAACCGTCGGCCCGCAGGTATAAATTGTCGCTTTGCCCTTGTTTGTCGGTTTGAATTCTTGTTTTTTCTTAGTGAGGGTGTTGTGGAGTTTGAGCATATATTTAGTAGAGTGTAGGAAAATAAGGATAAAGGCAGTAAGTTTGGTGGTAAGCAGAAGGAAATTTGGAAGCTTCCTGATTATTTACAACCCAAGACTTAACCTACATTTTTTTACCTGTTTTTCTATAACTATATTATCAGCTCTGCTCAAAAAGGCTAGTGCTCAAATACTTTTCCCCTCGATCCGGGAATATCGTCACGATGTTTCCGGATTTTGCTTTTTTAGCGACTTCGAGCGCTGCAAACATCGCCGCGCCGGAGCTCATGCCGCAAAAAATCCCTTCATTGCGGACGACTTGGCGGGCCAGCTCATATGCGGCTTCGGTTTCGACTATAATGACGTCGTCTAGTTTCGAACGGTCGTAAATTGCCGGGATAATGGCTTCCTCCATATTTTTAAGGCCCTGAATATAGTGGCCTTTAACTGGTTCAGCGCTGACAATCTTGATACCCGGCTTCATTTGCTTTAAAAATTTTCCCACGCCCATGAGCGTTCCCGATGTTCCTATTGAGGCGACAAAATAATCAATCTGCCCCTTCATTTGCTGCCAAATTTCGAGGGCGGTGGTTTCATAGTGAGCGAGAATATTATTATCGTTTGAAAATTGGTCCGGGCAATAGTATTTTTCCGGAAGTTCCGCCACGAGCTCCCGGACCTTTTTGATAGCCCCGTCGGTTCCCAGTTTTCCCTCCGTCAAAGTGATTTTGGCGCCGAAAGCGGCAATCATTTTTCGGCGCTCAACGGAAACGGCATCGCTCATCACAATTTCGACATTGTATCCTTTCACGGCAGCGATCATCGCGATAGCGATACCGGTATTTCCGGAAGTGGCTTCGATTATGGTTTTCGTTTTAGTTAACTTTCCGGATTTTTCAGCTTCCTCAATCATCTTAAGGGCAATCCGATCTTTGATGCTCCCGCCGGGATTTTGGCCCTCGAGTTTCGTGAAAATATTCACGTTTGGATTGGGATTCAGCCGATTAATTTTCACGATCGGCGTATTGCCGATCAACTCCAATATATTCTTTTTTAGCATATTTTTTCGCGACATTAATTCTAGTTCACTAGAGAACAAGAACATATGCAGTTTTATTAAAAGTGTATAAAAAAGCTCCTTGTCTTCGAAAAATACTCTTGGTATTTCGCGAGGACGAGGAGTCTTTGTTGAGACGGCCCGTGGTTCCACCCCGATCGTCGCATAACGCGTCACCTGAAACGCGCAACGCAACACTTATTAAAATTTCCCGACATTACGGAGCCGGTCCGAAAAGTTTTACTTAATCTGGAAACCCGATTTCCAAATCGTTCTTCTTTCAGCCTCTACTTGGAAACCAGGCTTCCAAGCAAGAAAACGAAGCGCACTCTTCTTCGTTCTACTCCAGTTGAATAGCCCGCCTTCGGCGGAATTCAACGGGGTATAAAGCCTTTGGAGTTGTTAAGCAAACAGAATACTATATTCTTTTTGGAATCTCGTCAAGTTGATCTTACCTGCACAAAAAAACCGCGCAGTAGGAGACGTCAAGCGGAATGTCGATAAACATAATCTGTCCCGTGATATTCTGCCAAGCGATATTGAGCCAGAAAAAGCCTGAGGACATGAAAATCACCGAGTACAAAAGTATAACCAGAGCCTTCTTATGGGCAAATTGGGTCGACTCTTCATTGGAAACATAGACGACAGTTTCGAAAAGGGCGATGATGCCAATCACGACCACCAGCGCTGTGGAGAATATGAAAAGAAACTCAGCAATCGGCCTCATGTGGGCAAATTGCAGCAGCAATCCTCTCCCTGATTCAACTATATCCATTTTTTCCATTTGAAAATGCCAATAGTTATGAAAGAAATTAAGGCCATGATGCCCATCCAAATCCAGTAGGCGTGAGGATTTTTCGCGAGAGGAATAGAGGCGCTCATGGCTAGGGTATTCGATAACACGGTCATCGGCAGGAAAATTGCCGAAAATATAGTGAGAATTCTCATTGTGTTGTTCAGCTTGTTGGAAAGAAGAGTATCATTGGTTCCCTCCATAGATTCAATTGTTTCCTTGGCGTTTTCGAGAGCCGTCCAGACGCGGATATTCGTTCCCACCAAATCTTGATAATATTGTTTCAGCTGCGGATCAAGGAGTGAATAGTTGTCCTTCGCCAGTGACTCGAGAACAGATTTTTGGGGTTTCAAAGTGCGGCGGAAATTCAGAATGTCGCGCTTCACGAATGAAATTTCATGAACCATTTCTTTTTCGTGTCCCTGAAAGATTTGCTCTTCGATGCGGTCGAGATTCCTGTTGATGTGGTCGATTTTCGGAAAGCAGGACTCCAGAAGTATTTCCACGATATAGTAGAGAAGAAATCCGGGAGAATTGTCCATATATTTCTTCTGCAGTTTCTTGTTTCGCTTCATCTTTTCGAAAAAATCCCGAAGCTGGTAGATATCCTGATCATGCCCGGTAATGAGGTGGCTTTTAGTAATGACGATATCGAGCTCGGTCGGATAGGTGCGGCGGTTGAGCTTGTCGAAAAGAGGAATATGCAAAGTTAAATAGAGGCAGTTCCCGTATTGGGTTGCCTTGGGCCGGGCCGAGGGCGTCGCGAATTCCTCGAGGGCAAGAGGATGAAGCTTGATGTTTTTTTTGAGCCAGGCGGCTTCGTCCGCGCTCGGCTCAAAAAAATCAATCCAGGTGGCTTTTTGTGTTTTTATTTGTTTCATGTAATTCTTTACGAATTACGAATTTTGTACGAATATACGAATGTGTTTTAAGTTGTTAGCATTATAGCATGAAAAGGGTAATTCTAAAATCAATTAGATTATATCAAAAATATCTGTCTCTGGATAACGGTTTTTTCTCATTTATATACTCCGAACGCATCTGCCGGTATCATCCCACCTGCAGTGAATATACTTATCAGGCAATCGATAGATACGGGGTTATTCGGGGCGGTTGGATGGGGCTCAAAAGAATCGTCCGCTGTCATCCGTGGGCGAAAGGGGGAAATGATCCGGTGAAGTAATATTGCGAAAATTTGTACGTTTTGTTATAATCATTTTGTATGTGCCGTTCGTTGGGGAGAGCCGCAAATGCGGCTCATGGGATAGAAATCCCGGTGCATTAACTCGCAAAAAAGGAGGTTTCATAGAGGAAAGCTTTGGCAAAAAAAGGTTTTGCGTAGGCTGTTAAAAAAGTTACGGCCGAGACGCAATGGATCAAAGGCGCCCGCTTGAGTGGAGGCGGGCAAAAGGAACGCTGAATACACTCTTTTTTCGAGTAGTGGGTAAGGTTCGCCCGACTCATGTAAGCGGGCAGAAATTGCCCAATGTGCAAGTGACAGACTCCTGGCAGGGGACAGAACATCGTTCCCTGCCTTTTTTATTTGGAAAAATGAAACACTTGACAGGTTATTTGTGTAGTATAGAATAAGAATTGGCACTCTGATGAGGTGAGTGCTAATTATCGGAGATTCCTAGAGCTAAGCTCTTGGAAACTCCAAGAGCTTAGCTCTAGGACAGATGCTTACGGACCGACAAGAGAAAATTCTTTCCGTCGTGGTTAAAGAATATACCGATTCGGCCATGCCGGTCGGGTCGAAGCATATTGCCAAAAAATACGATTTCGATTTGTCTCCGGCGACCATCCGAGGCGAAATGAACGAGCTGGAGGACGCCGGATATCTCTTCCAGCCGCACAAGAGCGCCGGCCGGATTCCGACCGACAAAGGCTACCGCTACTTCGTGGAAAAAATAATGCCGGAGCGGGAGCTTTCAAAGACCGAACAAAAAAGACTGCGAGCAGAAATATTGAAACTCAAGGCGAAGAATACCCGGTTGGAGCGAACGGCCGTGAAATTGCTGTCCAGTTTGAGCGGGAATCTGGCAATCAGCGGCGTTATCGGCAAAGACGAATTTTATGACTTTGGCCTCCACGAGCTTCTGGAAGAGCCGGAATTTAGGGAAATGGATGATTTGTGCCAGCTGGCGGAAGCCCTGGACTATATCGACGAGCGAGTCGATCAGATCGTGGGGCAAATAAAAGGAAACGAAATCAAGATTTTTATCGGCGAAGAGAATCCCATCAAGGAAATATCGAGCTGTTCGATGATGGTGACGCCTTATAAAACGAGATCGGGGGAAAAGGGAATTCTCGCGCTCATCGGCCCGAAGAGGATGCGCTACGCCAAAAACAAGTCGCTGATTGAGTATATGAGGAGGATTCTCGGTTCTGCAGCTATTATTGCGTTTATCTTTACGAATTACGAATCTATTACGAATATACGAATATTTTATGGATAAAAACGGAGAAAAAAAATATCCAGAGCCGGTAGTGGGGGCGTTGATAGTCAACAATGACGGGAAACTTTTTTTCGCCAAAAGCCATAAGTGGAGCGGTCAATATACGATACCCGGTGGTCATGTACATGTTGGTGAAAACCTAGAAGACGCAATAAAAAGAGAAGTTAAAGAGGAAACGGGAATGAATGTGGAAATAATAAAAAAGCTCCATTTTACCGAAGGTATTTTCTCGGAAGAGTTTCATGAAAAAAGACATTTTATATATCATCATTTTCTTTGTCGATACGAAGGAAATCCTGCAAAAGTCAAGATGAGTGACGAATTTGATGGAGAATTTTCTTGGCTAAGCCTAGAAGAAGCCAGAAAACTTGAAACTATGGCCAGTATTAAAGAATTGCTGGATAGCTATAGCAGATACCTGGAATCCCAAAATGCCCTCAACTCCTGGAAACGCTGCCAAGCTGATTTTGAGAATTACAAAAAGAGACAAGAGAAAGCAAGGGAAGAATTTGCGAAATTTTCAAAGATGGATGCAATTGAGCAGATTTTGCCGGTGTTGGACAATTTCGAAAAATCAATTGAACATGTTCCGGAAACGGAAAAAGAAAACAAATGGGTCGAGGGAATTGTATATATAAAAAAGCAGCTTGAGGATGTTTTGAAAAATAACGGGATTGAAGAAATCGAAGTGAAAGCTGGAGATGAATTTGATCCGGCGCTTCACGAAGCGGTTTCAGGCAAAGGAGAAAAAGTGAAAAAAGCTCTGCAGAAAGGATACAGGCTGGACGGGAGAGTGATTAGAGCCGCTCGCGTCGAAGTGGAATAGAGCTTTCAGCATACTAGTATACTGAAAGTAAGATAAATAAAGTTTACTGCGATATGTCGCAGTAAAAATTCGCAGAATAATTAGCTTAAAAATTGAAACTAGAAGGAGGTGAAACAAAATGAATGGACGAGGACTAATGCGCTGGTCACCGTTTCGGGACATTGACCGATTCTTTGATGAAGATATGTGGCCTTCAACCGGATTCGTGCCGGCGATGGATGTTCGCCAGGACAAAGACAGTGTCATCGTTGAAATGTCTCTTCCCGGAATTGACTCCGAAAAAGTTGATATAAACGTTGAGAACGACGTTTTGACTGTTTCCGGTCATCGCGAAGAGAAGAAAGAAACGAAGCAAGAGGACTATTATCGCAAGGAAATTAGAGAGGGAAGTTTCTCCCGATCGGTAGTTCTTCCGATGCACGTGAAAGGCGATAAGGCTTCGGCTGAATACGAAAAGGGGGTGCTCAAAATCACCGTTCC
>CAZFIH010000013.1:0-5586 GCA_964519445.1 uncultured Bdellovibrionales bacterium | reverse complement strand
GGTGACTGTCGTTGCTTCTCCTTTCGGGTTCAGCCCGGAGAGGAGAAGATAGGGCAGTCAAAAATTTCAAATCACAAACTCCAAATTACAAATAAATCACAACAATCAATTTTCAAATTACCAAACTTTTTGGTCACTGGGATTTTGGACATCGATGCTTATCTAAGATTTGGTGCTTGTAATTTGGGATTTATTAAAAATTAATTTTTATTTTTATGGCAAAAATACTAGGAATCGATCTCGGCACGACCAACTCCGCGATGGCGGCGGTGGAAGCCGGATCGCCAAAAATTGTCGAGAACAAGGAAGGGGCGCGGACGACTCCTTCCATGATAGCCATGTCAAAATCAGGCGAAAGACTTGTGGGGCTTTTGGCCAAGCGCCAAGCGGTGACTAATCCGGAAAACACGGTGTTTTCGGTTAAGCGCCTCATTGGCCGGCGCTTCGAAGACGAGGAAGTTCAGCGCGACGTGAAATTAATGCCTTATAAGATTTCGCAGGCTAACGGCGGCGTCAAAGTGAAAATGGGCGACAAAGACTACACTCCCCAGGAAATTTCAGCCATGATTCTCCAGAAGCTGAAAACTGACGCGGAAGCGAAGCTCGGCGAAACAATCACCGAAGCGGTTATCACCGTTCCGGCCTATTTTGATGATTCTCAAAGGAAAGCAACAAAGGAAGCGGGAGAAATCGCGGGTCTCACCGTGAAGAGAATTATCAACGAGCCGACCGCGGCGGCGCTGGCTTACGGATTCGACAAGAAAAAGAACGAAAAAATCGCCGTCTATGATCTCGGCGGCGGGACTTTTGATATTTCGATTCTCGAAGTCGGGGATGACACGGTTGAAGTGAAATCCACCAACGGCGACACGCATCTCGGGGGCGATGACTTCGACCAGACGATAATCAACTGGATAATCGAGGAATTCCGGAAAGAACAAGGAATCGATCTTTCAAAGGATCCTCTCTCGCTCCAGCGCATCAAAGAGGCGGCTGAAAAAGCGAAAGTCGAGTTATCCACAGCCCAGGAAACGGAAATCAACCAGCCTTTCATAACATCCGACGCGAGCGGACCGAAACATTTGGTAATGAAGCTTACCCGGGCCAAACTTGAGGAGCTGGTCGGGGATCTCGTTGATAAAACCCTTGAGCCGTGCAAGAAAGCGCTTGAAGACGCGAAAATTTCGGCGTCCGATGTCAACGAAGTGATTATGGTAGGCGGAATGACCAGAATGCCGCTGGTTCTCTCAACCGTTGAGAAATTCTTCGGGAAGAAACCGAACGCGACAGTTAATCCGGATGAAGTGGTGGCAATCGGCGCGGCGATTCAGGGCGGAGTATTGACCGGGGACGTGAAAGACGTGCTTCTTCTCGACGTCACGCCGCTGACATTCGGAATTGAAACTCTAGGCGGAGTGCGAACGCCGCTCATAGAGCGAAACACGACTATCCCGACTTCGAAATCGCAAACCTTTTCCACGGCGGCGGACAATCAGCCCAGCGTTGAAATTCATGTGCTTCAGGGAGAACGGGAAATGGCGGCTGACAATAAGTCGCTCGGACGGTTTATCCTTGACGGCATTCCTCCCGCGCCGCGTGGAGTTCCGCAAGTCGAAGTGACTTTTGACATTGACGCTAACGGAATCTTGAATGTGACGGCCAAAGACAAAGCCACCGGAAAATCGCAGTCGATTCGAATCGAAGCGGCCACGGGCCTTTCAGAAGAAGAAATTGAAAAAATGAAAAAGGATGCTGAAGCCCACGGGGAAGAGGATAAGAAGAAAAAAGAGCTGATTGAAGCCCGCAATCTGGCTGACACGCTGGTTTATACGACCGAAAAAGCACTTCGCGAGGCCGGAGAAAAGGTTTCGGCTGACAAAAAAAAGCCGGTGGAAGAAAAAATCGAAGCCTTAAAAAAGGTGAAAGACAGCGATGATCTGGCGACGATCAAGAAAGCGACCGAAGAACTTTCCCAGGAAGCGCAGAAAATCGGACAAGAGTTATACCAGGCAACCCAGCAAGCTGACAAAGCTTCCGCCTCTGATAAATCTTCGGCGGACAAGAAAGCCGGCGATAAAAAAGAAGAAAAGCCTGATGTGAAAGAAGGGGAAGTTGTGGACGATAAAGAAGAAGAGAAAAAGTAAAATTTAATATTTGTGAAGCGGGGATAGAATTGATTTTCTATCCCCATTGGTTTGTAGTAGAATAGAAGCATAAACATACTTCTCAAAACACAGTGAAAAACAAAAATTTCGCTTATGCCCTTTTGGGTTTGAATGTTCTCGCGGCTTGGGCCTCTTGGTGGACTCTCGGGAATTCCATTTTCGGGCGCGTATCCGGCTACGACTGGCTGATACCGGCAGCAGCCATCAGCATCTGGGCGATTATCTTCACGCTGGGAGCTATTTTCATAAAAAGCCGTTTGTATTTTTACAGCTCGATTGTTCTTGGGGCGCTGGGCTATCTTTTTCTCAATTCGTTCAATCTCTCTTTCATCGGCGTGGTTCTGGGCGTGCTCATTCTCTTTGCAACCGAATACGGCGTGAAAAGGGAGCTGGAGAGAGGAGTTCAGCTCAATTTTTACTACGTTGTCCGCCAGAGCTTGAAATATTTCGTGACAGCGGTGAGTCTCGTCGTAGCCGTTTCCTATTTTTTTTCCCTCGACCGAGACAATGCCGATTTGGGAAAAATAGAAAGGGATTCTCTCGCAAGCCAGGTCGAGTGGGGACTCAAAGCCTCGCGGTACGTCCTTGCCGGAGAAAACAAGCAGTTGGTGGATAATATTTTGTCGGGAGCAACGGTAGACGAGTACCTTCGAAGAGATGACGGTAATTTAGGCGTCAGTTCGCAAGATTTGGAAATGATCGGACAGAGCGGAGTCAGCTTTGAAAATCAGGTTGTTCTTGAGAGTTTAGGCAGTTCTCTCAATCAACAGATCCGGCAGCAGGCCCTTGAGAAGTCGAAGAAAGAAATATCCGACCAACTCGGGATGGAAATCAGCGGCGACGAGCAAATTAAAGATGTTTTGGCTGAATATGCCGATAAATCCCAGCAGGATTTTTTAGCGAGATCCACCGGGGTTCGGGAAAATCTGCCCCTCATCATGGCGATTGTTTTGTTTCTCACCGTCAGAATACTCGCCACGATCCTCGATTTGTTTCTGGGAGTGGTAATATTCGGTTTCATAAGAGTGTTTCAAACTGCAGGGATAGTTGATATTAGAAAAGAAATGAAAGAAGCGGCGGCGATTCAATATTCCATTTAACGGATTAACGGAGTGCAAAATTAAGGTTCCCTTCCCTGCCGCGGGACGATTTCAGGAAATAGATTTATGAGCGGAGCGAATTCCAAAATTTTCATTTTGATTTTTTAATTTTGAATCATTTATCGTGTCCAAAGATTACTATGAAATTCTCGGCGTCGCGAAAGGCGCCTCGGATGATGATATAAAAAAAGCCTATCGAAAACTGGCCCACAAGCATCACCCCGACAAGTCGGGCGGTGATGAGGCGCGCTTCAAGGAAGTGAACGAAGCCTACCAAGTGCTGTCCGACAAGCAGAAGCGCTCCCAGTATGACCAATACGGCCAGACTTTCGAACAGGCCCAGCAACAGGGCGGATTTTCCGGATTCGAGGGCTTCCGGGATTTTTCTTCATACGCCAACGGATTTGATTTTAATTTCAGCCGGGGAGCGGGAGGCAGTCGCGGATATTCCGGATTTGAGGATATTTTCGGGGATATTTTTGAGCAAGCGGGCTTCGGCCGCCGGGGCGCGAGAAGGACCGGGCACAGCCGGGGGGAAGACATTCAAGTCGATGTGGAAATTGGTTTTTCTGAAATGGCGCATGGCGCGGAAAAAGAGATGAATCTCTATAAGCGCGTCAAATGTGACAGGTGCGGAGGAGAAGGAGTTGAGCCGGGTTCGAAGAAAGTGGAGTGCCCGACCTGTAAGGGAGCAGGGGAAGTGAGGACGTCCCAACGCACGATCCTGGGTACGTTCCAGCAGGTACAGGTTTGCCCGGAGTGCAAAGGCGAAGGCAAAGTCCCCGAGAAGAAATGCGAAAAATGCGGCGGCGACGGCCGGACGCGCGAATACGAAAATGTGAAAGTGAAAATCCCGGCCGGCATCAGGGACGGTCAGGCGATACGCTTGGAAGGCATGGGAGAGAGCGGAGAGCGCGGGGGAGAAGCCGGCGATTTATATGTGACAGTCCACGTCAAGCCCCACGAAAAATTTGAGAGGGACGATGATGATATCCGAACAGCTGAAAATATTTCCTTTTCCCAAGCGGCTCTTGGTGACAAAATTGACGTTGAAACATTATACGGAGACGTGAAGCTCAAAATCCCGGCCGGAACGCAATCGGGAGAAATTTTTCGAGTTCGGGGGAAAGGCGTGAAGCGCCTGGGACGCTATGGCCATGGAGACCAATATGTTAGAATACGGGTGGTGACTCCGAAGAATTTGACAAAAGAGCAGAGGGAATTATTGGAGAAACTAAAATAAATAATCATTACGAAATACGAATTCAACGAAATGCGAAATAAGATGTCTATTTTGAGGACTCCACTTACACACTTTCGTATTTCGCTCTATTCGTAGTTCGTAAATAAACAAAAATGAATCTCAACAATCTCATCAGCGGGCTTGGAGTGAAAGGTAATCTGGCAGGGGATATATCCTTTCTGATTATTTTTCTCCTGGCGAGTTTCGTGGTTTCTTTCGCGCTCGGAAAGCACCGCATTCTGGTTTCGCTTTTGGGCGTTTACGCCGCCTACGCGGTGGTGGCTTTTTCCAGCTTTGAATTTCTGGAAGATCCAAGCTCGAAAGCACTGGCCTTTTTGGCTATTCTGGCCGGATTTATAGTATTCTTTTCTAAAATCATCCGGGGAAGCGTGTCCGGACACGGGCCGATGCTTATCATAAAGCAAATTATCGGAACGGCTGTAGTAATTGGGCTTTCTCTTTCCGTGATTCTCAACTGGTACACGCCTAAAGAAATAGCCGATATCATAACGCCCGGCACGAGAAAGTTTTTCACGGGTGATTTTTATCGATTTCTCTGGGGAATCGCGCCGCTAGTCTATATTGGAGTAATCAGGAAAAGAATTGACTAAATTTGCGATGAGAGTATAATTTTAACGTTGCCTAATCTTTAGGCCTTTTTGTGTATTATCCGGGTCGTTAGCTCAGTTGGTAGAGCAGCAGCCTTTTAAGCTGATGGTCGCAGGTTCGATCCCTGCACGACCCACAAGCCTCGCTTACGGCGAGGAAATTCAAAGCACAAATTCCAAAATCCAAACTTGGAATATTGTTTCGAATTTGATATTTGGGCGTGTAGCTCAGTTGGTTAGAGCGCGTCACTGATAATGACGAGGTCCCAAGTTCGAGTCTTGGCACGCCCACACCGACATGCATATTGAGCTAAATCGGATTTAGCTCAGCTTGGGGCCCGTAGCTCATCTGGTAGAGCGCCTGCTTTGCACGCAGGAGGTGAGGAGTTCGAGTCTCCTCGGGTCCACCAAAGCGAATTTTGCACATTTTTTGTTTCGGTTTTTTCGGTTGCGGCGTTCGTTTCGGCGAG
>CAZFIH010000012.1:0-21638 GCA_964519445.1 uncultured Bdellovibrionales bacterium | reverse complement strand
GCTTGCGCCGGTTTTTAAAGAGAATCTGCTGGCGGTATGTATCGACACCGGAGCCTTACGCCGAAACGAACTTGAGGAAATAAAATTCAATGCCAAAGCGGCCGGAGTGAATTTGAAAATCGTGAAAGCCGCTGACCGTTTTCAAAAAGCGCTTGGAAATCAGACTCATTCGGAACTGAAACGGAAAAAATTTAAAAAAATGTACGGAAGGGTTTTGGAAGAGGAATCCAAGCGGTTCAAAGCTGATTTCATTGTGCAGGGGAGTCTGGCGACGGACATAATCGAATCCGGATCGGTTGGAAAAGCCGATCTCATCAAATCCCATCACAACGTGGGACTCAACCTCAAGATAAAAGAGATTCATCCCTTTCGCAATCTGTTCAAGTATGAAGTCCGCGAGTTGGCCCGTTCTCTCCAGCTGCCAAAATCGGTTTCCGAGCGCCAGCCGTTTCCCGGGCCGGGGCTGTTCATCCGGGTTATCGGCGCGCCTCCAAAAAAAGATAAGCTGGACATTATTCGCCGGGCGGACGGGGAGGTGGCAGACATTCTCAAAAAGCACAAATCTTACGACGATCTTTCCCAATTGGTCGTGGCGCTTGATTGCCAGCGGACGGTGGGAATCAAGGGTGACGGACGCGTTTACGCCTTCTCTGTAATCGTGCGGGCAATCCGAACATTGGACTTCATGACCGCCGAAGGCGTCCAGCTGCCTGCCGGTGCCCGCCGTGAGATTTCAATTCTCGTCACACGCCATCCAAAGGTCGTTCGGGTATTTTTCGATGAAACCAACAAACCGCCGGCGACGACGGAGATGGAATGATTGAAAAAAAGAGCCTTTTACTGAATTAAAAAGGGCAATGGTTGTTCACCATCACCCTTTGGGCCCATGAATAAGTCGACAGTTTCATACATTGAGAGTCGCTACGACTTTTGTTTCAAATTTAAAAGTATGTCTAAAATCAAGAACTGGTTCATGGCCGTTGATTTTGAATTCATTTTGTTCAGGGTCGCTCATGGATTTCGCGTAGCCCGGCCTGGTTTTGGTTAAAATATCATCCGGTGCACGAATTCCTGAGGGAGATTGAGCCAGAGGCGTTGATACAAATTGGTGCCCTTGGTTCAGTTCTCCAAATATAGACTCACTGACGACTATGACCAAAACATTTCGATACAGGTTAGCAGGCTCGGTGGATCCAAACAGTTTCACACCAGATTTTGTCCTTTCCAGGACACGGAATATGTTGGTCCAGTACCTTGTTTTGGATTCGATAAAGAGCGTCCCTTTAGGTAAATCTTGCCAATTTGCTTGAACAGCCTTCATGACAGAGTCCTCCTGAATATGTATTTTTTAATTTTGTTTCAAGATAGGCTAGCAAATGAAAACTAAAAAGTCAATTCTTCTCAAAAACAAGAAAATATCCTACCAAGTTCGCAAGAGCCGGCGGGCGAGATATATGCGGCTCACCATTTATCAAACCGGGGAACTGGTGGCGACATTTCCGAAAGGGTTCAGTATGGAAAGACTGGAGGATTTTATGCGCCAAAAGGCGGATTGGATTTTGCGGAAAATTAAATCAGCCCGGAAGAGAAAACCAAGTTTACTTCTTCCTAAGTCCGGCCGAAGAGATTACTTGAAGCACAAGAACAAAGCTCGCGGGCTGGCGGTAAGAAAAATCGAAGAGCTTAATCAATCCTACAATTTTCCGTGCGGCCGAATCTCCATCCGCAACCAGAAAACCCGCTGGGGAAGCTGCAGCCGGAAAAAAAACTTGAATTTCAACTACCGAATCATTTTTCTCCCCGAAAAATACCTCAATTACATCATCGTTCATGAATTATGCCATCTCAAAGAATTCAATCATTCAAAGAAGTTTTGGGAGCTTGTCGCTCTAACCATACCCGATTATAAAGATATAAAAAGGGAATTTCGAAGCCTTTAACAGCGCTAAGGTTGTCTAGTAGTGCAACTAGACGGTTTACTATCACGCGAAATTGTGCTTTCAAAGCTGTACTACCGGGTTGTTTAAATTCCGATTTTGTGCTAAAATAAATATGTAGGCATGCGGGCTTGCCCCGTTTGAAATCGTCGCTTCGACCGATTTCTGCCAATAAAGAGTTATTTCTAACGGGGTGAACCCGTTTTTGTTTTTTATTCCGGCCAATGTACCACGCCATCCATCTTGCTGAAAAAAGACTTCTGGCGCTCTGGCTCAACGCGTTGAGAATTTTTTTCATGGTTTTTTTCATGGTTCTGGCTGGCGGATTGGCTTTCATGAGTGCATATTCCATTGTCGCTTCAACCGAAGATGTCGAGGTTTCGATGACGAGCAAAAAAGAAATCGCCCCCAAAGATTCGATCACTGTTGCTTTCAATCAGGCAGTGGAGAAGAATGCCGTGGAAGAAAAGATAAAAATATCACCGTCAGTGGAAACTACTCTGCACTGGTCGAAAGACGGCCGTGAGCTGGAATTGAGACCCGAGCATTTTTTTGAACCGGGAGAAAAATACGAACTAGAAATGACTGTTCCGGCCGGGTTTTTCAAAAAGAAGACGAGAGAATTCAAATTCAGCTTCAGGGTCGAGGATTTTCCGCAGGTTTTCAAGGTAGAAGCGGAGTCAGCGGAAGACGAAGAATTAACAAAAATAAAATCCGACTTCAATATATATTTTGATAAGTCAACGCGGGGCTATGACGTGACTTTTGACATGAGGCCGAATAAAAATTTTCTCTACGAGGTGAACGAAGAGCGAACGATATTTCGAATATATTCAAATGATGATCTTGAACACGACACGGAATACCAGATGGCTGTGACGGTCGGGCTGTCTCTTTCCGACAAAAAAGTGAAAGCGCCGGAGAAGACAGTTTACTCGGGAAGTTTTCGGACAGAAAAGAAAAAACCACCGATTAAAAAAACTCCCTCTCCTGTCGTCGAAGACAGCGAGGTGGTTGACCATGAAGCTCGTATTGAGAAAGGAAAGTATATTGACATAAACCTTTCCGAACAGCACCTCTCGATTTTCAGCGACGGAGAAAGAATGGGTACCTATAGAATTTCTTCCGGAAAGAGGGGGATGGCCACCCCAACGGGTACTTTCAAAGTGATCAAGAAAACACAAAGAGCCTGGTCACATAAGTATAAACTCTATATGCCTTTTTGGATGCAGTTCACCGGAGCCGGGCACGGCATTCATGAACTTCCCGAATGGCCGGGCGGATACAAAGAGGGTGTGAATCATCTGGGAATCCCGGTTTCTCATGGCTGCGTGCGGCTGGGCGTCGGTCCGGCGGAAACAGCCTATAATTTTTCGGAAATCGGAACACCGGTAGTCATTCATTATTGAAATAATGAATGACAGATTTCAAGCTCCAAGCTCCAAATTCCAAATAAATTTCAAACCCAAAATTCCAATTATAAAAAAGTTTTGGCCATTCAGCTATTGATTATTGAGATTTATTTGAATATTGGAATTTGATGTTTGGAATTTTAAAACTTGGATTATTGGATAAAATTTGCTAATATTCAAACAGATAAAAAAATAAAAAATAAAACGCGAAGGGAGGTGTTTAAATTGGGCATACATTCATCAGCGGACATTTTTTTCATTGCTTCCGTGGCGGCTGTTCTGATGGGAATTCTTAGCTGGGCGATTGAGCCTATGTGGCTGGCGGCGACTCAATGGCTGGTCATTGCCACTTTGGTCGGTGTTTGGGGTATTTATCTCCGGCTTCGGGACGTCCACGAAAGAAACGGCAAAAAGAAATAAGAGAGAAGAAAAAGTTTTTATGAAAAAGAGCAAGCTGGCCATTTTTGACATTGACGGGACGGTCTTTCGCAAAAACCTGCATTTCGAACTCTTGAGCGAACTCTCCTGGAGGGGGATTTTCAGCAAGGATTCCCGGAAAGTTTTGGTGAAGATATACGCCAACTGGCTGGAGCATAGGGGGACGTATGAGCAATACCGGAAAAGCATCGTGAGTATGTATTCCAGGGAGCTGAAGGGATGCTTTCAGAAAGAAATTGTCGATGCCAGCCGCAAGGTCGCCGAATTCAACAAGGACCGGACGTATATTTTCGCGGAGAAACTCATAGACAAACTTCGGCGGAAAAAATATATAATTATTGCTATTTCCGGCTCACCCGTGGAAATCGTTCATGAATACAACAAATTTCTCAAGTTTGATGAAGTTTTCGGATCAGTGTATGAAACCGACGGAAAAGGATGCTATACGGGAAAGACGATTTTCGAGCCGGTGAAACACAAAGGGCATTTGGTGGGGCAGTATATTTCGGAAAAAGGACTCACTCTCAAGGATTCGTACGGAATAGGCGACACTGAATCGGATGTGAGTTTCCTCAAGATGGTCGAGCATCCCATCGCCTTCAATCCGAATATGAATCTGGAGAAAGCGGCGCGGAGAAACAAGTGGCGAATAATAGTCGAGAAGAAGGACGTAATATACGACATAGGAAACTTCAAGGTGCTAAATTTGAAATAGTCTATGGAAAAGTTTTTTGAGTGGTGGGTGGCAAAATTCATTTGGATTGTTCTGCCATTTTACGCCATCATTAAATTAGGCGGAGAACTTTTAAGGGATATTTTTTCCAGTAAAGAAAAATGATGAGAATAATTATTGTCGTTGTTATTCTCGCTTTGCTTTCTCTTAATGGCTATATATTTTGGGAAAATCAAAAGCTGAAAGGAGAAATTGAAAAAACTTCCCTAGGGAAAAAAGAAAAGGAAAGCCTGATCGAAAAATCTCAGAAAAATTCAAGGCTGCTCGGCCTTTTTTTTGACGGCATTTTGAGCGATGATGAGGAAAAGGCGGAGGAGTTTACGACGGCTGTTCAAAGTTCAGCCGACGAGGAGACGATCGCGCGATATCAAGAAGTTGTCAAATCATCATCGCCCGAGTCTCTTTTGGGGCTTGGCAAGCATTTGAATGAAACCAATATCGAATTATTGAGCGAATAAATTCCATGAAAAAGCGTTCTGAATTTTCAACAAAAGCGATCAAAGTGGTTCTGGGAATCAGAAAAGGGGAGACATTGAGCTACAAGGAAGTGGCCCGGAGAGCCGGACAGCCCAAAGCCCACCGGGCGGTGGGGAATATTTTGAACAGATACTACAAAGAATGTATCCGAGCGGGAAAGAAAACAATTCCCTGCCATCGGGTGATTCGATCGGACGGAACACTCGGCGGTTCCGCGAGAGGAGAAGAGGAAAAAAGAAGGTTGCTTCAAAAAGAAAAAGCCGGCTAAACCGGCCTGCAAAAAGTATATCAAGCAGATTATTTCACATACTCAACAAGCCTTTTGAATTCTTCAGGATGTTCGTTTGCCATCTGACTCAAGACTTTGCGGTCGATGGCGATTTTTTTGTCCGCTAATTTCTTGATAAAAGTTGAATATTTCTCGTCGTGTTCGCGAAGAGCGGCGTTGAGGCGGATAATCCAAAGGCTGCGAAAAGTTCTTTTCTTCGCCCGGCGATCCCGATAAGCGTACTTTCCGGCTTTCAGGAGAGCTTCTTTAGCGGTTTTGTAATGCGATTTACGGCGCCACATAAAACCCTTGGCTTGTTTCAGAAGCTTTTTCTTTCTTTTTCGCTTAGTGACGGATCTTTTTACTCTGGGCATATAGATTAAAATTCTAACTCACAAATCACAAATTCCAAATAAATTCCAAACTTCAATTAGCCAATGACCAAAAGTTTCGATAATTGAAATTTTGAAAATTGGATTTTATTTGTTATTTGGCGCTTGGTTATTGAAACTTAATTGCTGTAGGGCAAATTTCTTAAAATATTCTTCGCGTCCATATTCAAAATTTCCTCGTCGCTTCTCTTTCGCCGGGTGATTTTTCCCGATTCGCGGGCATTGAAATGATCTTGGCCAATGTCGCGTCTCATCACTTTCTTTCGGGCGGTGATTCTCACGCGCTTTCTGACTGATTTTCGAGTTTTCATCCTGGGCATATGCGTCTAAATCACAAATCACAAATTCCAAATAAATTCCAAACTTCAATTAACCAATGACCAAAAGTTTCGATAATTGAAATTTTGAAAATTGGATTTTATTTGTTATTTGGCGCTTGGTTATTGGTTATTTCTATTTCGGCGCGATTACTATATTGAATCCTCTCGGGTGTTTGCCTATTTCCTGCTCCACTTTGTTGGGAACCTCAAGCGATTCGACGAATTTTTTCAGAAGCTCTTTGGCCAGCTCGCGATGAGCTTTTTCGCGGCCTTTGAGGATTATTTCCACTTTTACCTTGTTTCCCTGGGAGAGGAATTTTTCAGCCCGATTTTTTCTAATATTGATATCGTGGTCATCGGTACGAAAGCCGATTCGGACTCCTTTCACCTCGGTTTTTTTCTGCTTGGCTTTCTGCTGCTGGCTCTCCTTCGATTTCTGGTACTGATATTTCCCGAAATCCATAATCTTCACCACCGGTGGACGGGTATTGGGAACAATTTCCACGAGATCCAGTTCCTTCTCCCGTGCCATTTGAAGAGCCTGATCAGTCGGGACAACACCAACCTGCCGGCCGTTTTCATCAATCAGCCTTATGGGTGAAATCCGGATATATTCGTTTATTCTTGTTCGCGGGCCCCGCGGTTTGGGGCGGGGGCGGAAGTAGCGTCTTCTGATGCGTTTTGTGTTAGTTGTTTAGAGCTGGAGGTGGACCCCGTTAGAAAGAATGGGGTCGTGCAAGAAAAAATTTTGTTGAAAGATTAAGTGCCTTAAAAATTAAAGACAACTCAAACTTTCTAACGGGGTGGAGATGATGGGAATTGCCCGCCCCGGAGGGGCGAGGTGCCGCCTCTGGCGGAAACCCTACCTTAATTGGAGATGGCGAGAATCGAACTCGCGTCCAAATCCGTCACCCAAAAAATATTCTACAAGCTTAGCTTATTTGTTTTTACGCGGTTTATCAAGTATTAAATAAGCAAAACCTTGAGAAACGCTCTTTGCGCAATAGTCATTGACAGCCGCAAAGAAAACTATCAATCAAGCCCGATAAATGACACCAGTGAACTGCCTATCAGGCATCAGCAGACTGATGGCTGCCGCGATTTAGGCGGTAGCGTAAGCGTAAGCCGGCTGAAAAGCCTGCTTAACTTTTGAGAATAAGTTTGCACTTATAATCTTGGCATGAAGTTTAGCGAGTTTCACGCCTTGCTCGACTTGCGTATTTTGAGAGTGCGAATTGTCGATGCCTAGCATCCCCGCCTAAATTTTCCTTCGGAAAACTTAGGCGGGGAAATAATCAAATCACAAATTGCAAATTCCAAATAAATTACAAACTCCAATACCAAATGACCAAAAGTTTTTGTCATTGATAATTTGAGAATTGGATTTTATTTGTTATTTGATGCTTGATTATTGGGATTTCAACGCTCGCTGAATCTTCCGATCTGCTTCTCTTTTCTTTATTACATCCCGCTTGTCGTGCTTCTTTCTTCCTTTTCCTAAGCCAAATTCAAGCTTGATCAAGCCTCGCTTAGTATAAACCCGAACAGGCACAAGTGTCAACCCTTCGGTGCGGCTTTTCCCCATAAGAGTGCGGATTTCCGGCTTGTGAAGCAGAAGCTTGCGGGGTCGCGTCGGGTCGTAGTTTGGCACTTTTCCCGCGTGTTTATATAGAGGTATGTTGGCGTTGGTGAGATAAAGCTCGTTGCCTTTTATAGTCACGAAACTGCTCTTGATGCTGATGTGACCGGTTTTCACAGACTTGACTTCATATCCCCGCAATACCAAACCGGCCTCGTATTTGTCCGAGATGTCGTAGTCAAAACGGGCTCGTTTGTTCACTGCGATTGTCTTCATACCTTTATTAAAGCCAAAAATTGATTTTTAGGCAATTTTTATTGACAATAGGTGACTTTCGTAATAATATGTTTTATCTACGCTCTAAGCGGCGTAGAAATAAAAATGTGTCTAAGAGCACATCTGGAGGGTATCATGAGTGAGAGTCGTGTTCCTATTAGTATTGATTATTTGGTTGAACGAGACGTGACATTTATGGATAATCTCGAGCCGTTCGACGAAAATTGGCGAGATGCTTATATGGGTTGTCGAAGCGCCCTCGACAACTTGAGACATCCTATGGGCAGTCGAATATTTCCATTCATCCAAGCCATCAAATGCACTTTTCGACAAATCGAGGATGGGATACTTCATCTGTTCGTGAAAATTCACCTGAAAGAATTGGCTCAAGATAATAAAGGATCTAAGGAAGCGAAATTCGAAACGGAAATTTTGATCGATCCTAAGATCCCCCTGGAAGAAGGTAAGTTTAACAAAAGATCATTCTATCCACCTGCCCATATTGCATCCGAAATACTCCACGCTATTAAAGAAGCATTTCGTGTCCGGAAAGGGGAAGCAGACGAGCGAGCTGCTGGGCTAGGCGGTGCTCTATATGACATCAAGGAAATTCTGGAGGGAGCACAATATCGCGGTTCAACTATGTTTGGATAACATGAGCTCCTGCTAAGCTGCGTCTTAGCAGGAGCGATTTTAATATTATTCCGACTTTTTTTATTTCAAATTGCTTGCTATACTAAAATTACGTGAAATCTGAAATTCAAAAACTTATTCAGCAAGCTATCAAGTCCGCTTACAGGGTTGGTTTTGATTTGGAAAAGATAAAAATTGATTATCCGCCGGAGGGGATGGGGGACTATGCGACGAATGTGGCGCTGGTTTTGACAAAGGAAGCAGGGGAGAATCCGATTGAGGTGGCGGAAAAATTGAAAGAGGCAATTCAAAGCTCGGCTTTTTCCTTTCCGCAACAAGTTGCGGAAATTCCTCAAAGCCAAGCTTTTCGATTCGAAAAAGTAGAAGTTGCTAAACCAGGTTTTTTAAATTTTCATCTATCGGATAAATCACTACAACTAATTGTAGTGAAAATCAATGAAGAAAAAAATAAGTTTGGCAATTCGGACGTCGGTAACGGAAAAAAAATCCATTTCGATTTCGTTTCCGCCAACCCGACAGGACCGGTGCACATCGGAAACGCGCGCGGCGGCCCGCTCGGAGATACGCTGGCGAATATTTTGGAAAAGTGCGGATACGATCCTTATCGAGAATACTATGTGAATAACGCCGGAAATCAAATTGAAATTTTGGGGCATTCGGTTTTGGGTGATGATAAGGCGCAGTATAGCGGGGAATATATCAATGAAATAAAATCAAAAATCAAAAATCAAAAATCAAAATTATTTGATGGGAATAACGCAAAAGAAATAGGAAGCGAAGGCGTGAAAATAATCTTAGAGAATATTATTAAGCCTTCCATGGAAAAATTCGGGATCAAGTTTGACAATTATTTTTCCGAAAAAGAACTGCAGGAAAGCGGAAAAGTGGATGAAGCATTGAATATTCTGAAAGAAAAGGATCTTATATGCGAAAAAGAAGGAGCGCTTTGGTTCAAATCAACCGAGTTTGGGGATGACAAAGACAGAGTAGTTCAAAAATCAACCGGTGAGAAAACCTATTTCGGATCCGACATTGCCTATCACAAGGAAAAACTTGACCGGGGATTCAGCAAAATGATTGACATTTGGGGAGCGGACCACCACGGGGATGTGGCGAGAATCAAGGGGGCGATGGAAGCGCTGGGATATAAAGACAAGCTCGATATTATTCTCACTCAATTTGTCCGGGTGATGAAAGGCGGGAAAGAAATGAAAATGTCCAAGCGGGCGGGCACCTATGTGAGCGTAGATGACCTGCTTGACGAAGCCGGGAAGGACGCCACCCGATTTTTCTTTCTGATGCACAGCGCCGACACGCATATGAATTTTGATCTGGATCTGGCCAAAGAGAGGAGTGAAAAAAATCCGGTCTATTACGTCCAATACGCCCACGCGAGGATATCGAGTATTTTGCGAAAAGCAGAAGAATTAAGCCTAAGGTTCGACCTTAGGGAATCCCTAAGGTCGAACCTTAGGGTAACTCCAAAGGAACGCACTTTGATTTTCGAGCTCGTCAAGTTTCCCGATCTCGTCGCAGAAATTTCCCAAAATTACGCCGCGCATTATTTGCCGCAATACGCGATCTCTCTTGCGGACAAATTTCATTCTTTCTACGATGAATGCCGGGTGATTGACGAAAGTAATCCGGACACAACCTGCATGCGCTTGGAGCTCGTGAAAGCGGTGAAAATAGTTTTGGCGGAAAATTTACGGTTGATGGGAATCAATGCTCCCGAGCGAATGTAAAATGTAAATATCAAAAATCAAAATGACAATGAAAAATGAAAAATATTTTGAATGTTAAAGTCGATTTTTATATTTGTACATTTTGAACTTTAAATTATCACTTTGCATTTTGAGATTTAAATTTTGAATTCTTATCATGAACAAATACTACAACAACTACGACCGCCCGCTCAAAAAGATGTTTCTTGACATCGAAACGCTTCCGGCGCCGGAGCACAAGCACGAAGTCTTGCGGGAAATCCACGAATTTAGAAAGAAAAAAAAGAAAAGATTCGGTGATAAGTATTCCGTAAGTTTTGAGCAGTTTCTCGCCGGAACCGGCCTCGACGGGACATTCGGCAGGATTTTTTGCATATCCTATGCCATTAACGATGAGATGGTGCATTGCATTTGCGACGAAGAAGAAAAGAAAATTCTTGAGAGCTTCTGGGAGGCGGCCGAGGATGTGGATTTGTTCGTCGGATTCAACGTGATGGATTTTGATTTGAAATACATCATTCAGCGCTCCATCGTCCATGGCGTGAGGCCGAAAACAAAAGTCCGCTTGAGTTTCGCGAGATACAGAAGTGAGCCGATTTTCGACATAATGCACGAATGGAACCAATGGGGCTACGGAAAAGGAGTGTCACTTGACGCTCTGGCAAGAGCGCTCGGCATTCCTTCTCCAAAAACGAAAATGGACGGCTCGGAAGTTTTCAAATATTACCAAAAAGGCAAACTCAAAGAAATCTGCGACTACTGCAACGCCGACGTCGAGGTGACCCGAAAAATATACAAGAAAATGAAATTTGAGGAGCAGTTGTAATACATTAGTGTAAGGTTCCTAATTTCTATTAAAAATGAGCAAAAAAATCAAAATAACAGTGAAGAAATTCAAAGAAAGCGATCTCATGAAAATCGCTTCTTTTGAAAGCGATGAACTGGCGATCAGCATGTTTTTGGCGGCCCGAGTCGGGAAGGAGCCGTGGGGAAAAATAAAGACGGAAATCAATTCTATCGCATCGGAAGCTGATCGAATCATCAATTCTTTGCCGCAGGACAAAAATATCAAAACGAAGCTGAAAAATCTGGTTGAGGCGGTTAGGAAACACCTCTTTACATTTGAAATTCCGGGCGGGACGAAGGGATTGGCAACTTTTGCCAGAGAAGGAAGAGCGGATATATTCCTGCTTCCTTTTGAAATCGAGCGAGAAATAAAAATCAAGAGAGTTTTCCACCTCAAGCACATTGTCGAGACTCTATCTCGGCACAATCTCTACGCCGTGCTGTTGGTTGATAGGAATGAAGGGCGGATTCTCGTGATCGACAAAGGAGAAATCGCTGACCAAAGTCCGCTTGCCAAAAGCTTTGTGCCGGAAAAAGTGAAGTCGGCCCGGGAGACAAGAAAAAAAACAACTGATTACCTTGCCCGTTCTTTCGGCACCGGGACAAAAAGGATCGACCGCTATACCCGAGAGCAAGTTCTGAAACATCTGGATAAAATGACCAAACTTCTTTTTAGCCGTTTCTGGAGGAAGTATAAGTTTTCCCATTTGATGATCGGCTCAAGAGAGGAACTGAAAAGCATGCTTGAAGAAAAAATACATCCCTATCTTCGTCAAAATATTCAAACCTTTTGGGCGCTTGATCCGAGTGACAATTTGGACGGAAAAAGGAAAAAGGCCGAAAGATATTTTAAAGACCTGCAAAAGAAACGAGACGAAGAGATTATCGGCAGGTTGGCCGAGCAAATCGGCCATCCGCGGGAAGCCGTGAGTGGAGTCGGAGAAACGTTGAGCCAGCTCAATCAAAACCGTCTGTACACGATTTATTTGAGTTCCAATCTCGAAAGCACCGGTTACTATACCAAGGATGGTTACCAGCTGGCTTCTCATCCGCACAGAAAGTATTTCACGTCCGGCGAAAAAATATTCACGCTTGACCTTGCTGACGCGGTCGTCCGAAAAGCAGTTTTGAACGGGACAAATATTCGCTTCATTGAAAGCAACAAGAAATTTGATAAAATCGGAGGATTGGCGGGACTGCTTAAGAATTATTAATAATTGATATGCCGCAAATTTTGGCTTTCGGAGACAGTGGAACATACGGCGCCTGGGATAAAAAAGGCGGATGGGTTCAGCGACTCCGGGAATTCATGGATCAAAAGGGGCTGGAAAATCGAGATTACTACGACCTTGTTTATAATCTTGGTATTTCTGGGGATACTTCAAAAGATGTTCTGGATCGCTTTTTGGACGAAGCCGAACGGAGGTTGGATAAGGGAGAAGAAATAATTTTTATATTCCAGCTAGGCATCAATGATTCAGCCTTTCGCCACCGGGTCAATCGGAATAATGTTTCAGCCGAAGCCTTCCAAAAAAATGTGGCCAAAACCATCAAACAAGCTCAACGCTTCGACGCGAAGATAATAATTCTCGGCCCGATACCGGTGGATGAACGAAAAGTCGATCCGATTCCCTGGGCGCCGGATCTGGCATATCGAAATGAATTTATCACGGAGTACAACGAGCGCCTGCGCTCATTTTGTTCGCGCGACAAAAAAATTCTTTTTGTCAACGCTTTTCGGATTTTCGCCGCCGAAAAAAACTACCGAAAGTTTCTTTTTGACGGAGTGCACCTCAATTCCCGAGGACACAAAAAGCTTTTTGAAATTGTTCAGGACTGCCTGGTTCAGCAGAAATTAATATAGTTTTCCGAGAAATAATGCGCGAAACCGTATGGTTAGGAAATACTATAAAACTATCGAACATCCGGCGGATTTGAAGATGAAAGTATTCGGCGAAAGTTTGCCGGAGCTTTTTTGTAATTTGGCGAAGGCGATTGCGGAGGAGCAACTTGGAAGCCAGGCTTCCAAGCGGGAGCGCGGGAAAGGGAGGGAAAAGGAAGAGGTAATTGCTTTAAAAGCGTCGGATTTATTTTCCCTGTTCGTCAATTTTGCGAACGAAATAATTTACCGCTCGGACGCTAACGGAAAAATTTATACAGACTGCGAGATTATCGAACATAACAAAAGTCGACGATCGCGACAGTTTGTGATAAAGGCGAGAATTTCCGGCAAAAAGGCCGGTAAAAAAATTGATATCAAAGCGGCGACGTATCATGAGGGATATGTGAAAGAAACCGATGAGGGGTGGGAAAGCGTAATACTTTTTGATGTATGATTATGAAAAAATCTGATCTCAAGAAAATTAATGATTATTTATGGGAGATTCCGGAGGGTATTCGGGGCAAGATGAAAGTTCCGGCGAGGATTTACGCGGATGAGAAATTGCTTGAGAAAGTTTTTGATGACCGTTCAGTTGGCCAGCTGGTGAACGTGGCGACCCTTCCGGGAATCCAAAAGTGGGCGCTGGCTATGCCGGATATGCACGAAGGCTACGGATTTCCAATTGGAGGCGTAGCCGTTTTTGATTTGGAAGAAGGCGTGGTTTCTCCCGGCGGGGTTGGATATGACATCAATTGCGGAGTGCGGCTTTTGCGTTCGAGAGTTCGGCGCGACGAAATCAAAGACCAATTGATCCCGCTTATGAACCAACTGCAAAGAGACGTGCCGTCCGGCCTTGGCTCGCGTCACAAGGAAAAATTGAGCGACAAGGAGTTAGACAAAATATTAGACAATGGCGCAAAGGAACTGGTCGCGCGGGGAATCGGAAATCAAAATGACCTCGATCACTGCGAAGAAAACGGTTCGATGAAAGACGCGGATAGCAAGTGCGTCAGCGAGCGGGCGAAGAATCGGGGAAGGTCGGAACTGGGAACACTCGGATCAGGAAATCATTTTCTCGAAGTCCAAAAAGTGGACAAAATATTCGATCAGGAAGTTGCGAGAGCGTTCGGAATATTCGATGGACAAATAACAGTGATGATTCATTGCGGGTCGCGCGGTCTCGGCCATCAGGTGGCGACGGATTATATTCGGGAACTTCTGAAAAAGGTTCAGAAAGAAAATATTTGGCTGGCGGATAGGGAACTGGTATGGGCGCCGATAAAAAGCAGGGAAGGAAACAGATACCTTTGCGCCATGCGAGCTTCAGCTAATTTTGCCTGGGCGAACAGGCATCAGATTACCCATCTGGTTCGGGGATCTTGGGAACAAATTTTAGGCAATAATGGAGGAGAATTGGAACTGGTCTATGATGTCGCCCATAACATTGCCAAAATTGAAAAGCATACGATTAATGGTTCTGATAAGGAAGTCTGCGTTCATCGAAAAGGAGCTACGCGAGCGTTTGGTCCAGGCCGGGAAGAACTGCATGAAGATTACCGGCACATCGGCCAGCCGGTTATCATTCCCGGGACTATGGGAACGGCGTCGTATGTCCTTGTTGGAACGAATGAATCAATGAAGCAGTCTTTCGGAAGCGTCTGTCACGGAGCCGGCCGCACGATGAGCCGAAAAAGAGCGAAAAAAATTGTGGACATCGGAGAACTTCGGAGAGATTTTGAAAAGAAAGGAATAATATTGCGCGTGGCGTCGCGCGGGGAAATTGGGGAGGAAGCGCCGGTTGCCTACAAAGACATTCACAATGTCGTGGATGTCGTCGAAGGAGCGGGACTGGCCGGAAAAGTGGCGAGACTGCGGCCGTTGGGAGTGGTAAAGGGCTAAAACACTTTATTATATCCCATTGTGGAATTCAAAAATTTATTATATAATATTACTACCGTTATACAGATAACGGTAGTAATATATACATATTAACACAACAAAAATATGTCTGGAAAAGTGAAGTATAATCAATTATCCGAGTATCAAAGAAAGAAATATTTAGGTGAATTTTATTCGATGGTTGCTATGTTAAGAACCAGGGAAGAGGTCAAGAGGTTCTTCAAAGATCTTCTATCGCTTAGTGAAGTTGTAATGATTTCGAGGAGAATTCAGATCGCTCAAATGCTTTTGGAAGGAAAGGGCTATGAAGAGATAAGACAAGAACTTAAGGTTGGCTTCTCGAATATCAGTCAAGTCGAAAGGTGGTTACGCAATGGATTCGGTGGATACAAGGAAATAATTACCCGCTATCATAGGGAAAAACAAAAAAACATAAAAGACGTTGAGAAAAAACCAATTACCCCTTATTCGCTCGATCATATTAGGAAAAAATATCCGTTACACTTTCTCCTTCTCAATTTATTAAAAGATAAGAAATAGGGTGCGATACTACCGTTATACAGATAACGGTAGTATATCTTATTAGAGAGAGCTAGGCTAAAAAATATTTTTGCATGCAGGTGTTTTGCAGTCGATAGCCAAGTTTTCGGTAGTATTGGCGAACTCCAACTCCCGCGATGACGGAGATATTTTGGCAGTTGAATTCGTTTCCGGCGATTCGTTCCGCTTCGGCGATTAATTTCTTTCCCAGTCCCGCGTGCTGGGGGGACTTTTTTTCGCGTGTTCCGAGAGAGACCAGTTTTCCGTAGGTATGGACTTCGCGAATGATAGCGCATCCAAGGTTCGACCTTAGGGAATCCCTAAGGTCGAACCTTGGGAAGCTAAGGATCCGCAAGTGAAGCATAGCGTAAAGTTTTTTCTTGTCCGGCGAGACGTATTCAAGATATATTTCCTTTCCGCCGGAAGCTTTGTAGTTAATTCGGTTTAGCATGACTTTATCCCGAGATGTGTAATTACCGCGCACCTCTCGGCAGCGGATGCAGTTGCATTTAATTCCCTTGTTTTGAATTAACTGCCGGAGATTGGAAATGTTCGGACCGGCGACAATGGAAGTGGCAGGAATATCGCGGATTAATCGCGAAATTCTGACGTAAGGAGGAATTATTTTTTTTATTTCACAAATCAGCTTTTCCGTTTGTTTGTTCGTCAGCGCCTTATATTTTTTCTCTTTCCAAAGTTTGTATAAATCCGAATTTTTGGTGACGACACAGGGATAGATTTTCACGAGGTCCGGTTGGAAATCAGGATTGGTGAAAATATCCTTGAACATCCGGAGATCTTTTTTACGAGTGCTTCCCGGCAGTCCGGGCATCATGTGATAGCTCACTTTGAAACCGGCGTCTTTCAATAATTTCGTGGCTCTGATTGTTTCTTCAACTGTATGGCCGCGGCGGTTTTTTTTGAGAATGTCGTCGTAAATGCTCTGCACTCCAATCTCAACGCGCGTCGCTCCCAGCTCGCGGTATTTTTTGATTTCCTTTTCATCCAAAGTGTCCGGGCGGGTTTCCAGAGTGAGGCCAATAATTCTGTGTTTGGCTTTCTCGTTGCGGTTTTGCTCTCGCCGTAGATTGTTTAGGGGTCGGACCCCTAAATGGCGTGGATAGTCATTGGCTGCGCGAAAACATTCGGTTACGAATCTATTCTGATATTTTTCAGGCAAGTGGGAAAAAGTTCCGCCCATGGCGATGAGCTCTATTTTATCAATCGCATGGCCGTTGAGTTCGAGGGCTCGCAGGCGTTTTTGGACTTGCCGGTAGGGATTGAATTTTACGCTCATGGCCCGCATAACAGCCGGCTCGTTAGAGAGGTAGCTTTTTGGCATATCCATTTCACTTGGACAGTAAAGACAATTGCCCCGACAGGGATATGGTTTCGTGAGAACGGCGACGACCGCTACGCCGGAGAGAGTGCGGACGCGTTTGGATTTAAGGATTTTTTCTATTTCCGACCAAGGTTCAGCCTTTCCCTTTCTCGAGCGAAGCTCTCGAAATTCCTCAAGGCCGAACCTTTTTATATCGGCGTTGCGGGGAGCAGCGGTTTTGAACCGGCCGCAAATTTCTTTTTTGAGTTTTTCAAAATCTTCGGGAGATTTGATTTTTCTCCGGATTGCTTCTTTAATTAGGGTAGTAAGTAAATTGTTCATGGATTGTCCTAGAGCTAAGCTCTTGGAGATTCCAAGAGCTTAGCTCTAGGAATGCTCGATGAAAATGTAAAAAATATATTATCTGAACTAGAGCAGGGTTATGACATGATTGCCGATAAATTCTCCAGCACACGCGCTTTTATGTGGCGGGATTTGGAATTTGTGAAGGGTTTTGTGAAGCCGGGTGATCGCGTTTTGGATTTTGGCTGTGGAAGCGGGAGACTGGCGGGATTTTTACTTGGTAAAATGGAAGAAAAGGGTGAAATGGGTAAAAGGGGAGAAATAGAAGGGAAGTCGGAATTCAGAATTGAGTATGTCGGAGTTGATATTTCCCAAAAACTGATTGATATTGCCAAGCAGAAGTATAATAGCGAAAAAACAAAATTTATCAAAATCAGCGCAAATGCGAAAAGATCCGACCGCCAACCAAAAAAGGGGAGCGGACGGACCTCATTTGCACTGCCATTTGAAGACAATTATTTCGATGTTGTTTTTGCAATTGCCGTTTTCCATCACCTGCCGGGGACTGATTATCGTCTGGAAGCGGCGAAAGAATTGAATCGGGTCTTGAAACCCGGCGGGAAAATTATCATCTCCGTTTGGAATCTTGGACAGAGGAGATTTTGGAAGTATCATTTAAGATTCGGCCTTGAAAAAATAATAAGGCCGAACCTTGGTGAAAAGCTTGATTGGGGAGATCTATACATCCCCTTCAAAACTAATGAAGGTGAAATATTCAGGAGATATCACCACGCTTACACACAAAAAGAAATAAAAATTATTATGAAGAAAGCCGGATTTAACAGAATTAGATGTGAAAAAAATATCAATATAACCTGCAAGGCATCAAAATAATATTGCTTGCGTGAATTAAAAATAGACCGAATGAAGTGTGTCATTTTTTTCACTTTAAAAAAAGTCGGCATAAATATAATCAGGCTCTTGACAGGACGCATGCCTGATTGAGTAGTGTTAAAAAAAGTTTGAGATTAAGCATATATAAACAAATATTTATCCGATATATGCCATACTATAGGAAAATTTGGGAACGGATAAATGAGCTGATAACATAAACCCCGGAATCGAAATAATCAAGGCGTTTTCGGACTGAAATAAAAAAGTCGGCCTATGAAGAGCCCCGCCGTTTGCGGGCTTTTTTGGTAAATTCTAAAATTATATCAAGATACGAAAAAGCTTGAGACAGACGATATAAAAAGCAAAAATCAAAGTGGAAAAAAACAAAAAGAAAATAAAATCCTGGCTTTTGGCGAAGCTTGAGGACTTCTATCGTTTTGAATTGCGGATGGAGAAGCGCTTCAAGAAAGAATGGGAAAAAAATCTGCCGGATGACGCAAGGCTGTCTTTGGTTCGAAAAAGGCTTGGCAAAATATACGAAAGCGATTCTTTGCCGGGAGAAGGCAGGCATGCGAAAGAGAAAAAAAGAAAAAAACAAAAAAGCATTTGGGATGCTTTATACACTCCGATAGCTCCGGAACGGGTCGCGGAGTTTTTTATTTCGGAAAGCCGAAAAATTGGAAATGCCGCTATCGCGGCAGTTGGAAAGATAAAAAATAAGTTGGAAGATGAAGTTGCGATTGCCGGATCGAACACAAATTATGTCCGGAAAAGATTGGGGAAGGAAATGAATAGTATCAGCAGAAAGGCCGGAGTGAAAATTCAGTCGGCCGAAAAGAATCTGAAAAAACATCTGGAAGTTTTCGGGAAAGGAATTGAAAAACGAAAAACAGATTTTCAAAAATTGTTTTCGACGATAAGCGGCGGAATAGTCGCGACCAATAAACAGGAAATAAACGCGGAACAAAAAAGCGAAGAAAAAAATCAGGATAGCGCCCCGCGGGGAGAATTGATATCGCTTTTGGAAATAGCAAAGGCATCAAAATACAGGAAGGGTTATCTCGTCATCGAAGCAAGACATGGAAGGCTGAAGGCCGAAAAAGTAAACGGAAGGTGGCACACAACGAGGGAATGGCTTGATGAATTCACGAGTGGTCAAGTTGAAAAGAAGGAGATGAACGCAAAGAAGCGGTCGGAAGAAATGAGCGCGAAGGAAAAATTTATTTTGCTGGGATTGAATTTCAAAAAAGCGTTCGCGAGAGACAGGGCAGGTAAGGCGGCGGCGGGATTGCTCGTTTTGGTTTTGTTCGCGGCGGCGGCGGAATTTGTCATAGACAACCAGAAAGATATACGGAGGCTTGAAGAGCTGTCGCGGCTGAATCTAACGGGATACGAAAAAGAAAAGAGCCGTGTCGCGATAAATGAGCAGGGAGAAATCGCGGGAGAAGAAACCGGAGATGAAATTCAAGGCGCCAATCAAGGCTCGACTTTGTATTCCCAAAGTTCGAATCTTATGGGAGCGAACGTCACCAAAGAACAAATTCTATCCTTGCTGAACCACGATCTCACATATCTCAATATCGCCGAACATTCGGTGCGCCGGTGGAACCTGAACAAGGACGCGGTGGACTCCGGAAAAATCATGAACAAGTCCATTCGCGCACATGACCTCCGAAAAAATTCCGTCACCTCGAGCAAAATAAAAGACGGAGCGGTCGAGTCGCGGGATCTGGACGAGAATATTGAAATCACCGGAAACTTCACGGTGAACGGGAACGCGACTTTTCTCCAATCTGCCACTTTATCGGCAGACATATCTTCTGAAACGGCGACCATCACGACGCTTGATGGAACAAACTTGGCTTATTCTTCAGGGGGAATAGAAACGCTTTCCGGAACAGCCGTGACATACGCGACCGGAAATTTCACGACGGCCAACGTCACGACTTTGGACTTGGGAACAAATACTATAACAGACGGGAATTTCACCGGCGACTGGAATTTCGGCTCCGGTGCTCTTTCGGCGATTGGCAGTGCCGCCGTCACGAATTACTTGTCAGTCGGCGCGGGCTCGCCCGTCACGATCGACCAGACCGGCGGCGATGCGTATGTCACCGATGATTTGGAAGTGGGAGGAATCATCTTCGGATCGGTTTCCGGAGCCTATGCCCCAACGGGAGACATTGACATGGACACGCACCTCATCACCAACATCGGCCACGCGGACACGGATTTCACGACGGGCGGAGGGCTGAATGTCGCCGGGAGACTTGGCATCGGGACAACCAACCCCCTCAACAAACTCCACGTGGAGGGACAATGCATAACTGGTGACAGCGAGCTTCTCGGTTTAGGCCGAGAAGCGATGAACGATGAACGCCGAAAGTTTAACGAAAGAGGCGGAGTTTTTGATGATGAAAGCGAAACGATGAACGATGAAAGGATACGAATCAAAGATGCAAAGCCCGGGGATTACGTCTATTCATTAAACCGGGAAAAAAATCAGATAGAATTAAGAAAAATTAATAAACTGCTGGATATGGGAGTGAAGCCGGTATTTAAATTGACAACCGAATCGGGAAAAGAAATCCGAACTACCGGAAATCATCCCTATCTCACCAAAAAACAAAACTATGATCAACAACAGCGAGAATTACTGGCCGTTCGAAAAATTGAGAGTTTAGCAAGAGAGCATGGAGTTGGCAGCGGAGATTTATCAGCTGAGCGAGAGTTTTCCGAAACACGAAATGTTTGGGTTGACCAGCCAAACGAGGAGAGCGGCCAGTTCGGTGTCGCTCAACATAGCCGAAGGAACGGGCAGGCGTTCGGACAAGGAGATGGCTCAATTCCTGACTCAAGCCAGAGGCTCGCTCCACGAAACAGTGACGTGTCTCAAGTTGGCAGTGAAGCTCAAATACCTCATGGAACATCAGGCCAAACAAGCTTTTCAGAGAGCTCACAAAATCAACAGTCAGATCAACGCTTGGGGCAATCGCCTGAAGGCGAAGATAAACGAGAAACGATGAACGATGAAGGAATTGGAAACAACAAAAAACCCGCTGAAATAGCGGAATCTTTTGCAAGCACCAACCTGGTGCGAAACTCGGACCTGTCACTCCTATACAATAATACTACCAGAACTGAAAAATCTGTCAAGTCCCTCGAAGAAAATCCTCAAAGGGCCCTGGAGGTAGGGGGAATTGAACCCCCGGACTTTGGAGTGACAGATCCAAGCCCGCACCAAGCTACCCCCAGGACGAATGAATTATACCATAAAAATGGCGAATGGCTCAAAGTTCTTTATCTCACCGAAGGCGATGAAATTGCCATCGTTCAACGTTCATCTTTCGACGTTCATCAAGTGGTGTGGGACAAAATTTCATCCATTGAATACGTCGGTGAAGAGCAAGTATATGATATTGAGGTTGAAGGAACTCATAATTTTGTGGCGAATGGGATTTTAGCCCATAACACCTATATTAGCGGCAACGTCGGCATCGGGACCACAGCACCAGACAACAAGTTGTCGGTGCTGGGCACAGCGACTCAATTGAGGTTGGCTTATGACTCTTCCAATTATGATACTTTTTCTGTTCAAAGCGACGGAGATTTACATATTGCCAGAAACGGAGCTTCGGCAATGCTTGCCCTAACGGATGTCGGGGTCGGCATCGGAACGACCAACCCTCTCTATAAACTGGAGGTGAACGGCACTGGGTATTTTGCCGGAGCGGTAACATACG
>CAZFIH010000011.1:0-21941 GCA_964519445.1 uncultured Bdellovibrionales bacterium | reverse complement strand
GTCTTCCAAACCGCATTCTTACTTTGTAATACTCTTCAATATTTCGTCGACTTTCGCGAATAAATCCTCTTTTGTCTCGCTGTTTTCAAGGCGAAAATCGGCCTTTTTTCCAATTTCAGGAATGCGCACTTCAGTTTCAGCTTGTTCAAGTTCCAAAAATCTCTCATAACTTGCCTTGTCGTCCGTTTTTTGCCCTCTTCCGCTCACTCTCCTCCATCGCTTGCGGCTGTCGAGAGTCACGTAGAGCACATACGAATTGGGAAGGCTTTTCACGAAATTAAAGTCTTCCGGAAAACGAATCCCGTTGATGACAATTATTTTTTTTCCATTCAGCTCGATTTTTTTTCGAAGACCCCTTGAAAGGATATCTTTTCCGAATTTTTTTTTGAATTGAAGAGCCAGCCATTGAAGATCCTCGCGGGATATTTTGTCAAGATACAGCTCAAGAGCCTCCTGTAAAGGATCGGCAAATCGGTAGAGATAGGCGCCGTGCTTTTCCTTGAGATAATCGGCGACCGTGTCTTTTCCGGATCCGGGCTCACCCACAAGACCGATAATAATTTTTTCAGAAGTTTTCATAATTCTTGTATCCCGTTCCAGTAAACTGGTATACTGGTACGCGTTCTTCATTATCCCAAACGGCAAGCACGAAATAAAAATAAACAAGTTCCGTTCTTGTTTATTTTTTCGAAAAATTTATATGGAAACTTTCACGCCTTTTCCCATTGTTGAACAAACTGAAACGCTCTTGATGAATTTTCCCTTTACGGCCTCCGGCTTGGTTTTCTGGAGCACATCGAGCAAAGCCTTTAGATTCTCTTCGAGTTTTTCCTTTTTGAATGATACTTTCCCTATGATTTGATGGATATTCCCCGTGTTGTCATTCTTGAAGTCGACCCGACCTTTTTTGAGAGATTCAACGGCCTGCTTCACGTCTTGAGTGACGGTTTTCGTTTTAGGATTCGGCATCAGTCCCTTCGGTCCCAGGATCTTGGCAATTTTCGCGAGCTTCGGCATCATCTCGGGCGTGGCAATGGCTGCGTCCGCGTCGATTTTCCCGGACGATCCGATTTTTTTTACCAGCTCCTCTCCGCCAACAATATCCGCTCCCGCTTCTTCAGCCTCTTTTTTCTTTGATTCCGAAAAAACAGCGACGACAGTCTTTTTTCCCGTACCGTGCGGAAGTTCGGCGACTCCCCGAACCTGCTGATCGCTTTTTTTGGGATCAATAGCCAGTCGAACATGGACTTCGACTGATTCGTCGAACTTGGCGGAGGCAGATTTCTTTACGCTGGAAATTGCGTCAGTTATTGGTATTGGATTGTTTTCCGGATTGTCCATATTATTCTTGACGAAATACGAAGTTAGCGAAATACGAAACTAAATTTCGAGTATCTTTAATATATTCTTTTCTGGGCCTGTATCTTTCATGTTTCGTTCTATTCGTATTTCGTAATTTATTCGACTTGTATTCCCATGCTCTTCGCCGTCCCTTCCACAATCTTCATCGCCTGCTCGACGTCATTGGCGTTGAGATCCGGCATTTTTGTTTCAGCGATTTGGCGGATTTGATCTTTTGTCACCTTTCCGACCTTCTGCTTCAGCGGATCCCCGGAGCCCTTTTCAGCCTTGGCTGCTTTTTTGAGAAGTTCCGCCGCCGGTGGCGTTTTGAGGGCAAAATCAAAACTGCGGTCCTCATAGACAGATATCTCAACCGGAATGACATCGCCGCCTTTGTCTTTAGTGGCTTCATTAAACTTAGAGCAAAAATCCTGGATATTGAGGCCGTGCTGTCCCAAAGCCGGGCCAACTGGCGGAGCCGGATTGGCCTGCCCGGCCTTGATCTGGAGTTTGATGATGGTTTTTATCAGCTTTGCCATGATAATTCATTACGAAATACGAATCTAGCGAAATACGAAAATAGTAAATATCTGATAATCATAAATGTTCTTCCGTAAATATGTTTCTCTTTGTATTTCGTTCTATTCGTATTTCGTAAATCTATATTTTTTTCACCTGCAAAAAATCCAACTCCACTGGAGTTTCTCTCCCAAAAATGGAAACCAAAACTTTGATTTTTCCCCGAGCTTCATCGATGGCATCGACTTTTCCGTCGAAATCTTTGAACGGCCCGTCAACGATTTTCACCGCGTCGCCGCGCGCAACATCAATTTTGTATTTGGGCTCGGCTACGCCCATTCTCTTTTTCATCGATTCAATTTCCTGCGGCGCAATCGGCGTGGGAGTTGTTCCCAGGCCAATGAATCCCGTCACGTTGGGCGTGTTTCGGACCACGTACCAGGAATCATCCGTGACGATCATTTCCACCAAAACGTAGCCGGGAAAAATCCTTTCTTCGACAATCGTCCGTTTTCCGCCCTTGATCTTGATTTTCTTTTCCTTTGGAACCATCACGTCGAAAATCTTGTCCTGCATGTCCAGGGATTCAATACGCTGTCGCAGATTTTTGGCCACGTTGTCCTCGTACCCGGAGTAGGTGTGAATCGCGTACCAGGCTCTTCCGTGGTGTTGGGTTTGTTTCGCCATGAATTTCTTTGCGAACTACGAGTCATTTTTTCGCTCAGCAACTGATTGATATGTTCGTAGGTTCTTACATCCGCATAGCTTCACAATTCGTAGAGACAGAATTATGTCACGATAAATACTCTCGACAAATATTCGAACATGTAATCCAACGCTCCTAAAAAAATAGCCACCGCCAAGCTCATGCCGATGACGACTCCGGTCAGTTTGATGGTCTGCTCGCGCGTCGGCCAATTGACTTTGCGAAGTTCGGCGCGCGACTCTTTCACGAATGTCCAAATTTTGTTCATACAGTGTGATGCGAATCAACTAATTCTGCGCTAATCAGCGAATCACGAAAATCCGCAGCAGATTCGCGATTAGCAGATTGGCATAGCATTCGTTGATTGGCACCTTCCAAGCCTTTTTTAAAAAGCCTCGGGGGCTTTTTCATCTTCAGGATATAATTATCTTTAAAAAATGTCAAGCAGGAATTTCCCCGCTCTAGTGCGATGTTTCGATCCAACCCGCGCGGGTGACATTTATCTGGCAAGTGGCGCTTCCACAGCAATTGCCCGCCGAGACCTCGATTTTTATCATGGCTGCCTCTTCATCAACGGTGACTTCATATTGATCTCCGTTCTCAACGGCTGACGTGACATATTCACTTCCACTGACAATGCTCCACTCTGTATCGCCTATGATATCTCCTGCAGCCCGTATATAGGCAGTCTGCCCGCCATATACGGTTTGTGCAATCGGCGAACAGGACAAGTTGCATGTCTTCACAACCTGCAGGCTGAAATTGATGGGTGAGTAGTCGGGATCGCCATTACTGCAAACGGCTTCAAAATGCACCTCTTGCGGATTGCAATCCGCCAAAGTGCCGGTTGTGACGGATAAAGGATAATTGATGCGGACAGGTTCTGGTTCGGCGGAATATGGATTGGGTGAAAGCGTTATCAGCCCGGACGGACCGTCCAGTTGGTTTATCTGAACTCCGGGACAGTCGCAAAAAGTGAAACTGCTTTCATCCGTTTCTTGGATGGAATAGCCAAGCGGCTCCGGAGGAGGACCAATTCCTTCCGACAAGTTGACTGGCGGAGGATCAACGCTGGGATAAAGCTCCAAGCCGCAAGTATACGCGTCTCCTCTCAATTCAGCCCGCCAGTTGTCGTTGTCCCAAAAGCCGCCGACATAAATTTCCGTGTTGTCAACCGCCACCGCAAGCGCCTCGTCCTTGGCGCTGGAAAAACTTTCCGTCACCCCCCAGCCGCCGTCCGCGGGATCAATACTCAAATTCTCCAAATTTCTCTTTTCCACTCTCCAATCCGCATTTGATCCGTCTCTTGCTTTCCCGACCGCGTAGAGCCCAAACGGACCGGCTGCCAAATCATAGAGAGTTTCATTGGCAGAGGAATAATCTTCGTCTATTTCTTCCTCAATTCCCAAATCATCCAAATCCCTTTTTTGGATAATCCAGTGGTCGCTGTCGTTGTCTCCGAACTCAATTTCGCTTCCTCCGGCGTACAAGTAATTTTCTGTCACCGCCAAGCCCTCAATATGCCCATTTGATCCCAGATCATCATATTTATCAACAATCTTGATTCCATCAGATGTGTTTCGAATCTCGAGAAAGGACTGACCGGTCGGTTGTGACCAGTTGGCGAAATAGCCTCCTATATAGACCTTTCCGTCCGAGACGGCTATTTCGCGGGGAACTGCTTGCCGGCCGCTCCCGATTACATAAAGAACAGTCGGATCGTACTCCTTTTCCCAAATAAGGTTGCCTGATCCGAGGCTGCGTTTTTCGAGCCTGCCGTATGTCACGAAATCCAGCATCAGAATATTGACATTATACATTCCCCCAACGTAAATGCCGGTATCATCCGCCGCCACCGAATAAGGAGTCGATGGTCCACTAGCTCCGAAAGAAAGCACATCTACCCCAGAAACCGAATCTTTAGACCAAAGCTGGCTCCCGGAATGATTGTATTTTTTTATTTTCCAGGTATAAGTCGTGGTAATGAGAGGAACTACCAATTTTTCATAGCCAACGGCATAAAACCCGGAACTGTCCGCGGCAATATCCGCGGCTGAACCTCTGATTTGATCCCCTGAAGAAAGAGACCAAAGCGCCTCGCCATCCACTCTTTTTCTCTTTTCTATTCTCCAAACGTCACTGGTAGAGAGAAAAAAACGCTTCTGACCCGTTCCAACGAAATAAGTGGAATCTCCGTAGGTAGCTACTCCGGAATATACTTTTTTCTGAGATCTGTCATTTCCAGTCCCGTATTTCTCCCACACCACAGTACTCTCGTCCGCCCGCGCGCCAGCTGGAAAAAGGGCCAGCGCGATTGCCAAGCCCGCAAAAAATACCACCAGATTTTTACAAATCCTCATTGTTTTGTTCCTGGTTCAGGCTGTCGAGGCAAAACTTCTGGAAAATCATGATTTCGAGACTTTCACAGGAATCAGCTTTTCCGCTGTTGACGTTACTTTGATAGGTCCTGCAATCCTCCTGCATTTCCCCATTTGAAAAATTGAGGCAATTGAATCCTTGAGGATTGACGCTGAAATCGTGATAAAAATAATAAGTGTCCTCGCAAGCCTTGATCACTTCTTGGTCTTCGGCCTGCTGGCAGAAACCGACGTCTTCTTTTTGAATGGCCAGCATTCCGACATAGTTTTGTTCGCATTGCTCTCGAATCTCTTTTGTTCCGGCCTCCCGGCAGGCGGAGATGTCCTCGTTTTTGACTGATTTCGCGAAGACGATTTTTCTTTCGCAGTATTCCACGCTCACCAGCTCCCCATCCATTTCCCGGCAATAGGCGGCGTCATTTTCCGTCTCGGCTTTGTTCAGATAAATATTATTGCGACAAGCTTTTTTGTATACCTCGCTTTTGATTCCGTCGCACTTTTCCAAGTCACCCTCCGCGACAATCTCATCCATTTCTTTTTGAACTTTTTGCTCCTCCTTTGCGGAAAGCTTTTCGCTGGTTTCGGTCCTTTTTCCTTCCTTCTCCGACGCCTGCTCCTGACGACCCTGAAACACATCCGAAAACAAAGTGTCGCGGTAGAAATAAAAAACCGCTATCAACCCAATGATGATGAGAAGAAGAATGGTTTTGATGATCCTGTATTTCGTTGGACTATATTCCATGTTTGTTTTCTGAAGCCCGGATTGCGCCTTTATTATACAAAAATAAAGAAACTCTGTAAACAACACTGCCTCCGCTGTTTTATGGTTATTTTTCGAGTCTAGATATCCAAATTCTGGGCGCTTCGAGCTTCTGCTTGGATGAAGCGTTTCCGCGGCTCCACTTCCGATCCCATGAGAATCTCGAAAATCCTGTCGGCTTCCCGGGCGTCTTCGATCTTGACCTGAAACATGACGCGGTTTTCCGGATTCATTGTCGTTTCCCAAAGCTGGACCGGATTCATTTCTCCCAGACCCTTGTAGCGCTGGATGCCGATTCCAGCTGCCTTCTCTTCGTCTTCCAAAATATCTTCCGTCTTCTTTTTTCCTTTTTGAATTTTTCCGGAAAGTTCCTCCACGATTTCTTTTTTATCCTGCTCGTTGTACGCATAATGAACTTCTTTTCCTTTCTGGATCTGATAGAGCGGCGGCTGGGCGATGTAGAGATGGCCCCGCCGGATGATTTCTTCAAAATTGCGATAAAAAAAAGTGAGAAGCAGTGTTCGAATGTGGGACCCGTCCACGTCCGCGTCTGTCATGATTATGATGCGATGGTAGCGAAGTTTTTCGATATCGATCTGATCGCCGATTCCCGTCCCCAGGGCAATAATGAGAGCCTTTATCTCCGCCGAGGTGAGCATTTTGTCTATGCGAGCTTTTTCCACGTTGAGAATTTTCCCTCGGAGCGGAAGAATCGCCTGGAACCCGCGGTCGCGGCCTTGCTTAGCTGATCCGCCGGCGGAATCTCCCTCAACGATATAAAGCTCGCAATGTTCCGGATCTCTCGAAGAACAATCGGCCAGTTTTCCGGGCAAAGTCATTCCTTCCAGTGCTCCTTTTCGGATAACGGCTTGTTTAGCCGCTTGAGCCGCCAAGCGCGCCTGGGCGGAAACAAGGCATTTGCCGATTATAGCCTTCGCGTCTTGGGGATTTTTCTCCAAATATTCCGAAAAACCCTCCGCCATTACCGCGGAGACAACTCCTCTCACTTCACTGTTCCCCAGTTTCGACTTGGTCTGGCCTTCAAATTGGGGATTTTTGAGCTTGACGCTCACAACGGCGGTGAGGCCTTCCGTAACATCGTCACTCGTGAGACTTCCGCCGTTTTTCTCCCGAATGAGATTATTCTTTTTTCCGTAATCATTGAGGACTCTCGTCAGCGCCGTTCGAAACCCGGTAAGGTGCATCCCTCCCTCGGTCGTAAAAATATTGTTCGCGAAAGCGTAGATATGATCTTTGAGTCCCTCAACGTATTGGAGGGATATTTCCACGTAGACATCGCTTATCGTCCTTTCCGTATAGAACGGCCTAAGATTCTTGACTTCCTTGGAGCGGTTGAGAAATTTGACATAAGAAGCAATTCCGCCGTCAAAGCAAAAGCCAATCCGTTTCTCTTTATGCGAATCTTTTTCGCTCTCGACCGCTCTTTTGTCAAATATTTTTATACTTACTCCCTTGGTCAGGTAGGCTTGCTGGCGGAGATAATCAATAATTTTGTTCCAATTCCAGGAAATTTCCGGAAAAACTTCGGGATCGGCGGAAAAAGTAATCACGGTCCCGTTTTTCTGGGATTTTCCGCCGGGCTTCACCGGTCCGGCCGGTTTTCCCCTTTTGTATTCCTGAATCCAAGTTTTTCCTTCCCGGTGCACTTCGGCCCGCGCCCATTCAGAAAGGGCATTCACGACGCTTACTCCCACTCCGTGAAGCCCTCCGGAGATCTTGTAGCCCTCTCCGCCGAATTTTCCGCCGGCGTGAAGCTTGGTCATGACCGTTTCGAGCGTTGATTTCTTGGTCTGGGGATGTTTTTCCACCGGAATTCCCCGGCCGTCGTCCGTAACGCGGACCTTGTTTTCCGGAAGAAGCTCCACGACAACATTCCGGCAATAGCCCGCCATCGCTTCGTCAATGGAGTTGTTGACCACCTCCCAAAGCAAATGATGAAGTCCTTCAATGGAGGTTCCTCCGATATACATTCCGGGACGCTTTCGGACAGGATCCAATCCTTCTAACACCTGTATAGACTTTGCTGTATATCCGGCTGTTTTTTCCTTCTTTTTAGGCTTAGCCATGAAAATAAATGAAAAATTTAAAAATCAAAATTCAAAATGACAATTGAAAATGTAGAAACAAAACATATCGTACCAGAAACAAATTTTTAAATTTTACATTGTCATTTTTCATTTTGAGATTTGCATTTTTAATTTTTGGACAGAAACCATAACTCAATCAGTAAAGCTCCGACTATCACCAGTCCCGCGTCCCACCAAACCAGAAGTCGAAAACTCTGAAGCAGAAAAAGGACAGTGACAGCCAAGGCGACTAGCAATCCTTGTCGAAAACTCATACCCACATTCGCATAAACTTCTTCATTGTTGGCCATCCTGCGTCGAAGCCAAAACAAAAAAAGAGTGGAAAGCCCGGTTATCGAAAAAAACAAACTTGCGAAAAAAAGGCTTTGGCCCAGCAAGCCGTCTCTCACGGGATCAACCTTATATATTACGAAAGCCAGGGCCACGAGAGCCAGAGTCGTACTCAACCTCATTCCCCAGAGATAGGCTCGAACGGTCATTTTTTGTTTCGAAGGTCAATTTTTTATCCTCTATTATTTTAGCAGAATATTCCTGTTCTGGCAAGCCAATCAATAAGGATTTCTTACCTTATATAAGCCATAATCAGAAGCTGGATTTTTCGGCCCAACAAGATTGGCGGAACCACTCATTTTCTACTGGCATTGAAAGAATATTGCGGTTTTTCTGTTATAATTAAATAGTAACTATTAAATCTAAAAAATTATGAATCCCGTTGGACATTTTGGCAATATAAAGTGTCGCGGGCTTCAGCATAATCATTAATAAAAATATTATGTCTAACGGAATGAAGGGTTATGTCGGCGACATCGAAAAAGTCGCCAAGGAAAACGAAAATTTCCGGAAAGTTCTCTACACCGCCAAACACAGCCAGCTGGTCGTGATGAGCATTCCGCCGGGTGAAGACATCGGCGAAGAGGTCCATGAGCTTGACCAGTTCCTGCGGTTTGAGAAAGGCAAAGGCAAAGCTATATTGGACGGAATGGAACATGAAATCGAGGACGACTGGGCCGTCGTCGTTCCGGCCGGAATGAAGCACAACTTCGTGAACACCGGCGACGAACCGCTAAAACTCTACACAATTTATTCCCCGCCCGAGCACCGCGACGGTATAGTTCACGCCACCAAAGCCGACGCCATGGCCGACGAAACGGACGAATTCGACGGCAAGACGACGGAATAGTTTCGGAAAATCTAATACTTACCGAAATACGTATTAAGATCTGGACGAAAAAGAATCCGCCTCAAGCGGATTCTTTTTCGTTGGCGGGACATCGTGAACGACGTTCGAGAGTATTTTCAGGCTAATACCAAGAATTTCTTTATTACTAGCTTACAATTGCACTATACGAAAATCAATTGAGCTTATCCCATACTGAAAACCACTGTTTTCATATTCAAAAATAAAAAAGACTAGGCGTTAACCTAGTCATAAGCCAAGATGATAACTTTGTCATTCTATACTTCCGTTTTGACTATTTAGCCAAGCCCAAGCTCATCGCTCACGATTGCAAAGGAATGTCGGAGTTCGGGAATTGACACCAAGAGGTGAACTTTCCTTTTGATGGTGTATTCCATATCTCTGGCATAAGCTAAAAGAGCTTGGATGACTTCGGCATCCTGTTTAGGAAAATCTGGAGCATCAAAAGAAATGTCTCCGTTTGCCCCGTCAATGCTTAAATTCTCGGTCCGAAGACCACGGTCATTCAGAATTTTAACGAATTCCACCGCTAGAGCTTTGAGCTCTTGTTCTGAATTCCCAACCGCACCAGGCATTTCACCCACAAGAATCATCTTCATTGCAGATTTCTCCTTGAACTATATAGTTTTCAACTTTTGGGAATTTTCCCTTCCAAATCCACCATGATTGACGAGCTTGGAAGGGAGGGACAGGCCAAGTGTTGCAAGGCTATCCCTTTGGTTAATTTCACATGTATCTTTTCAGGACCCAGTAAAAATTTTCACCGGCCCGTTCACGAACCAAAACAGAATATGGTTTTGCAGCTCCCCCAAAAGGAGTATTTTTGTCAGGATGAACTTTGATTTTTATGAGAAACATCTCTTTGGGATAAACTCTTTCGCCGACTTCTTTGGCTGGCAAATCAGGTCTGCCGTGGCGAATCACAAATTCAGGAACAGTGGTGATGGTTGATTCGTCTTCCTCAATAATATATTCTGCTGGCTTGCCATCGTAGTGGGTGTAGCGAACGTATTGAGGAACTTGAAGAAAGTTGATTATTGGATAGAACATCAGCAGAGTAAACACAAATGCAACCAGAATACCAACAGGATAGAACGCCGGCCGCATATCCATGATTGCCTCCAGTTTGTTTTTGTAAACAACTCTGCTTTCCCAGATCCACCCGGCAATAAAAACGGGAAGCGAGACAAGTATGCAAATTATGGCAAGTGAACCAGGGCCCGGATTATAATTAATCTCCGGTATCGTGAGAAGGGCTATTCCAATTGATACCATTACTATCGCACTTACCAGCGTACCGACAGTCATGAACGCAAAATAGCTTATCATGGTTTCGTCCTCCATTCGTATATTCTGTTTATTTAAAGCTAAAATATAGCTTTTTAACGTCAAAGAGCTTCGGGAATCATATTGCATTTTTAGCTAGCTGTCAAATAAATGTACAAGATGAGTACATAGGTGACAAATCACTGAATTTCATAGGTGCCTGGTAATAGAGGGTGGCATGGGGTCTGCGGAAATTGTATTTAATCAGCCATTCGGTAAGTTTTCGGTTGAAAACCATGAGATCGGGACTGAAATTGCCCAGCTGGATGAATTCTTCCTGGAGAGTGCGGTTGAATCTTTCGTTGTCCGGATTGTCCTTGGGAGTTCTCACTCTTGAATAATATTGCTCGATCTTTAGTTTCTCGTAAGCAAGCCGGAAATACTTTTCAAATTCCATTCCGTTGGTCATAAAAAATAATCCCTTATACAAGGGATTATTTCGATTCGGACTGGACGGGACTCGAACCCGCGACCCCCGCCGTGACCCCGAACAGTTTCGCTTCGCTCAACTTACGGGGCAAGCAGGCAGGCTTTGCGGACCGGACGGGATTTGAACCCGCGGCCCCCTGCGTGACAGGCAGGTGCTCTAACCGGGCTGAGCTACCGATCCATCTAACCAACTGCCTGCCCCGTAAATTTCGAAGAAATTTTCGGGGAGCTACGCCCCCATTTTTGTACCAGGGGTGGGATTTGAACCCACGACCCCAGGCTTATGAGTCCTGTGCTCTAACCAACTGAGCTACCCTGGCATTTATTTCAGTCTATCAAATAGACAAAATAAACAAAAGCACCGGCTCAGTGCCCCTCGATCTTTTTTGCGGACGTTTGTTGCGGGGGCAGGATTTGAACCTGCGACCTGCTGGTTATGAGCCAGCCGAGCTACCAGACTGCTCTACCCCGCTACATAAATACACTCACCTAAATGATGTGTTTCCATTTTTTACGTATGGGCTACTCCCGTCACGGCGGGACTCTACCCCACCGTAAAAACTAGTTTGCAGGATAGCAAAAAAAGCAATATTTGTCAATTATTGCGTCGTATGGAACGCATCAATGAGATTGACTGGATAACAATCTGTATGCTAAAAGTTAGATAATAATATAAAAGTTCTTCGAAATAAAAGGAGATTGAGATGGATAGAACCTATCCCGAACTACGTCCTTGGCAAAAGCTGGTTGGAGTAAACGGTGATCTAGCAGACATATTTATGACTGTTCTTAGTTTGGCCGGCATCCGTCTTCATGCCATCAGACTAAGTTTTAATAATCTTCATCGCTTATTCAATCAACTTGAAGGTGAATTTCCACATTTGATTCCAAGGCTTTTAACAAGAATTATCAGAAGCCGGCTAGGCACATACTACTATTCCAGAATTCTGGACAATGCTATCGTTGATAGCTACCAGCTTGGGATAAGACCGCCGGATGACGGACAGCATATAGTTGTTCATTACGAAGAAGCCACAAAAAACATTGAACTTCTTCGCAGAAGAGCCGGTGATGCCTTTATTGAAAAATACAAAGCCGTTGCAAAGAGACTCGCTGAAATTCTTTAAGCAAAGAGAAAAGGAAACAATAAATGAAGCAGTTATCTCTATCATTATGGGATAACTGCTTCTTTTTTTTGGCATTTCGATTTTATTATTTCGCTATAGCAATAATAACGAAATAATTTTTTCTCAAAAAATCAAATCGAATCCGAAAACACATCGACAATAAAATTGCTATAGCAAAAATATTGTCGATTGAGACTTAGGCTATTTCTTCCTATCCGTATACTTAGTATGAAGCAGCTCCTCCGCTTTCTCGGAGCCGGGATGGCCGAGGAATTCTTTATATACTTTTTTGAGGATTGGATTTTCGTGGGATTTTCGAAGCGGCATTCCTCTGTCTCGGGAAAATATTCCTTCCATGCGGGCCTTGCGGATGGCCGGACTGGCTGGCACGGGCTGACCCCCGCCTCCGATACAGCCGTTCGGGCAAGCCATCACCTCGATGAAATGGTATTCGCTCTCTCCTTTTTTGATGCTCTCAAGCAAGTCCCGGGCGTTGTGAATTTCATGAACAACGGCTACTCGCAGATCCAAATCACCGACTTCTATCTCCGCGCAACGGGCTCCCGACTCTCCCCGAATCATATCAAAATCCACTTTGTCGAGCTCTTCTCCGGTGATTTTTTCCACGGCCGTGCGAAGAGCGGCTTCCATCACTCCCCCGCTGGCCCCGAAAATGACCCCCGCTCCGGTCGTGATGCCGAGCGCCGGATCATATTTTTTATCGGAAAGTTTTTTGACGTCGATTTTTTTCTTCTTCAAAAGCCGGGCCAGCTCGCGGGCAGTCAGTACGATATCCGTATCTTGATATCCGCTGGCTTTCATTTCTTTCCTTTGGGCCTCGTATTTTTTCGAAGTGCACGGCATCACCGAGACCGAGACAATGCTTTCCGGATTCAATTTTTCCCGCTCGGCATAGTAGGTTTTGATGAGTGGCGACAGCATTTGCTGGGGCGACTTGCATGTTGAGAGATTAGGAATAAATTCGGGATAATACTTCTCGACATACAAGATCCAGGACGGACAGCAACTGGTGAACATTGGGAAAGGTCCGCCTCTTTTTATCCTGTTAATCAGCTCGTTAGCTTCCTCGAGAATAGTGAGATCCGCCCCGAGGACCGTGTCGAACACCCGGTCACAGCCCAGCTCCTTGAGAGCGCTCACAAGTCTCCCTTCCCAAAAAGATCCCGGTTTTTCACCGTATTCTTCGCCGAAAGTGAATTTCACCGACGGCGCCGTCTGAACGATGACCATTTTCCTCGGATCGGCCAGCGCTTTTTCAAATTCCTCCGTGTCGTCTTTTTCCGTTATGGCCGCCGTGGGGCAAACCGCGCTGCACTGCCCGCAAAATATGCAGTCCAGGGGAATCTCGTGCGGCGTTCCCACGTTCGTTCTGGAGCTCCGGTAATTCATGCCGTAGGCTTCCACAGTCTGCATTTCCCGGCAGACGCGGATACAGCGCCGGCATTCTATGCAATACTGGCTATCCCGGCAAATGCTGGGATTTTGCTCATCGAAAACGGTATGAGACCGATTGTCCTTCAAGAGATCCAGTTCGTCGCGACTCTTGAGCTCTCCCCGTCTCGGGACAAATTTGAACTCATCCACGTCATATTCTTGAGCCAGACTCTGAAGCTCGCAACATCCGTTTCTCTCGCAGGAAGCGCATTTACCGGCGTGATCGGCCCACAGAAGCTCGAGATTGGTTTTGCGAGCCTTGTTTACGCTTTCTGTTTCCGTCCAAACTTCCAGCCCTTCGCACGCTTTTTGAACGCAGGAAGGAACCAGGCACTTGGCCTGATTGGTCTCGACAAGACACATCCGGCACACTCCCTCGCTTGGAAGAAGGTCGGGATGAGCGCAAAGAGTCGGAATCCGGATTCCGTTTCTCTTGCATGCGGAAAGCACGGTTTCTCCTTCGCTTGCCTCTAATACTTTTCCATTTATTCTAATCTTTATAGCCTGATTCACATTTTTTGTTTTTACAGACACATTTTATCGATTCAGCATCAATGCAAAAAGTTTTGGGAATATTGCAGCTCTCTCTGGCCACATAAGCTTCCTCTTCGCGCTGTCTCAATTCCTCAAGAGCCGCGCTGTATTGCTTGAGACCCATATTATACCCTTTCGTCACGCACCAGTCGCAAGTGGTACCCGGGATCAAGACGCAATCGGAATCCGAATTACAGCTTGTGTCGACCTTTTTCTCCGCCTCAAGAACTTTTTCGTAAAAATACTCACAGCTTTCTTTTCCTTTGGAATCTTTCGATTCTCTGCTGCCCCAGGCCAGCATAAGAGTCACCAGAAACAGCGACAATAGAATGATTGTGACTGCTCCGTAATAATTTTTTTTCTCTCCCATTTTTTTTGGTTATTTTGGTTTTTTGAAAATTTCGTCTCCAAACATTTTGAGCGCGTCTTTCCAGGCCGTGGAGGCAAAGCAGCCGAGAGGACAGAAAGATGTGCGCTCCAGCGTCCATAAAATATCCTCGGCATTTTCCCGGTCGCGCTCGCGAAAATCATTGCTTTTCATTCTTTTGGCAATCTCCCAAAGGCGATAAGTCCCCTCTCGGCACGGAACGCATTTTCCGCAAGATTCCCGGTGAAAAAAACTAGCCCAGGAAAACAGCAGTTCCTTGAGATTCGCTGTCTTGTCAACAACCAGAATTGAACCGCAGCCCAATGGATATTCGCAATTTCCGTAGACGAGAACCTGATCAAGTTTTGCCTTGGGCAAGAGCCTCCCTGAAGAGCCGCCGATTTGAGCGAACCAAAATTCTTTGCCGGGATGCATTCCTCCTCCGTAACCCGCGTTGAAAATTAATTCTTGAACTGATGTTCCCAGCGGAGCTTCAAAAATCCCCTTGTTTTTCACAGCCCCTTCCAGAACAAAAAGTTTCGTTCCCGGGGAAATGCTCGACCCGATCTTGGAGAAAGTTTTGGATCCTCGGCGGATGATATAGGGAATATTAGATAGAGTTTCGGCATTGTTTACCACTGTTGGTTTTCCAAAGAGTCCGCAAACCGGAGGAAAAGGCGGCTTGAGGCGAGGCTCCCCTCTTTTTCCTTCCATTGAGTTTATGAGCGCTGTTTCTTCGCCGCAAATATAAGCCCCGGCTCCCTGAAAGATTTCAACTTCGATGTCAACGGCGCTTCCCAGAATCCCCTTTCCAACTATTTCCCGTCCTCGGGCCTGGTCCAGCGCGATGGAAAGAATTTCAGCCTGTTTCCGGTAATGGCCGTTGACGTAGATATAAGCTTTTTTTGCTCCAATCGCATAAGCTCCAATCAAAAGCCCCTCGATAATCTGGTGAGGATTTTTTTCGGCAATCGTCCGGTCTTTATAGACGCCCGGCTCCGATTCATCCAGATTGCAAATGAAATATTTTTCCCGTGATTTCGCTCGAGAGGAAATTTCCCATTTCTCACCGGTCGGAAAACCGCCGCCTCCCCTGCCGCGGAGACCGGAATTTTTTATTTCAGAAACAACATCTTTGGGATCTATTTCCCGGACGACTTTCCGTAAAGCTTCATATCCGCGGCTGCGGAGATAGGAATTCATGTCAAGGGGATTGATTTTGTCCCAGTATTTCGAGATGATTTGCATTTTCGTTTTTAGAGATAGTCCCTGATAAGCTCATCCACCGTTTCCGGCCTTACTCTTTCAAAAACCTGTTCATCAATTATAACTACCGGCCCCTGATCGCAGAGGCCCCGGCAGCTTATATGCTCCAGTTTATACTTTGGATAGGCATCACTTTCAGCTTCGATTTTGAGAAGTTTTTCGATTTGCTTCGCGACTTCGGCGCCCCCTTTCATCATGCAGGGCCCCCCCGAGCAGACTTTGATGATCTTTTTCTCCTGCTTTTTTACCTGTATTTCATCAAAAAAACTAGCAAAGCTGTACACTCTTGCCGCGGGAACAGAAAAATAGTCCGCGATTTCCCGACATTCTTTTTTGGAAAGATACCCCTCCGATTCGGCGAAGGCTTTCACCGCCCGCATCATATTTTTCGGTTTCGGCTCAAATTGAAGAAGAAGTTTCTGCAAACTCATGGACTAATTCTACCACAATTGCCATAAATGGAGAAATTTTGTATAATAAGGAAGATTAATAATAAGCCTCGCGCACATGAACCAAGATAAAAAAGAAAAAGTTGCCGTCATAACTTTCCAGCTGGTGAGTTACCGCACAAGGGATCTCGCCTGGACGTTTGTCTTTCTTTTGGCCGCCGTCATTTTCCCGGCCCTTTTGGCTCATGCTCCCCACAACCAGTGGATTACCGGAACTATCGTCAATGCCGTGATTTTTCTGGCAGTTTGGCGCCTTGGTATCGGCAACGCAGCCCTGGTGGCGATTCTCCCGTCTTCGATCGCCCTTGCGCGCGGGCTCCTTCCGGCTCCAATGGCGGCCTTCATTCCTTTTATCATCGTTTCTAATTTGGTCCTGATTGCCGTTTTCTATTTCCTGAAAAAATATCCGCTTTTCGGAGTTGTTGCCGCTTCATCTTTCAAATTTCTTTTTTTGCTTCTTGTCTCGACCTTCTTCATTAAGCTCGCCTCGCCATTTCTCGTCATGATGCAGTGGCCCCAGCTCTTCACGGCCCTCGCCGGAGGATTGATAGCCGCGGGCATAATCAAGGCGCGAAAAAAATAAAACGCTTTTTCTTCAGAATAAAAAAAGCTTCTCTTCCGAGAGGCTCTTTTTTGTTTTGGAAAAACTAAACTTTTCTTTTGAACATATCTATTTTTTCTTCCACTGCTTTTTGCACAGCATCGCGGGCTTCTCCGAGTAGTCTTCGCGGATCAGTCACGTCACACATTTCATGAGTAAGCTGGCAAATGGCGGTGTTGAACGCGACTCGTATGTCGGTATCAATGTTGAAACAAGTGACGCCCCGCTTGACGGCTTCCATGGCTTTGTGATTGGTCCAATCGCTGGCCCCATGGAGAATAAGCGGCGTATCCGGCAAAAGGTCGTGGATTTTTTGAAGCCGATTCCAGTCAGCCTCCGGCCGCTCTCGAAAAAACCCATGCGCGTTCCCGATCGCGACAGCCAAGGCATCCACTCCTGTTTCCTCGACCAGTTTCTTTGCTTCTTCCGGATTGGTCATGATTTTTTCCCAGTCCGGATCGGGATCGTCTTTTCCCAAATATGGCACTCGTCCAATCTCGGCTTGAACGTCCGCGCCGCGGGCGTGGGCGTATTCTGTCACTCTTTTCGTTATATCCACGTTTTCCTCGAAATTGCTCAATGAAGCGTCTATCATAACCGAGTTGATGCCCAGTTCAATCGCTTTCACTACGGAGTCCATGGATTTTCCGTGATCAAGGTGAAAACCAATAGGCACATCATCGGAATATTTTTTTATGACAGATTTTACGAGATCAACTATGACACTGTCCCCGCCGTATTCCAGCGCGCTCTCCGTCGCCTGAATGATAAGCGGAGATTGCTTTTTGGCCGCCGCTTGAATGATAGCCTGCGTCACTTCCAGGTTTGACGTGTTGAAAGCTCCGACGGCGTAGCCGTTCTCTTTGGCTTCTTTGAGAATGTCTTTTACTTTGGCGAGCATAATTCAAGCAAATCCTAAATCCAAAGCACAAAATCCAAAACAAATCCGAATCTCAAAGGTTAAATTTCAAAACGTTTTGGATTTTGATATTGTTTTGGGTTTAGGGATTAGGATTTTGGATTTATCTAGGATTCATCGACAATCTTCGCTATTTTCACAAACTCATACGGCTCAAGGCTTTCCCGGCCGATAAGAACACCGTCCATGGCCGGATCAATTGAGACTTCCTGAACCAAATTTGCCTTCACGCTGCCTCCGTATAAAATCCCCACTTTCTCCGCCGATTTTCGGGAATATATTTCAGCTAGAATCTTTTTTACGATTAATTTGGCTTCGAGTATTTCATCCGACACGGGAACTTTGTCCGTTCCTACCGACCAAACAGGCTCGTAGACAATATTAACGTACTCGATTTTTCCCGGCCCAATTCCGGCGAGTGATCCTTTGAGTTGCCCCCGAAGAACATCAGCCGTCTGGCCGCCTTCCCGGTCATTGAGGTTTTCTCCGACGCAGAGAATAGCCTGCAGACCGTTCTTGAGAATGGCTTTCAGTTTCAGATTGATTATTTCCTCTTTTTCCCCAAAATATTCCCTTCGCTCGCTGTGGCCGGCGATCGCGAACTGGGCGCCCGAAGACTTGGCCATGGCCGCTGAAACTTCGCCTGTATAGGCTCCTTGGTGCTCCCAAAAGATATTTTGGACGCCGGCTTTCACGTTTTTCAATTTTCTATCCAGAAGTCTTTGGAGATAGTTCATTGGCGGGCAAACTACGATTTCCGTTTTTCCGAACACTTTCCCGCGGGTTTCTTTCTCCAGCATATTCAAATACCGTTCAAACTCGGTGAGACTCACCGGATTCATTTTCATATTCCCGATGACAAGTTTCTTTTTCATGAAGATATTTCTCTACCCTTCACGCCGTTTTTTCTCGTGTTCTTTTTTATGATGCTCATATAGTTCATAATATTTGCCAAGTCTTTTTTTATCCGTTCGCTCGTCCTGCCATTTGATCATTTTTTCGTATAACAGGCCATTCTTGATCGCATTCTCGCTTTCTTCGGCAGCTTCACCCCTTTCATATTCTTTATAATTCTTCACATGTCCCATTATCCATTTTTGTATTCTTTCATTGTTTTCCGCAACTTCGAGGATTCTCTCTAAAGCAGTCAAAGCAACTTTTTCTTCTGTGTTTTCAGGATCAAACAGCCGATGATCGATCAGTTCTAAGTCTGCCTCAATATTTAATTCCTTTGCTGGTGTTTCGGCGGGAGTTTCTTCTTTCCTTCCCCTTAAAATTTTTTCCCAAAATTTTCCTTCTCCCATATTTTTTTATCTTTAATAATTATCTCGCCCTCCTTTACTAAATGACTCTTTCCAAAAGCTTAACTTTAGGAAAATCCATTAATAGAAAATAAAGTTACAACTGTCACTATTGCCCCCGCCGTCATGCACCCGAAAATGATAAGCGGGATGGATTTTTTAAGAGGGATATCAAAAACAAATGCAACCAGAGGCCCCGTCCATCCGCCCAAAAGCGGAATCGGCGTGGCCGTCAATACAAAAACGGCCAACTCCCCCCATTTTTCCCTCTTTTTTTCCCCGCGGTGCCGAGCATGTTCAAAGAGCCAGTCGAAGAACTTTTTGAAAAATCCGATGTGGCGGGAAAGAAATTCGGCCACCGGCGCGAGAATAAGAACAATCAAGATCATCGGTATCAAATTTCCAAGAACCGACCAGACATAGGCCGAAGGGATTGAGAGATCATAAGCCTTTATGGCTATCGGAATTGACGCTCGGAGCTCGGAAATGGGTATCATCGCGATAAGGAAAGTCGCCAGCTCCGGCGGAAAATTGGAAAACCAAGCGGAATAGTCGAAATGAAACATTATGTCACAGATTTAACGCTGATTAGAAACAGATTTACGCAGATAACGCGGATTAAAATCCGTGATAATTTGCGTATCTGTGTTCATTCGTTCAAAAATTTGTGTTAAATTTGTTTCCTCAACTCCTCCGCCGCGCGCTCCGGCTCGATAGTGGATATTTCAATCCCGGTCGAGAGCTCGAATCCGGCCCAAGTGGAGATCTTCGGCAAAATTTCAATATGCCAATGGTAGTGGGGATAATCTTTTCCGTCACAGGGCGCGGTGTGGAGATAAAAATTGTAAGCCGGATCGGAAAGAGTCGAGTATACGGCGCTGATTGCTTTTTGGAGCGCTTCTCCCAAATCTATCTTCTCCTCGTTTGTGATTCTTTCAAAATATGGCTTGTGAACTTTTGGCATCACCCAAATTTCAAAAGCCACGCGAGAGGAAAATGGACAGAATACCAGAAAATTATCGTTTTCAAAAAGCATTCTTTTTTTGTTCTCCATCTCCCATTTGGCGATTGTGCAGTATACGCACTTTCGGTTTTTTCTGTGATAACGTTCCGCGCCGTCCAGCTCCAGCTTCACGCCCGGCGAAATCACCGGAATCGCCATCAACTGGGAATGAGGGTGTTCGATCGTTGCGCCGGCTTCAACGCCATGATTGTGAAATATTTCAATGAAATTGACCGACTTCCGACTCATGAGGCTCAAATAGCGGTCCTGGTAGGCATCGGCGATTTCGGCCGCTTCCAGCGGGTCCATGAGGGCGATTTGGCGCTCGTGGTCCCGGGTGATGATGACTTCATGGTAGCCGACGCCGTTCATTGCGAAATAAGGGCCCTCTTCGAAGGGTTTCACTGGCTGGTTTCGGGAAAAAGCCGGATACTTGTTGGGAATGACCCGAAGGCTCCACTCCCCGTCGGAACGGCGAAAGATGAGTGTGTCTTTTTCCTGTTTGGTTTCCTCCGGAAAACAGAAGAAGCATTTACCAGCGAGCGGCGGATACGGTTCCCGCTCCTTCACGAATTCACCCGGCCTTTTTCCACGGCCCATGGCAATGACAACCCAATCGCCGGTGATGATATCCTGCCGCAGTTCGGAAATTTTGTTTTCTCGCCCCGGAGTTGACGCTTTAGCGGCATACTTCGGGGGTTGTTTGTTTTCCTCCGCCATTTTTTATGCGAATTATCACGAACTTTAAGAACGAATGCATCCGAATAGACTATTCGCATTCATTTTTAGAGCATATTAAGATCCGCAACCATTCGCATTTCAATACTTATACTTTCCCGTAATCATCCGCCACTTGACCTGAACTAATTCCTTCAGCGTCGAAGTATATCCTCCCAACCCTGGAACACCGACCAAGCTTTGTCCGGCGTCTACCCAAATCACCGGCACCTGCTTAATCTCATATCCCTTTTTTCTTGCCAGAGCCAGCATTTCAAAATCGCCACCCCAGCGATCAACCTTGAGTTGAGACACGATGTCATTTACTGCTCGCTCGGAAAAAACTTTAAAACCGCATTGGGTATCATCTATACCGCCTAATCCCAGCATAAACTTGATGAGAACGTTCCCCGCGTTTCCCAGAAACTCTTTCCATTTCGGCTGGTGCTTCAAAATCTTGGCTTCCTTGAGATCGCGGGAGCCGATGATTATATCCTCCCCTTTTTCCATCAGCGGCCAGAAATCTTTGAGATTGGTGATGGCTGTCGCTCCGTCCGCGTCGGTAAGGAGACGGTATTCCCCCTTGGCCTTCAGAAATCCTTCCCGAACCGAATACCATTTTCCTCTGTTCTTTTTCCGATCAACAATAACCAGCTTTTGGAGTACTTTTCTGAATTCGTTGGCCACGTCAACCGTGTTGTCTTTGGATCCGTCACTTACGACCACTACTTCGTAGACAATATCGCGCTTGTCAAGATACTTTCCGATATCGGTGAGGTTTTTGCGAAACTCTTTCCCTTTGCGCCCGCCTTCGTTGTAGGCGGGAATGACAACTGACAAATATGGCTTTTCAGACATATTGATTTTTTACTTTTTATCTGATGATATTCTAGCATGATCTTTGTTATAGGGAAATAAGGAAAAGGCAGCAGGTCAGGTTATATCATGGGTCATAGGCCATAGAACTATTATGGCTTATAGTATTCGACTTAACCCGCAGCCACTTCCCTATTTCCCTGCTTCTTATAGCGTTTGTCCAGCCAGCTTTGGAGTATGATCCTTGCCGCTTCCTGGTCGTCGTATTTCTTGATTCCCTTCACACCCTTTTCAACTAAGTTGCGATAAGCCTGCTTGGTAGAGAACATCTCGTTTTGGTATTCAACTTCGACTTCCAGTTTTTCGACCAAGAAATCCCCCAGTTTTTCTCCCGGATAAACCACCGACTCTTTGTTAATTCTACTCGCGACTCCAATAATAACCTTGGAAATATTCTCCCGACTAATAATCTCGGCCAGGTTTTGGAGCATATTTTTGTCGTTTTGGAGTGTCGCGTACGCAAAAGCCAGCCGCGTTTCATTATCCGCTATCGCGAGACCGACCTTCGACTGACCATAATCTATGCCCAGAATTCGGCTTGTATTTGGCTTTTTTGAACGG
>CAZFIH010000010.1:14979-23102 GCA_964519445.1 uncultured Bdellovibrionales bacterium | reverse complement strand
ATTTAGGACTAATTACACACGGATACACGGATTATTATTTGTCTTAATCTGCGTATCTGCGTTGAATCTGTCAAAAATCCGCACTTAATCCGGTGCGCCTAGAATCCTTCATAATCCCTCATAATAAGCTGGGATTCGATTTGCTTCATCATCTCAATCACTACGCTCACCGCTATGAGGAGGCCCGTACCTCCCAGGGTAAGAGTCTGGATGTTAGTGACCCCCTGAACAATAAAAGGGAGAACAGCTATTCCGCCCAGGAACAAGGCACCTGTCAATGTGATTCGATTGAGAACCCGCTGGAGATATTCGGCCGTAGAATGGCCCGGCCTGATACCAGGAACAAAGCCCCCGTTTTTCTGCAAATTCTCTGAAATCTGGCGGGGATCAAAGGTCACCGCGGTATAGAAATAAGTAAAAAGAACCACCAGAATGAAATAAAGCGAACCGTAAAACCACATGTTATTGAACAGGTTGGTCATGCTCGCGGCGACATTGGCAATGGCTTCATTGCTTGATTGAGCCAGAAAATTGGCGATCATCCCCGGAAAAAGCATGATAGACATGGCGAAAATGATAGGAATCACGCCGGCCTGATTCACTCGAAGCGGAAGGTGAGTCGAGGTCCCCCCATAAACCCGGTTTCCGCGAATCCGTTTGGCGTAGGAAACGGGGATATTCCGCTGGCCTTCGGTGATGAAAACGACACCGGCAATTACGGCGAGGGCGAACAAGAGGTATCCAATGTAAGTGAAAACCTGCGTCGGATCCCACATTACAAATATTCTTGAAACCGAAGTGGGAAGTCCGGCCACGATTCCGGCGAAGATAATGATGGAAACTCCGTTTCCAATATGCTTTTCCGAGATTAGCTCGCCGAGCCACATGAGAAAAATCGTCCCCGCGGTAGCAGTGATGATAATTGCTCCCATCTGAAAAGCGCCAAGATCACCCAGAATATTTTGGGAACGAAACAATGTAATGAGCCCGAAAGTCTGGAGCACGCCCAGCGGCACCGTCAGCCAGCGAGTCCACATGTTGAATTTCTGGCGGCCGGCTTCTCCTTCCTCTTTATACATCTGTTCGAGTTTCGGGATAATCATGGTGAGAAGCTGCATGATGATGGACGCGGTGATATAGGGCCCGACGCCCAGCATAACGATTGAAATATTGCGCAGCCCGCCTCCGGAAAACATATTGAGAAGGCCGAAGAACTGGTTGTTCTCAAAAAACTGGCGCAGTTCATTGACATTGACGCCGGGAACGGGGATATTAGCCGCCAGGCGAAAAACAACAAGAATTCCCAGGACGAAAAGGATTTTGTTCCGAAGCTCTTTGATTTTGAAGACTTGGAGAATTTTTTCGAGCATGGCTTTTACGAATTACGAATGCATTCCGCTTTACGAATATACGAAAATGATTCGTATATTCGTACTCAATTCGTAACTCGTAAAGAACCGCCCGCTTTTTCAATTTTTTCTCCCGCGCTCTTTGAAACCAGGCACTTTTCAATCGTCAGTTTTTTCTTTATTTCCCCTCTTCCCAAAATTTTGACGGGTACTTTCATTTTACTTATCAATCGCTTTTTACGCAAAATTGGAGGATTGACCGTATCGCCCTCGGCGAAATGCCTCTCGAGCTGTTCCAAATTGACAACCTGATTTTTGGGATGGATCGACTTGAAGCCCCGCGTCTTCGGGAGCCTTTCTATAAGAGTTGTCCGCCCGCCCTCAAAAATGGGGTTTATTTTCGCCCCCGAGCGAGACTTCTGTCCCTTCATTCCGCGACCGGAATAGGTGCCTTTCTTGCCGCCTCGTCCGACGCGCCTTTTCCCTTTCTTGGTTTTTACTTCGAGTTGATGAATCTGCATTGCTGTGATGCTAATCTGCTAATAAATACTAATCAACGAATTGCGAATACTTCGTTCCTATTCGTTCTTAGTTCGCTCTCTATTTGTGAGTGTTTTTATTTTCTCCAGCGCTTTAACTGTCGCTCTCGCCAGATTCAGCTTGTTCGCCGAACCTTGTGACTTAGAGACTATATCCCGAATACCGGCCAAATCAACGACCGTTCTCACCGCTCCTCCGGCCACTATTCCGCGGCCGGGTTTGGCCGGCTTCAAGATGACTTTTGCGCCTCCGAATTTCGCGCTTGAATCACAGGCAATAGTGCTGTTGAACCTTTTGATTTGAATCATTTGTTTTTTGGCATCGTTGAAACCTTTCCTCGCCGCTTCACTGACATCCTTGCCTTTCCCTACGCCCACGCCCACTTTTCCGTTTCTGTTTCCGGCCACCACCGTCGCCCGGAACCGAAAACGCCTCCCCCCTTTCACCACCCTGGTGACCCGAGCCAATTCCAAAAGCTTCTGGTCATATTCCGGTCGCTCTCTTCTGGAAAATTTTTTCTTCCTCATATAATTATGACGCTAATATACAAATCATGTTTTAATCAACGAATCGCGAATGCACGAAATTATTTTCTTAAATTCGCAATTTGCGGATTAGCATTTATTCATTGGTTAGCATCACAGCTTCAATCCGCTTTCCCGGGCTCCATCGGCCAAGGCTTTAACTCGTCCGTGATATTTGTATCCGTGCTTATCGAAAAGCGCCCTGGAAATTTTCTTCTCTTTGGCAATTCTCCCAATCTCTTTTCCCACTCTGGACGCGGTTTCTGAATCGTTTTTTGCATTTTTTCCGCCAGAGGCGATACCTCGCCCCTTTGGGGCGGGCAGTTTTCGGCTGTCAAAAGCCGCCAGTGTCTTTCCGCTTTGGTCATCGATGAGTTGGGCATAGATGTATTTGGCGCTCCGAAAAATAGCTAGTCTCGGACGTTTCGCCGTTCCCTTGATTTTAGACCGAACCCTTCGTATTCGTTTTTTTCTCGCCCGCGATTTATTCATTGAAATTAACTGTCAATAAAATATAAATTCATCCCTTATCTCCGCATAACTCGCAATGCTCAATTCGTGCATTCGTATGAAATTCGCAGTTCCTGGCGGATCTCACTTCTCCGCGGCCACAGCTTTCTTTCCAACTTTCCTGCGAACAACTTCATCAACGTATCGGAAGCCTTTTCCTTTGTAGGGTTCAACCTTTCGAAGAGCTCTCACGGATGCGGCGAACTCTCCGACTTTCTGTTTGTCAATCCCGGATACGGTCAAAATATTTTTTTCAATTTTGGCCTCCAGGCCATCCGGTATATCGACCTCCACGGGATGGGAAAAACCGAGAGCCATATTGAGTTTTTTTCCCTGAACAGCCATTCGATAACCGACGCCCTGAAGTTCCAACTTTTTTTCAAAGCCCTCGGTCACGCCTTTCACAAGGTTCGAAATCAAAACTCTAGTAAGCCCCCAAAGAGCCGGCGTGTTTTTCGATCTTTTTTCCGGTAAGACTTCGACGACGCGGCCTTTTGCTTCCGCTTTCATTTCCGGATGCATGGCAAGACCGAGTGAACCTTTCGGCCCTTTCACGCTGACTTTTTTCGCGTCGATTTCCACTTCGACGCTTTCCGGTATTTCAATTGGTTTTTTGCCTACACGGCTCATAATATTATTTCAAAAATTGGCGATTGTACAAATGATTTCTAAATTCAATACATTTTTACATTTTGCACTGTCATTTTGAATTTTGAGATTTGTATTTTTCATTATTTCTGCTACCAGACTTCGCAAATAACTTCCCCGCCGACGCCGGATTTTCTGGCCTCATCGCTAGCCATCAAACCCCGCGAAGTGGAAATGACCGCAAACCCGAATTTTCCTTTCACGAAAGGAATTTTGTTCTTGCCGACATAGATTCTCTGTCCCTGCCGACTGACCCGCCGAAAGCCCTGGAGATACGGGACGGTCTTCCCATTTTCCGTTTCAATATATTTCGGGACCAGCTTGATTTTTTTCTTGGCATTATCCTCCTCGACCAAGCCGACTTCTTCAAGAACATTTTTTTTCTTGAGTATTTCGGCAATGTTCATCTTCAGGTTGGAAAATGGAATCAAAACTTCACGGTGCCCGGCTTGAGCAGCGTTTTTTATGCTTGATATCATGTCGCTAATTGGGTCTATCATTGGTGTGATGCTAATCTATGAATAAACGCTAATCTGCGAATTGCGAATCATTGAAAATTTGCATCAGTTTATCAACGTTATTCTCGCTATTCGCGATTCGTGGATTGGCATGAGATTCGCTGATTCGCATCGTACTTACCAGCTTGATCTCTTTACCCCCGGGATCTCCCCGGTGCTCGCCAGTTCGCGAAAGCAGATTCGACACAATTCAAAATCTCTCATGTATCCGCGCTTTCGTCCACAACGCCAACACCGCCGCACGACGCGGGTGGAATACTTCGGTTTCTTTTTGGCTCTAGCTTCGACTGATGTTTTCGCCATAATTCATGGAGCATGGAGCATAGAACATGGAGCAGTTTATGTTCCATGTTATGTGTTCCATGTTATGTGATTTTCATCGGAAATCCCAACATTTTGAACAATTCTAGCCCCTCTCCTTTTGTTTCGGCTGTCGTGACAACACCCACCTGAAAGCCGAATACATTTTTTACATTTTCAGCCGCAATCTCGGGAAAAACAATATGTTCTCTTATCGGCAAATTCAAGTTTCCTTGTTTGTCGACATTGCTCAAGTCAATCCCTCTGAAATCCCTGACTCGCGGAAGAGCAACTGACACCAATTTCTCCGTAAAATCCCACATGCGCTTGCCTCGGAGGGTCACTTTGACGCCGACTTCCTGACCTTGCCGGATTTTGAATCCTGAAATTGATTTTCTCGCTCGAGTATAAACAGGCTGCTGGCCGGTAATCTGCTTGATGCTTTCAAGTATTTCTTCCGTAGCTTCCTTTTCTTTGAGCTGTTCTCCAATCCCCGTGTTTAGTACCACCTTCTCAATTCGCGGCACAGTAAAATCATTTTGAATCTGAAACTTCTTCTGAAAAGCTTTCCTTGTCTCCTTTTCGTATTTTTCCTTGAGTGTTATTGCCATCTCATAGTTCACTTTTACACTTTTTGCATATTCGAAATTTCTTTTCTCCGCTTTTTTTCACGCCGACTCTCGCAGGCTTGGAGCACTTCGGACAAACAAGCATCAAGCTTGAAAGACTAACTGGAGCGGCGATCGTAATCCGCTGTCCTTTTTCTCCTTGTTTCTTGGGCCGCGTATGCCTCTTTATCAAGTTCAGCCCGTCAACAATTGCTTTCCCTTCCTTGGAATCAACACGCGTAACTTTCCCGGTTTTCCCCCGGTCTTTCCCTGACAATATTTTTACCTGGTCACCCTTTCTAATCCTCATAAATACTATGCTAATAATGCGAAATTATGCCAATCTGCGAATTGCTAATTTACGACTTGTTTTTTATGCTTCTCTCCCGTATTCGTACATTCGCGATTCGTTGATTAGCATTCATTCGCAGATTCGCATCACAGCTACCAGACTTCCGGCGCTAGTGAAACAATCTTCATAAACCCTTTTTCGCGTATTTCCCGAGCCACTGGTCCGAATATTCTTGTCCCTTTCGGATCTTTTCCTTCCACAATAACAGCCGCGTTGTCATCAAAACATATCCATGACCCGTCCTTTCGGCGAAGAGGTTTTCTTTGGCGGATAATAACCGCCCGAACAACTGATTTCTTCTTGATGGTCGCTCGAGGCTCGGATTCCTTCACGGAAGCAACAACAATATCTCCTATTTGGGCGTACCGCCTTCTTGTCCCGCCGAGCACTTTGAAGCACTCGATGATTTTTGCACCGGTATTGTCAGCTACTTTCAGTTTTGTCTCGGCTTGAATCATAGCAGCTACTCGCGAATTAGGAACGAATTTCGAGCGAACAAGAAAGAAGGGCTCGTTCCAATTCGATTTTTAATCGTTCTCAATTCGTGAGTTATTAACCACCTCCCATTTTTTCTCCCGGCTTCGCGGACTGGCGGGGACTATTTTCACCTTGTCCCCGGTCTTGTATTTGTTCTCGGGATCGTGCGCTTTGTATCTTTTCGAAGCCGCGTATCTTTTGAGATATTTGGTATGCATTTTTAAAGAGTTGACCAAAACCACAATAGTTTTGTCCATTTTATCGCTCACAACTACTCCTTCAATATATTTTTTTGCTTTATCGCTTTTCATAGAATTTTCATTATGGCTTGCCGCTGCTTTCTTTTTCCTTGAGAACTGACATTAGCCTGGCGATTGACTTTTTGATTTTTCTTACCTCTCGATGATTCTTGGTTTGTTTCGAAGATATGTCAAATTTCATCTTGGTCAGTCTGTTTCTCATTTCTGCCAGATTTTTTCTGATTTCTTTTTCGTTTTTTGAACGAATATCTTGAATCTCCATGATATTTTCAAAATTATGACCTTTTTTCGACTTTCGTTTTGATGCCCAGCTTGTCGGAAGCCAGCTTTAGGGCCTGTTTTGCCGTATTCTGCGCAACACCGTCCATCTCAAAAATTATTCTCCCCGGCCGAACCACGGCAACAAAATGATCCACGGATCCCTTTCCTTTTCCCATCGGAGTTTCGTCGCCCTTTTTGGTTATTGGCTTATCCGGAAATATTCTGATCCAAATTTTTCCGCCTCGCTGAATATGGCGGGTCATCGCCCTTCGAGCGGCTTCAATCTGCCGAGCTGAAACAAGGCCGCCCTGCATGGCTTTTAGCCCATGGCTGCCGAAACTGACTTCCGAACCTTTCGGGGACTTTCCTCCGACCTTTCCGCCGCGCTGGTGCTTCCGGTACTTAACTTTTTTTGGCATCAACATGAGTATGATACTAATCCGCTAATAAATACTAATCAACGAATCACGAATATAATTCGCAGATTGGTGATTCGTAGATTGGGATTCATTCGTTGATTCGCATCACACCTACTCAAACTTCTCTCCCCTATTCACCCAAACCTTCACTCCTGTTGCGCCGTAAGTCGTTCTCGCAATTGTTTTGGCAAAATCAATGTCAGTTCGGAGGGTATGCAGGGGCAGATTGCCTTCCGCGATCCATTCCCGCCGGGCGATATCCGCGCCACCCAAGCGACCGGCTATTTCAATCTTTATTCCTTCCACTTTTCTTCCTTCCATGGCCTGACGAACCGTCGTCTTTAGAACTCTCCTGTAGGGAACCCTTTTTTCAAGCTGTTCGGCGACATTTTGAGCCACAATCATCGCGCTGTCTTCCGCATTTTTGACTTCCTCGACTTCAACTTTGACGTCAACTTTTCTCCATTTGAAAAATTTTTCTCTGATCATCTTTTTGACATCTTCGACTCCCGTTCCTCCGCGTCCGATGATCACGCCCGGCCGCGCTGTTTTGATGAGAATCTTCACGGAGCCTGCCGACCGCTCGATTTCAACATCGCCTACAGCGGCATTTTTCAGGCGCGCGAAAATAATTTCGCGAATCTTTATATCTTCCCGAAGCTGTCTGGCATATTCCTTTTTGCTGAACCAGCGGGACTTCCAGTCGCTTGTTATGCCTACTCGGAGCCCGCGCGGATTGGCTTTCTGACCCATAATAATTATTCGCTAATTCGTGAGTTACATTGACTTTCTTCTGAAAACTTTTTTCAAAAATCCTCTAGCCGTTCCTCTTTTTTTCGTCTCTTCCGCGTATTCTTTTTCGTCGGCCGGAACCTTGCTCTCAACAACCGGGGGCTGCTTTCTCTCTTCAATTTTTTCTTTTTTTTCAGCTTTATCCGTATCTTTCTTTTTGGCTTCTTCCGCTTTTACGTCTCTGATCTCGGTTTTCTTCTCTACTTTTTTTCTTCCTTTTCCTTCAACTTTTTCATCCAGAATAATTTCAATGTCGCTGGTTCTTTTGAGAATCATTGTTGCTCTCCCGTAGGCTCGCGGCTTCCATCGCTTGTACTTGGGCCCCTCATTTACTTTGATCTCTTTTATGTACAAATTGTCTTTGTCAAGTCCGTAGTTGATCTCGGCGTTGGAAACAGCGCTTTTCATCAATTTTTCAAAATTCGGAGCCGATCCTTTTATGAGAAATTTGAGTTGATCTTCGGCTTCTTTTACTTCCAATCCCCGAAGCATCTCCGCCACTAAGCGGGTTTTTCGGGGCGATCTTCGATAATTGTTGAGTTTTGCAGATACTTGCATGGATTTC
>CAZFIH010000010.1:6733-14879 GCA_964519445.1 uncultured Bdellovibrionales bacterium | reverse complement strand
CAAATACTTTTGATTTTTTCTGGTGTAAATTTCACGAATTACTGATTTGCACGAATTCGTATATTCGTACAAAATTCGTAATTCGTAAAGGCTACTTCTTCTCCTCGGCCGATTTTTCCGCTTTGGCTGTTTCGGCTTGCCTGCCGGCTTGAGTCATTTCCAGTTCTTTTTGAATCCTTCCGCCGTGACGGACGAACTTCCGGGTTGGCGAAAATTCTCCCAGTTTGTGCCCGACCATTTCCTCTGTCACGGAAACCTGAATGAACTCTTTTCCGTTGTGAACCCCAAAAGTGAAGCCCACCATTTCCGGCGCGATAGTCGAAGAGCGCGACCAAGTCTTGATGGCTGTTCTGTCACCCGGATTCATATTCTTGATTTTGTTGAGCAGTTTTTCGTCCACAAAGGGACCTTTTTTGAGAGACCGAGCCATAAAAGCATGGAGCATGGAGCATGGAGCAGATAAAAATGTTATGTGTTCCATGTTCCACGTTATGTGAAATCTATTTTCTTCTCCTTAGAATAAACTTATCACTGTATTTGAACTTTTTTCTTGTTTTTTTCCCGAGAGCCGGTTTTCCCCAGGGTGTCTTGGGATGTTTCAAGCCAATTCCCTGTCGACCTTCTCCTCCGCCGTGCGGATGATCAACCGGATTCATAGCCGATCCTCTGACTGCCGGACGAATTCCCCTCCAGCGTGATCTGCCGGCCTTTCCGGTATTCACTGTATTATGCAGGATATTGCTCACTTGTCCAATAGTTGCCCAGCAGTCTCCGCTCGCCAGCCTCAATTCACCCGATGCCTGCTTGATTTGGGTAACATTGCCTTCCACGGACATAAGCGTAACAGCGGAACCCGCACTGCGCGCCATTTGAGCTCCCTTTCCGGGAAACAGCTCAACCAGGGATATTTGAGTGCCGACCGGGATATTCTTGAGCTGAAGACGGTTTCCAACCTTTATGGGAGCATTTGATGCGGCAATTACTTCCTGGCCGACTTTCATTCCATCGACTGCCACAATATACCTTTTTTCACCGTCTTTGTAGCTTAAAAGCGCAATTCGCGCGCTTCGAAAAGGGTCTCTTTCAATTTTCGCCACTTTGGCCGGAACTTTCAACTTTTGCATTTTGAAATCGATCTCGCGATATCTCTTTTTGTGGCCGCCTCCCCTGCGTCTCACGGAAATTTTTCCACCGGCCCGCCCTTTTTTTCTCGCGAGGAAGCGCGTCAAACTTTTCTCCGGTTTTCCGAAATCCTTTTCCAATTTGCTGATCGACATTTGCCGCCGCGCGGGAGTAGTTTTTCTATATATCTTGACCGACATTCTTTACGAATTACGAATCAATTACCAATATACGAATGTTGCAATCTATGTTTTCCTTTGATTATTGAATCACGGAACTTTAGACGAATTCGTATATTCGTACAAAATTCGTAATTCGTAAGGACTAAACGCCTTCCGCCGTTCCGATTGTATCTCCTCCCTGGAGCGTCACCACCGCTTTCTTGAATCCCTGTTTCCACCCAACCGTCCGTCCGTGAATTCTTTTTTTGGGGCTTATTTTGATAATGTTTACCTGCGTTACTTTTACTCCGTAGTGATCTTCGATTGCCTGCTTTATTTGAAATTTATTCGCCTTCGGATGAACCTTGAACAAATACTTGTTGAACTGGCCCAAGAGAGCCCCTTTTTCCGTAACCAGAGGCTCGAGCAAAATTTCGTGAGCCTGACTTTCTTCTTTTTTGGCAACTTTTCTTTTTTTTACAACTTTGGATTTTTCTTGTTTCGATTTTTCCTCCTTTCCCGACGCGCTCCGCGATCGGGGCTCCGGCCTCCGACGAGCTCCTTTGCCGGAGCGTCGGAGCTTCTCAAATTCAGGAGCCTTGGGCTCCTTCCTCTCACGTGCCGGTTCTTTTTCTTCCTCTTTTTTTCCCAGAATTTTATCAAAAATTCCCATTGTTTCTTGTGATTACTTGGTACTGTCGGCCTGTTTGTTTATTTTCACCGTATTAAATCTGCTCTTTATAACTTCTACTCCCTCCTCGCTCAAAACCAGATTCTTGTTATTCAAAATATCAAATACGCTCAGATTTTTCGCATCGATGTAATAAACGTTCGGCAGGTTTCTTACCGCTCTGCCTGCTTCTCTCTCGTTTTTGGCTAAAGCGAGAAGCATGCTTCCCTTGACCTCTAATTTATCAATCGCTTGTTTAGCCAGTCGCGTTTTGGGCTCTTTGAACTTGAGATTTTCGACCACCACCATCTCCTTATCTTCCACTTTTCCCGAAAGCGCCATAGCGAAGGCCCTGCGCTTCATTTTTTTGGGGATATCTTTTTTGAAATTACGCTCTTTCGCCGGTCCGAATATAATTCCCCCTTTTCTCCAAATGGGGCTTCGAACCGATCCGACACGGGCCCGCCCTGTTCCTTTTTGCCGCCAAGGCTTTTTTCCGGATCCGGACCTTTCCGCTCTGTCTTTCGCGTGAGCAATCACCGAGCGCCGGTTGGCGGACTGGGCAACGTACACCTGGTGAATGAGTGAGTCATTCCGAGTCACGCCAAAAAGAGATCGGGGAAGATCAATGTCTTTTGTCTTTTCTCCTTCTGAATTGTAAACAGGATACTTCAGCATATATTCGAATTTGGAAATTGGTTAATTTTTGTTGGCAGAGTGGTTGCGGATAATGGAAATTCGAAAACGGTCCGGAATTAATTGTCTATTTTTTCGCTTCCACGACAACCATGCAGCTTCACGAATAACTAATTTCGACCAACCTTCCTTCCGCTCCCGGCACCGCCCCTTTCAAAAACAAAATACTGTTATCCTTGTCTATTTGCACGACTTCCAAATTTTTCACCGTCGCCCGGACACCACCCATGCGGCCGGCCATTTTTTTCCCTTTGATAACATGCTCCGGAAAGCTGGAACCGATGGAGCCGGGGGCCCGCCAGTCGTGCTTGTGACCGTGCGAGCGGGGAGATCCCTTGAAGCCGTGCCGCTTCATCACTCCCTGAAAACCTTTTCCTTTCGAAACACCGCTTACTTTCACTTTGTCGCCTACTTCAAATTGGGAAACGTCCGGGTTATCGCCGGTTTTCAAATCTCCGGTCTCGCCCTTAAATTCTTTCATTTTCAAATAACCCTTTCTTAACTCTGCTTTTGCTGCTGTTTTGGATTTCGCATTTTGGACTTTGTGCTTTTTTATTCCTAATTGCACCGCCCTGTATCCATCTTTATCCTCGCTTCTGATTTGAGTGACCGTGTTTTCTCCGCACTCAACAAGAGTCACCGGCAAGGCGCCTTTTTCTTTGTCGTAGATAGTGCTCATTCCCAATTTGCGTCCTAGAATGAATTTCATGAATACGATGCTAATCTGCTAATCTTTTACTAGCCAATAAATCGCGAACTTACGAACTATATTATTCGTAATTCGCGGATTGGCATATATTCGTTGATTCGCATCACGCCTAAACAAAAAACTGGCCATAAACCAGCCAAAACCCCTTTGGATTTTTTGCTAGTTTAGTATCCCGGCCGAAAGCGCCGGGACTTGAACTAGGATACATGATACTAATCCGCCAACCTTATGCCAATCAACAAATCACGAATCTTGAAAAAACTATTCGCAATTTGTAGATTAGCATTTATTCGCGGATTCGCATCTCAGCTACATTTTGATCTCCACATCCACCCCGGCCGGAAGATCCAGATTAGTCAGGCTGTCAATCGTCTTCGGAGTAGGATTGAAAATATCAAGCAATCTTTTGTGAATTCGCATCTCATACTGGTCTCGGCTGTCCTTGTGGACAAAAGTGGACTTGTTCACGGTGTATTTTCGAATCTGGGTCGGCAAAGGAACAGGACCAGCGATCTCGGCGCCGGTGCGCTCCGCTGTTTCCGCGATTTGTCTCGCCGAGCGATCAATGACTTTGTGATCGTAGGCTTTGATTTTGATCCTTATCCTGGGCTTGTCGTCTTCTTGAGACTCGGACTTCTTGGTTGCCATCTAGATAATTTTGTAAAAGGGATTGGGTTGAGAAGCTGATACGAGTCTTAATAATCAGGTTAAGAAATAATAATGTTTCCTTAACCGCGAAATTCTATGCCAATTTCATGCCTCAACCTTTGCCCAAGCTACTTAATGATCTTGGTCACTACTCCGGAGGCGACAGTTTTGCCTCCCTCCCGAATAGCGAATCTCATTCCTTCTTCCATGGCCACCGGGGACTGAAGTTTCACGGAAAAATTTACCGTATCACCGGGCATTACCATCTCGGTCCCTTCAGGCAGCGTGACTTCCCCTGTCACATCGGTCGTTCGGATATAAAACTGCGGCTTGTATCCTTTGAAAAACGGGGTGTGGCGTCCGCCTTCTTCTTTCGTAAGGATATAAACTTCCGCTTCATATTCAGTGTGGGGCGTAATTGATCCGGGCTTTGCCAGGACCTGTCCCCGCTCAACATCCTCTTTTTTGGTTCCGCGAAGCAGAATTCCCGCATTGTCGCCGGCTTGACCCTTGTCAAGCGTTTTGTTGAACATCTCGATCCCGGTTACAATCGTTTTGGCCGTGGGACGGATTCCGACAATCTCAATTTCGTCATTGATATTCACGGTTCCTCTTTCGATTCGCCCGGTGACTACCGTGCCTCTCCCTTCAATGGAAAAGATATCTTCGATTGGCATAAGAAACGGCTTGTCAATTTCCCGCACCGGCTCGGGGATGCTTTCGTCGAGCGCGTTGACAAGATCAAGTATCGGCTTGGCGGCTTCGTCGTCCTTGCTTTTGGCATCAAGGGCCTTGAGGGCTGAACCGCGGATAACGGGGGCTTTGTCGCCGTCAAATTCATATTTTGTCAGAAGCTCCCGGACTTCGGCTTCAACAAGATCAACTAGTTCGGGATCATCTACCATATCGACTTTGTTTATGAAGACCACGATCGCCGGAACGCCCACTTGCCGGGCAAGCAGAATATGCTCTCTCGTTTGAGGCATCGGCCCGTCAGTCGCGCTAACTACCAAAATCGATCCGTCCATTTGAGCAGCTCCTGTAATCATGTTTTTTATGTAATCAGCGTGACCCGGGCAATCCACGTGGGCATAGTGTCTCTTTTCCGACTCGTATTCGCAGTGAGTTGTCGCGATAGTAATCCCCCGCGCCTTTTCTTCCGGAGCGTTGTCGATTTCATCAACCGTCTTTTTGGAAGCGGCGAGTCCGGCCAAGCCCAAGACGTGAAGGATTGCCGCCGTCAAGGTTGTTTTTCCGTGGTCCACGTGGCCGATGGTCCCGACGTTGACATGAGGTTTTGTTCGTTCAAATACTGCTGCCATATTTTTTTGCCCCGAATTCGCCCAAATCACAAACTCGAATCTGTGCAAATTCGTTATTTTTTACAATAATAAAATTTTCTTATTGAGCCTTCCGTCCTGCCTGAAATGCTTTATTGCAGGAATTAAATTCAAACTTTTTGCCAATTTATTGCTAATCCTGAACACCCTGTTCAAAATATTTCCAAAGCAGGCAGGTGAAGTTATTCTAAAATATTTTCTATTTTTTGACAAGCCCGGCGCCGAAAAAAACCGTCGGCTATATATATTCAATATCCTTCAACTCTTCTATCTCATCAGGGAGAATTTCGCCATTTTCTCTTTCTCTTTTCTGGCTTTCCCGCCAGAGGGCAATATCAGCGTTGATTCTATCAACAAGTTCTTCTTCTGTCAACAATTGCACTAATTTCTGATCCCTTTGATCAAAGAAGACGCGCTTGTAGTCCTCGAATTCAAGAACTATGTATCTCGGCCGGCCGTTCTCGACGATAATATAGCGCCCTCCCGCAGCGTCGATCAACTCCTTGAGATCTTTGGATATCATATTTTTACGAAATACGAATTGAGCGAAATACGAAACACGCAAATTATACTATCTCTTGAACCACGAATTTGCCAATTTTCGCAATTTCGTTGAATCCGCAACGAATTACTTCTTTCCTCCGCCCTTGATTTCCTCGGCAATGTTTCCCGGCACTTCCGCGTAATGGTCAAATTCCATGTTGTAGTTTGCCCGGCCTTGGCTCATTGACCTAAGTTGCGTGGCATAGCCAAACATGGACGCCAGCGGGATCTCCGCTTTTATCACTTTGACACGGGCATTTCCTTCCCCGCGATCCTCGATTTCCTGAATAGTGCCGCGCTTGGCATTGATGTCCCCCACAACGTCTCCCATGAAATTATCCGGAGAAGTGACTTCCGCTTTCATAATCGGTTCGAGAATCACAGGATCAGCCCGGCGAACTGCTTCCTGCAGCGCCATTGAACCGGCGATTTTGAAGGCCGCCTCGGAAGAATCAACCTCGTGAAAGGAGCCGTCGTACACGGTTACTTTTGTGTCAACCAGGGGAAAACCGGCAACGACACCTTTGTCCATCGCCTCTCTGGCTCCCTTGTTTATGGCTGGAATATATTCTTGGGGGATGACTCCGCCCTTTATTTCGTCAATAAACTCATACCCTTTTCCTTTTTCATTCGGCTCCACTCGAAGCCAGCAGTGCCCGTACTGGCCGCGTCCGCCTGACTGCCGGATATATTTCCCTTCCGCTTCAGCCGTTTTCCTGATTGTTTCTTTATAGGCCACTTGGGGACGTCCGATATTCCCCTCGACTTTAAATTCCCGCTTCATTCTGTCAACCAGAATATCCAGATGCAGTTCTCCCATCCCGGAAATTATCGTTTGGGCCGTTTCTTCGTCGGTTCTCACTTGAAAAGTCGGATCCTCTTCAGCCAGTTTCTTGAGGGCAATTCCCATTTTTTCCTGATCCGCCTTGGTTTTTGGTTCAATGGCGATAGAAATTACCGGCTCCGGAAAGGTAATCGTCTCGAGAAGCACCGGCTTTTCCGGATCGCAAAGGGTGTCACCCGTAGATGTGTGTTTCATTCCAACCAGAGCTCCGATTCCTCCGGAGAATATCTCCTGTATTTCCTCCCGATGATTGGCGTGCATCCGGAGAATCCGGCCGATCCGCTCTTTTTCGTTTTTCGTCGTATTCAGAACATAGGATCCGGCCTGTACCTTTCCGGAATAGACCCGAAAGAAAGTGAGTTGGCCAACAAAAGGATCCGTAGCCACCTTGAAAGCCAGGGCTGAAAAAGGATCGCCATCATCGGCCTTCACTTCGATTTCTTTTTCCGTCTTGGGATCAATTCCCTTGGCCGCTTGAACTTCAACGGGAGAAGGAAGATAATCAACCACCCCGTCAAGGACCGGCTGGATGCCTTTGTTGCGAAGAGCCGTGCCGCAATAAACGGGATACAGGTTTCCTGAAACAACTGCTGTTCTTAAGGCGGCCTTGAGTTCATCGATGGAAATTTCTTCCCCGCTCAAATACTTTTCCGTCAGCTTGTCATCGCTTTCAGCGACTTTTTCCACCATCTTGTCCCGCCATTCTTTGGCTTTTTCCTCGAGTCCGGCGGGAATATCATCTTCTTTGACAATTTCTCCCCTCTCACCTTCAAAATAGACGGCTTTCATATTCAGAAGGTCGATAACGCCGCTGAATTCGCTTCTCTCGCCAATCGGGATTTGAAGCGCTACCGCTTTGGGGCTCAAGCGATTAAGGATGGAATTGAAAGAAAATTCAAAATCGGCGCCTTCTTTGTCAATTTTGTTTATGAAACAAAGCCGGGGGACGTTGTATTTGTCGGCCTGCCGCCAGACTGTTTCCGACTGGGGCTCCACACCTTCTTTTCCGTCGAAAACCACTACTCCCCCGTCAAGAACCCGAAGGCTTCTTTCCACTTCAACAGTAAAATCCACGTGTCCGGGAGTGTCGATGATGTTTATTTGGACATCTTTCCAGTAGCAGGTCGTCGCCGCCGAAGTGATCGTGATTCCCCGCTCTTTTTCCTGCTCCATCCAATCCATAACCGCCTGCCCTTCATGAACTTCGCCTATCTTGTGCGAAATGCCGGTATAAAACAAAATCCGCTCGGTAGTGGTCGTTTTCCCGGCGTCAATGTGAGCGATGATTCCAATATTTCTGAATTTTTCAATTGGATATTGTCGTGCCATAAAGGTGTGATTCTAATCTACTAATAAACGCTAATCAACGAATTGCGAATACTAATTCGCAGATTCGCAATTTGTAGATTGGCA
>CAZFIH010000010.1:0-6633 GCA_964519445.1 uncultured Bdellovibrionales bacterium | reverse complement strand
GCTAATCAACGAATTGCGAATACTAATTCGCAGATTCGCAATTTGTAGATTGGCATAAGATTCGTTGATTGGCATCACATCTATGCGAAGTGCGCAAAAGCTTTGTTCGCTTCCGCCATGCGGTGCGTATCTTCTCTTTTTTTCATGGCCGCTCCCTGCTTTTGGGAGGCATCCAGGAACTCGTCGGCCAGTTTTTCAGCCATCTTTTTTCCTTTTTTTGATCGGGCCGCGTCAATTATCCATCGCATCGCAAGCATTGCCCGTCTGTCGCCAATTACTTGAACCGGAACCTGATAATTCGCTCCTCCAATTCGGCGGGATTTGAGCCCGACAAGAGGAGATACGTTTTTTACAGCCTGTTCAAATACATTAAGTCCGCCTTTTTTGGTTCTTTCATGAATAACATCGAAAGCGTCATAGACTATCTTTTCAGCAACGCTTCTGCCGCCCTTTTCCATCAAATGACCGACAAAACGTCCCACAAGGAGACTTTCGTATCTCGGGTCTGCTTTCCAATTTTTTCTGTAGACTCTTTTTCTTCGAGACATACGGTGTGATTCTAATTTACTAATAAACGCTAATCAACGAATTGCGAATACTAATTCGCAGATTCGCAATTTGTAGATTGGCACAAGATTCGTTGATTGGCATCACATCTAGCTTTTTGGCTTCTTGGCCCCGTACTTCGATCTTCCCCTCTTTCTGTCGCTTACTCCCGTAGCATCCAGAACGCCTCTTACGACATGATATCGGACTCCCGGGAGATCGGGTACCCGGCCGCCGCGAATCATGACAATCGAGTGCTCCTGGAGATTGTGACCGATTCCGGGAATGTAGGCCGTCACTTCCATGCCGTTGGTGAGGCGCACGCGGGCAATTTTTCGAAGGGCTGAATTCGGTTTTTTGGGAGTAGTCGTACTAACTTTGACGCATACGCCCCGTTTGAAGGGGGAATCAGTTTCACTGGGCCGGTTTTTAAGCGTGTTGAAAGTCCTCGTCATTGCCGGCGATTTAGATTTCTTCTTTTGGACCTTTCGGGGTCTTTTTTTGAGTTGGTTTATGGTAGGCATGCGCGCTTCGCTAAATGCAAAATTCAAAAATCAAAATTCAAAATTTTGGTGTTCGCTTCGCTCGCTTATTCTTTTTTTAAAATAAATAAAACCGCTAGCGAGCTAGCATCTATCATTCTAAGTAATAGCGATAAAATGTCAACCGTTTGCCACGAAAAAAGAGCTATTTTTGAATTTTACATTATCGCTTTGTGTTTTGAAATACTTCAGAGTCCGACCACTAACCGAAAAAAAACGAGCTCCACGAACCGGATAAGAGCAAAAATGAAGCCGGAAAAAAGAATGATGATCGGAATGATGAAAATGAGCCCGTATTGATCGAGGTAGATTTTTGTTTCCTCGCGGACAGGAAGAATGGCATAGAGAATTTTCGAACCGTCGAGCGGCGGAATGGGAATGAGGTTGAAAATGGCAAGCAGTATATTGACGTAAATAATCATGATAAAAAGAATGGCAATCCCGCTCAAACCGGAACCAAGCAAATTTCCGCCCGTGAAAAGATTTTGAAGAAGCGAAACCGCGTCAGACGACGGAACCAATCCGCCGGCTATAAAAAACCTCAGAAAAAGCCCAAAAATAAGGGCAATTAGAATATTCGAAAGCGGTCCGGAGGCCCCGACAATGGCCGGGCCGTATTTTTGGTCTCGGAGATTGTAGGGGTTGTACGGAACCGGCTTGGCCGCCGCGAAGAAAAATCTTCCCCCGGAAAGAAGAAGCAGGAAAACCGGCATCAGAAAAGAGCCCCAGGGATCAAGGTGTTTCAAGGGATTGAGCGTCAGTCTTCCGGCATACTTGGCAGTCGGATCACCCAGCCAGAAAGCGGAAAGACCATGGGCGACCTCGTGAACGACCGCGGACATTATGAGGATTATGAGAAGTAGAATTATGTCGGGCACGCTGTTTTATTACGCTATCTTGCCAATATTTATTTTTTATGTTAGCCTAGATGAGTTAATTAAGCAATAAGATGCGAATCTGCAAATAGATGCCAACCAACGAATCACGAATATTTTTTCGTATATTAGCAATTAGTTGATTGGCATTTGATTCGTAGATTAGTATCACATTATTATGTCACGAGTTTGTCAAATCTGCCTTCGCGGTCCGAAAGCATCGCAAAAAAAATCCCATTCCAACATCAAGACCAAGCGAACCCTGGCTATTAATCTTCACTCTAAAAAAATTGAAGGAAAAAGGATATTGATATGCTCGAAATGCCTCAAGACCAGAAGCAAATCCAGCAACGTCCGGCCTTAGCAAATATTTAGCCTTTTTCAAGGCCGGGCCTTAAGGCCCGGCCTTGATATTTTGGAAATTACTCTAATAACATTATTTTTTCGCCTTCTTTGATCTCCCTGAAATCCTTTTTATTCTCTGTGACATAAGCTTCATAATCACGAATATCCCCAAAATGGCTTAGGATAATTTTTTTATTGCATATTCCTCTTTTTTCTTTTCCTAAATATTCAGGATAGCTTGACCACTTGTAATTTCTCGAATTTTCAATGCCATGAATTTCGCTATTGCAGTTTACGTAAACTGACATCCTAAGGAGCTGGCTTGTTGAGGAAATGTGTGCGGCTCTAAATCTTCCCTGAAAAAGAACGCCGCTTCTGTTGTATTTTTTATTGAAATGCATAGTATGTCCGGTAGCGATTCTATGGATAAACCTTTCTATGCCTCGGTCTCTTGTCTGTTTCAAAATGAAATGATAATGATTCGGATTAAGACAAAAAGCGACAATTTGCACCAAAGGTTTTTTCTTTTTTAGATTAGTCCGGAGAAATTTGTCGAGAGAGGTTTTCCCCCGGGACGATTCATGGTTCTTCCACAAAAGCATCAGGCCATCTTTTTCGTCGTTCATGAGTATTATCGACAGATAAAACCGCTGAAAGTCCCTGAAATCGCAAAAAATATCTCGCTTTTCTACGCCGCGATTGTAAACGTGGTAAAACTCGTCGTTGGCAAGCTGAATTTTTCTCAAATTATTTTTTTCGAATTTTTTACGAGCACAAGGCCGGACCCTGCAGATATTCCTCTTTATATTATACTACAAAATGCCAAATCAAAGCATATCTTTTTTTCAAGGCCGGGCCTTAAGGCCCGGCCTTGTTTTAGTTTTAAAAGAAAGCCCGCTAATCGGGCTGTCTTTTTACGCAAAAATCAAAATGTGAAAATTTTTATTGATATCCCGGCCCGCCTTCGATTCGGATTTTTTTGGCTTCTACTTCCGCGGGGGGGTTTTCTAAGTCAACTGCCTCGAAAAGCTCAACGTCGATGAAATATTTCTCTTTTATGTCTTCAATGGAAGCCGACCCTTCGGGAGGCTCGCCTGTGATCGCAGTTGACTGTTCGGGCATAATGTACTTTGTCAATTCGGTTCTTTTGGAAACGACTACGACCAGCTCTCTCTTGGCGTCTTTTTTATTCAAAAAATTGGGAAGATCAGTCAATGTAATCTTGTTTCCCTCTTTATTTTTCACAATCGCATTGAAGCCAAGAAAATTTTCCTGCCCGACTTGAGACTGATTTTGCGTCTGTTCCGGATTCTGTCCTGAAATACTAGGAATATTTGGCTGGAGCTGCTTTGCGGAATTCGAGGTCTCTTTTTTTTGATAGAAAAGCATAGTAGCCAGAATACCAACGACGAGAGCAAGAATTATGATTGCGGCAAATAACAGGAGTCTTGAGAAGATTGGGTTTGAATCTTGGGATTTTAGTTTTGAAATATCCATATATAGTTTTTTTAGTATCTTATCTTATTATTTAATCCGATTTCCACTAACAAACTAATCATTATAACAAGGATAAGTACTACTGCTGAAATTAAGATCACTCCATTGGTTGATGGCAATGATACATAAACCACCAGACTGCGACCAACCGCTCCAAGTTATGCCGCCATTCCAAGTACATTTTTTCCATTTTGTTGCTGCAGCTCCGTACATACCATACCTCCAGCAACTATCCCATGTAACAACGCACTGGCAATTGGGATTGCTGATGGGACGCTCCCCGGCGGAAGTACTCAAGCACTTCGCCGGATCGCTGTTGAGGCAGAAATCCTGGGCGTTGATTTTTCCGCTAGTCGTGTTTCCTTTTGTTTGGTCAACTGGAGCCGTGTTGATCGGCGCGCCGACGTTGGCGGAAGGCGGATTCGCCGGCGGCCCGACCCAGGCGCTCGCAAACTGGAGCGTGAGGCCGAGAGTGATTCCGACGACAATCACCGAGAGCCAGTATAGTGCTTTTTTCTTGGGTCTGTTTTTTTTGCTTTCCATAGGTCTTTAATGGGTCTTTAAATATATATATTTTTTAGCTAGTAAATTCCCCAAACAAAATTGTTTTTGCTATTCGCCCAATCAACAGAATCTAAAAAGAGACGCAAATCACAGAGGACCAGCCGTTGGCTATGCACGCGTGGGGAGTGGGACAGTATGAAGGTTCGCCCCATGTACACTTCCCTTGATACTCACATTGGGGACCTTGAGCGGCGCCATGCCATCCCGATGGAGTAGTGCAAGAACTGCCAGAATCACCGCACCATCTTGTATTCCAATTTTTCGCTAGCGGGATAGGATGATCGGCGGGACAAGTGGCATTGTTCCCGTCTACTTTGATCATGTCTCCTCTTGGCACCCCGCCGGCATTACTCAAGCACTTTGTCAGATCGCTGTTGAGACAGAAGTCATCCGCTCTCACTTCCCCGGCCGCCAGAAGCGCCACGAGATCCGGGTTCTCCCCTTGATTAGTCGCGGGATCCCAGTTCTGCCAGAATAACTCAAGGGGACCTTGTTTGGCTTGGGGATTCAGTCCGGTATTGAGCGGCGCGCCGACATTCGCGGAAGGCGGATTCGCCGGCGGCCCGACCCAGGCTTGGGCTCCTTGAATCACCAACCCCAAGACCACTCCCAAAGCCGCTATCTCAAGCCAATATTTCACTTTTCCCAATTTTTCGTTTTTCATTTTTTTGAAACAAAAATTATTATTGATTGTTGGCTTTGTCCAGCTCCATCAGCATGTCCTTCAGTTTGTCGGATTCACTGATATCATCGGAACTTTCTGCTCCGCCACTGGCACTGCTGTCCTCACTGTCAAAACCGTCCGTGCCGTCATTTGAAGACAATGAGGAATCGGAACCAGAATTTGCTTTTTCGAGAACAGCCTCCATATCCCGCCGACGCGCTTCCGCGTCTGTCCCGTCAACCGGAGAAGCATCTTTGTTGGCTTCCTCCAAGGCATTCATCATACTTCTCTTTTTTGCTTCCGAAGAAGCCTTCGACATTTCATCAAGATCCAACCCCGGACGGCCGGATTGCCTGATGTCCCGCAAGACATAAAAAAGGATAATCACGATGAAGACGACCCCCGCGACGACCGCCGCGGCAATGGCTATTTTTCTTCTATCGTATTTTGGAGGTTCGTAGAGCATCTATATCAATTTGTAAATTTTCGCAAGGTTTTGAATTTCTATATTCATTCCTTACGGATTCACTTCAATTTGCCCGCATCTTCCGCTGGCTGTGCAAGTGACATCATCCCCGCCGCATTCGCCGCTACAGGTCCACTGCAGTTCGAGAGTGCCCGTCACCGATGAAGCGGATCCGAATTCGCAAAGAGTTCCGGTCACTGATCCGTCGCAGAAATTTTTCCCCGCCGCATCACCGCAGACGCCGTCAATTGGAGGATCAACTGCCGAGTCACAAGTGACTGTATTTCCCCCACATTCGCAAGTCCAAGTCCAGGGACCGCTTCCGCTAACGGGAGAAGCTGATCCTTCCAAGCATAATTGGCCGGTAGGTCCACTGGTACCTGCGCAAAAGCTATTGTTATCCTCTGAACCGCAAGCGGGCGTACAGGACACTTCAATCCACGCATTGGAAAAATCAACATAACCCAGACCGTAGGCATAATTATTACTTCCAGCGGGCGCCAGCGCTTCACCGTGCCATCCGTACCCCTGAAGAGTATTGTCGGAATTAATGGCGACGTTGTCTACGTAAATCCACCCCTCCCATCCGCCGGAATTATCAACAGCGCTCTCTGTGGCAATACCAACAATCCTCGCCCAGCCAGTGAGCGTATTTCCGGAACGAAATACGCCCGCGCTTCCGCTTGGCGGACTGCAGCTAGCAGCCGCATAATCAGAACCGCAATGATCCTGCGGATTGAAATCTATCCAGCCGACGGTATTGCTCCAAGCGTAACCGGTGACATCGCCGTCTCCAATTGGAATATTCACACCGTAATCGTAGGACCCTCCGCCGTCGACATTGTTCATGCTAATGTCATAGAGCATAGTCTCGTTCCCGTTGGCTAATCCGTCCGCGGGAGCCAAGTCCGCGTCTTCGCTTCCGCCCCAAAGCCATCCCCGGCCGCTATCGCCTTCTCCTGCCTGAATCCTGACCACATTGGCCACCGCAAAACACAAAACAAAAAGAGCCAAAGTGAAAATAAACTTTCGCCCTATACCAAACTTTGATCGAAATTTTGAGTTTTTCATTTTTTGTTTTTTCTTGGTTTATTGTTCAAATTATACCACACCCTAAAATAGGGCGCAATACTA